>JAPLEO010000075.1 GCA_026391125.1 Bacteroidota bacterium
TAATCTTCCCGGTGTTGCTACTACTATCTGAACGCCTCTTTTTAGGTCACGAATTTGTAACCCGATAGATGCTCCTCCATAAACGGCAACCACAGAAATGCCGGTCATATATTTTTTAAAGAGCTCTATTTCTTTCACAATTTGCATACAAAGTTCTCTGGTAGGGCATACAACTAATGCCTGTGGATACTTTGCAGCTGCGTCAATAATGTGCAGTAATGGTAAACCAAAAGCTGCTGTTTTTCCGGTACCTGTTTGCGCTAAGCCGATAAAATCTTGTGTGCCGCTTAGCAAAATAGGTATTGCTTGTTCTTGTATTGCGGTTGGGTTCACATACCCCAACTCATCGGTTGCCTGAATCAATCTCGCATCAATTCCCAACCCTTCAAATGTCATCATGTATTAAAAAATTTGCGGCAAAGGTACTTTTTTAATAGGGCTTTGCCTTTTTTTTGTTTGTTAAGTTCTCCTGAACCCCTTTATTCTATTGGATTTTAGCGTTTTCTTATACGCCAAACCACCACTAAAAACCTTATTTTAAAATCCGTTTTATCCCATTAGCCTGTTCAATAAGCTCTTTCAGATATTCGAAATTCTCTTTCTCTAAACAAGATTTGAACTTCCTAAGCTGACTAATATGCTCATTTAGAACATCTAACACATTTTCTTTATTTTGCATAAATATTGGCACCCACATATCAGAATTACTTTTTGCCAAACGAACGGTGCTTTCAAAACCACCACTGGCCAACTCAAAAATATTGTCTTCTCCCCTTTCTTTTTCCAGTACGGTATTAGCTAAAGCAAAAGAGGTAATATGAGAAATATGACTCACATAGGCTACGTGCACATCATGTGCTTTGGCATTCATGTACACCAGGTGCATTCCAAGCGTTTCATACATTTTCTCCACCAGGTCTAAAGCATCTCCATCTGTTTCCTCTTTATTGCAAATCACAGTTGCCTTATCTAAAAAAGCGCCAGCTACTGCAGCAGTGGGACCGCTATTTTCAGTTCCCCACATAGGGTGTGTAGCAACAAATCTTCCTCTCTTCGGATGATGTTGAATACATTTTAAAAGTCCCTCTTTGGTTGAACCCACGTCCATCAAAACTTGTAGATGAACCTGATCTAATAAACCGGGTAATAATTTTTCTGCAGCATTTACAGGTATCGCTAAAATGATAAAATCAGATTTTTTAACAGCTTCATTTAATGGAACAATTTCATCCACTAATTTTAATTCCAAAGCTAAATTCTGGTGCTCAGGGTTTGCATCAACACCAATTACCCAATCAGCAAATCCATTTTCTTTCAAAGCCAATGCCATTGATCCACCAATTAAACCGATACCAACAATTGCTACACGCATTTCAATTCATTTAAATTATTAGTCCAATGCTTTTACTCTTTCTATTGCTTGTTCAAATCTCTCAACCGAGCCACAAAGACTTACTCTGATATATCCATTTCCAGCAGTTCCAAATATTCCACCAGGTGTAATAAACACATTTGCTTCGTATAATACTTTATCGCTTAAAGCATAACCATCTTTAAATGTACTCGGAATCTTTGCCCATACAAACATGCCCACCTGATCCTTTGAATACACGCAGTTTAACAAATCCAATAATTCGAAAACTTTTATTCTTCTCGCTGCATACACTTTATTAATGCTATCATACCAATCTTTGTTCAAGCTTAAAGCCTTTGCAGCTGCAAGTTGTAAGGGAAGAAACATCCCACTGTCCATATTACTTTTAAATCGCAAAATTTCATCAATACGTTCTTTTGCAGCACATAACATACCTACACGCCATCCCGCCATATTAGAACTTTTACTCAAAGAATTTAATTCAATGACTATATCCTTGGCACCAGGAACAGATAATAAGCTCACTGGTTTTTCATTTAAAATAAAACTATAAGGGTTATCATGGCAGATCAAAATCTGATGCTTTAATCCAAAGGCAACAATCTTTGCATATAATGCTTCATTGGGTAATTGACCTGTTGGCATATGCGGATAATTGACCCATAATAATTTCACTTTGCTCAAATCCGTTTTTTCTAAAGCCTCGAAATCTGGTTCCCAGTTTTTGTCTTCGCTCATTTCATATGGCACTGCAACACCACCTGCGAGTTTTACGGCACTGCTATAAGTTGGATAACCTGGATTGGGAATTAATGCTTGGTCGCCTTCATTCAGATAAGTCATACAGATATGCATAATCCCTTCTTTACTTCCAATTAAAGGAAGAATTTCTGTATCCGGATTGAGTGTTACCTGATACCATAAAGCATACCAATCTCTGATCGCATTTCTTAAAATCGGCGACCCTTTATAACTTTGGTAAGCATGCACATTGGGCTTCGCAGATTCTTCCTGCAAAACCTTTATTACATCCGGGTGAGGCGGCAAATCTGGACTACCAATACCTAAATTAATAATCGCTTTTCCAGCCTTATTCAGCTCATCGATTTCGCGAAGTTTTTGCGAAAAATAATATTCGCCAATTCCTTCCAATCTTTTTGAAGTACTAAATGCCATAACTATCCTTTTACAAGTTTTCCTTTTTTATAAATCCCAAAAACCTTTACACTATTGGTGAGTGAATCAATTGCCTCCATCACTAGATGAAACTGGTTCAATTGATCAAATTCTAAATCTGCATAAAATCCATATTTAAAATTGCTACCAGGTATTGGCATGCTTTGAAGCTTACTTAAATTGATATCCGCATCAGCTATTAAGGTTAACACTTTCGATAGGATACCTTTTGAGTGATTTGTTTGAAAATAAATAGAGGCTTTATTTGCATCAGCTATTAGCACTGCTTCCTTTTCTCTTTGTAAAACCAGGAAACGCGTGTAATTATTTTTCATGGTTTGTATATTTGGCGCAATCAGATCCAACCCGTACAATTCTGCTGCTAATTTACTCGCAATGGCAGCCACATGTTTGCTTTTATGTTGGTGTACATGTTTTGCACTTAAAGCGGTATCCTCTGTTTCAATTAATTTCCAGTTATACTTTTCTAAATACTCAAGACATTGAAGAATTGCCATTGGATGACTATGTACTTCTTTAATATCTTCCAATTTTACTCCTGGGTTAACCATTAAATTTTGGCTAATACTTAAATAAACCTCTCCCACCACTTTCAGTTTACTTTTTTGCAAGAGGTTATAATTAGGAAGGATACTACCAGCAATTGAATTTTCAATAGCCATAATAGCACCACTAGAAGCAGATTGATCGGAAGCCACTCTTATCAGATCTCTAAAAGTTGCACAGGGAATTACAGTCACAGGCTTCCCATACATATTTCTGGCAGCTACCTGGTGGAAGCTTCCTTCATATCCTTGAATAGCGATCCCTTTTTTACTTTCGAACACCGTTTTTACAGTTCCAATTAAAGCAGTCTTTTCATTTTCCATATGCAATTCCTTTCGTTCCCGATACATCGGGCAAAAAAAAACCCGACCTATTGGCCGGGATATGATGTTTCAAGTTTATAATTAAGCTTTAGCAAACAGTACCCGGCTACTTGTTTTAAAGTAGAAATAAAAGAAAAAATAAAATCGAGTATTGTTCAACAATGTTTGCATGATGGATCAAATATAATCCATTCGATTGTACAAACCAAGCGGCTATACGAAAATATTTAGCTAACGAACCTTAGTTTGCATTGACAATGAGGGGGTAACTACAAAAAAAAGGGTCCCTCCGTGGAAACGGAGCGACCTCTAACGATTGCTTGCCATATGAAAATCGGTAATAAGCTAATTCAGAACCGGCAAGCTGAGTCTCACAATCCTCTCAGCACTTAGCTCTTATTGAATTATTTTTTCTTAAGTGTATCAACTACAGCTTTAACAGTAGAATCAACTTTAACTACAGTAGAATCAACTTTAGCAACAGTAGAATCAACTTTAGCTGCCAAAGAATCAACCTTAGCTTCTGTGTTAGCACCTGTACCGCAAGCTGCGAAAGCACCTAGTGCTACAACGAATAATACTTTTTTCATTTTTTGTTTTTTTTTGTTTTGAGGTAATTTACAGTTAATACCCAAAGGACATAAAAGGTAACCTCCATAATTAATTTTTTTTTGAAAAATATTTTTTGAGCCTTTTTGGGTTACTTTTAACCACTTCATAGTATTAATTACAGTAAAGTGAAATCGGAACAGAACGAACAAGCATTATTAAAAGGACTGGCGAGTAACGACTCAAGGGCTATCGAGACCATCTATAAAGACAATTTTAGTATGGTACAGGCCTTTGTCTTAAATAATAATGGCTCTTACGACGACGCAAGAGACGTTTTTCAGGAAGCAATGATTGCTCTATATGAAAAGGCACAAAGCGAATCATTTGTATTAACCTGTCAAATCAAAACTTATGTATATTCCATATGCAGGCGTCTATGGCTTAAAAAATTACAACAACTTGGAAGGTTCTCCAACCAGGTCGACAATTTGGATGAAACTATTCCTGTTGAAGAGGATATGGAGATTCACGAAAAACGCAACGCTGAGTTTGCGATAATGGATCGGGCAATGAAAAGTTTGGGGGAGCCTTGTAAAAGTTTATTAGAAGGCTACTATTTGAAAAAAAAGGGCATGCAAGAACTGGCGGCAGAATTTGGTTACACAAATGCTGATAATGCTAAAAACCAGAAGTACAAATGCCTGATGAGATTGAAGAAATTGTTTTTTTCGCAATATAATATCGGAGACTAGTACCATGGATGACATTCAATTACTTGCAAGCATCGAATCTTACCTCGCCGGAGAAATGTCTCCGATAGAAGTAGCCGTATTCGAAGCGCTTCGCAAAAAGACCCCAGAGATCGACCAGATGGTGGTAGAACATAAACTGTTCCAGCATCAAATGGAAGATTATGCAGCTACCTACAACATCAAACATACCCTTCATGAAGTTCATACTAGACTACTAGAAAATGGAGATGTCAATGAAGGAGGCGAACTAACTGCAAAAGCACAGGTTGTGCAATTGTGGAATAGATATAAACGCGTTACTGCGATTGCAGCTTCGGTTGGTGGTGTTATTGCTTTGGTAATTAGTGGGCTTGTTGCTTACTTTTCACCAGTAGTTAATGGTAACCAGATTCAACAATTGAGCAAGGATATTGAAATCATTAAGCGTAACCAACAATACCAAGGCTCATTGATCAATGAAGTGAAAAGTAAGATCCCTAATGGTGTTACAGTGATTAGTGGAGGTTCTGGATTCTTAATTGATGCAAAAGGGTTTATCATTACAAACGCTCACGTACTAAAAGGTACTGCTGCCATTGTAGTTGATAGCAAAGGAAAAGAATATAAAGCCATTATAGTTCATATCGATACCAAAAAAGATCTGGCTATTTTAAAAATAGATGACGAAGATTTTACCCCATTAAAATCACTTCCTTATAGTATCGGCAAAACCAATGCTGATTTAGGTGATGAGATTTTTACCTTAGGTTATCCTCGTAACGATATTGTTTATGGTGTTGGATACCTAGCTTCCAAAACTGGTTTCAACGGTGATTCTTTGAGTTACCAAATTCAAATCAGCGCTAACCCTGGTAACTCAGGTGGACCAGTGTTAAACAACAATGGAGAAGTGATTGGCGTATTAAGTACCCGTCAAGCTCAAGCTGATGGCGTTGCATTCGCAGTTAAATCAAAAAACATTTTCGAATGTGTGGCTGAAGCAAAAGCAGATGATCCTTCCTTAGAGAATCTTAAAATTTCAGTTCGTTCTACGATTAAAGGAACTTCTAGAAAACAACAAATCAATAAAGTGGCTGATTGCGTTTACAACGTAAAAGCGTTCAGCAAAAAATAATTACAGTTGAGTTTTAAATATCGATAGCCCCTCCCCCACAGGAGGGGTTATTTTTTTGATCCCTATTAACAAAAAAAAGGAGAACATCTCTGCTCTCCTTTCTCAATAACTATTTGAATTCTATGCCCATAAATTATTGGGATACACACCATCAGCAACTAATTTGTTGATGCTCGCCTGTACATGTGGCGCATCTTCTTTATAAGTAACCCCAAACCATTGCGCAGAAGTAGGAACTACTTTTACAATGCCCAATCCCTCTTTCATAAACTGGCCCGTTACAATAGGAATAAAAAATTCTGATTTGATATTTTTCAGGTTGTTTTCATTTCCTAAAAACTCTCCAAATTTCTTTTCGCAAAAATCGATATATCCTGGAGCAAAACATAGGAAGTTCATGCTTACTAAACTGTCTTCGCTTACTTCATGTAAACCAGTGGCATCTTCATAAGTAATGATTCCCTTCTCATTTCTGAAAATACTGGTGCGTTCATTAATGTCGGTTAAATTACTGTTTGCATCAACAGCACAAACTCCTCTACTCACACTACCAAAATCACTCAAAGTTTTCTTTAACTCATATCCAATGATGCTATAGGTTTGATCATTGCACTGATTGATCAAGAAATCATATGCTTTTACAAACGAATCTGTACCATAGTAATCGTCTGCATTGATCACTGCAAAAGGCTCATTCACTTTACCCTTGCAACAAAGCACCGCATGTGCTGTACCCCAAGGCTTAGTACGATCAGATGGAACTTCTATATCTCCTACAAATGCTTTTAAATGTTGGTATACATAGTCGGTTTTAATTTTACCTGCTAACTTTGGTTCGAAGATCGCTTTGAAATTATCAGCGAAATCTTCTCGGATAATAAAAACAACTTTTTCAAATCCTGCCTTGATGGCATCATAAATTGAATAATCCATGATAGTTTCGCCACTCGGACCAAATGACTGAGTTTGTTTCTGACTTCCATAGCGACTGGCCATACCAGCAGCTAATATTACTAGCGTAGGTTTCATATGAAAAATTTTATGTTATAAAGTTACTTGATAATCTTTAAAATCCTTTTGAAAAAGTGCAAATAAATACCGATTTGGTTACGATTCAATCTTTACACCTTGGCTCAGAACAAGGGGTAAGAATTGATGTTCTCAGATCCGATCTGATTCACCCAGTGATCAGTGGTAATAAATGGTATAAACTGCGCTTTTATTTGGAAGACGCTATCTCAAAAGGCTATTCTGAAATAGCAAGTTTTGGAGGTGCTTACAGTAACCATATTGTAGCTACTGCATGTGCCTGCCAGCAACATCAACTTAACAGTATCGGATTTATTCGTGGCGATCAAACAGAGCAACTTTCTACAACACTACAATCGGCCCAATTCTATGGCATGCAACTTCAGTTTGTGAGTAGAACCGACTATAAAAACAAAAAGGGCATCATTGAAAATAATTCAAGTCAAGCTAGATATTGGATCCCAGAAGGGGGCTACGGCTACTTAGGCGCAAAGGGTGCTGCTACTCTTTTAGAAAAAGTTACACTGAAAGATTATACCCATCTAATTGCTGCAATAGGTTCTGGCACCATGGTTGCTGGATTATTAAACGCTAGTTTGCCACACCAGCAAGTGTTGGGGATCAGCTCTCAGAAAAACAATGATAGCCTTGAGGTAGAAGTAAAAATGCTTGTGACTTCCGAAAATCAAGAACGGTTTGTTTATATCCCTGACTATCACTTTGGAGGTTTTGCAAAACACCCTCCTGAGCTTTTGAATTTCATGAACCAATTCTGGATCAAAGAATCTGTTCCTACCGATATCGTTTATACTGGTAAAGTTTTTTATGCAGTAAGCGACCTACTTGATAAAAGTTATTTCAAACCTTCCGATCGTGTATTGGTGATACATAGCGGCGGACTACAAGGCAATCTTTCCTTAGCAAAAAACAGTTTACTTTTTTAAAAGGGTCATTAATATATTTGCAACACATGAAACAAAGTATCCGCCTTTTTCTATTTCTTTTCTTTTCCTTATTTCTAAGGAATGCAATAGGACAAGATGTTTTACCTGAATTTAAATTGAAACTAATTGCACCCGGAAAAGCAACCATCAGCTGGCACAATCCATTTCACAATTGTATTCAATTATCAGTTCAAAGATCTGAAGACAATAAAAAGTTCAAAACCATCATATCGGCAAAAAATCCTAGCCTTTACGAAAACAGTTTTACTGATACTAAATCTCCAAAAAATAAGATCTGCTATTATAGGATTCAATATACCATGAAGGGTGGCACCTATAGCTTCTCTAAAACACATAATACTTTTGAAAAAGTAGCAAGCAAGGATAACCCAAGTAATTGGACCGCATCTCCCAATGTCTTCACGAATAAAAGTGGCTACATACAAATACAATTAAACAATACTGCTGCCTATGTATATCGTCTAGTGTTTTTGGATGAAAATGGAAGCGAACTATTTCAAATGAAAAAAATTGCTTCTGATAATTTGATAATCGATAAAGCAAACTTTCCGCACGCAGGTTGGTTCAATTTTGAACTTTATAAAGATGAAATACTATTGGAGAAAAATAAGGTTCTCTTAAAAGCTAGCTGGTAAGTCTAATCTGTTACTAATTCAACTTCAAAAACTCTTTCAAAGTTTTTCTTGATCAAATATTTTACTTCTTCCATTGGAACAGGTCTACCCAATTCTTTTTGCAAGGAAGTTACCTGCTTACCTTGAATACCACATGGAACAATATCTCCGAAATAAGTCAAATCGGTATTTACATTTAAAGCAAATCCATGCATGGTGATCCACCTGCTACACTTAATTCCCATCGCACATATTTTTCGCTCTTTACCCGGCACATGAGGGTCTAACCATACACCAGTTTCACCCGGACTTCGATCGCCCGTTAATCCATACTCAGCCATTGTTAAAATGATGACTTCTTCTAAGCTACGCAGGTACCAACCCAAATCTGGTTTAAACTTTTCGAGATCCAAAATTGGGTATCCTACTAATTGCTCAGGACCATGAAATGTAATATCTCCACCACGATTGATATGAAAATAGTCGATCCCTCTCTTGGCAAGGGCTTCTTCATTTAATAACATATGCGTTTCTTTTCCACTCTTTCCTAGTGTATAAACTGGTGGATGCTCTACAAAAAGCAAGTAATGGTTTGTTGGTATCGATGATGGGGTTAAATCGCCCGTTTTTCTAAAAACTGCTTTCAGGTCGGCGTTCTCTTTCAAAAGTGTTTCTTGATAGTCCCAAGTTTCCTTGTACCGTTTATTACCCAAGTCTTTAAAAGTTACCTGCTGTTGCATACTGTGAAAATACAGAATTCGCAACAAATCCCATACTACATTAGCAAGAAACGTATATCTCCGTGAACAATCCTATTTTTACCAAATGGAACCCGAGTTTGACATTATATCTGACGATACATCAGAAGACCTATATGAACGTAAATCCTTTAAAGTTGATAAAGGACAGGAGCCGTTGCGGATCGACAAATTTGCTAAAATGCATTTGGAAGGCGCCACCCGCAATAAGGTTCAGAATGGCATTGAAGCAGGCTTTTTAACCGTAAATGGGAAAACAGTAAAATCTAATTACAAAGTTAGACCAGGAGATGAGATTGTTTTCCTTAGCTATATTAATCCTGAACACACCGAGCTAAAGCTAGAGAATATTCCGCTTGATATTGTATATGAAGATGCAGACTTAATGGTAATTAATAAGCCATCGAATATGGTGGTTCACCCAGGTGTTGGAAATTTTTCGGGTACCCTTTTAAATGGTGTTGCTTACTATTTAAAACAACAAAACCCCAACCTCGACGAAGATACCCTTCCACGCTTTGGACTAGTACACCGGATCGATAAGAATACTACCGGCTTGATTGTGCTGGCAAAAACTGGCCATGCCGCGGCAGCTCTTGCTAAACAATTTTTTAACCATACAGTTTCAAGAAAATATGTGGCCTTAGTTTGGGGAGATGTAACTGAAAATGAAGGAACAATTGTTGGTCATATTGCACGGCACAAACAATATCGAAAAATGTTTGATGTTTATCCTGATGGGGAAATTGGCAAACACGCCATCACGCATTATCGGGTATTAGAAAGATTCAATTATGTGACTTTGGTAGAATGTATTTTGGAAACGGGAAGAACACACCAGATTAGAGTGCACATGAAACATATTGGGCATACCTTATTTAACGACTTCGAATATGGAGGTGATAAAATTCTAAAAGGTACGATCTATACAAAATACAAACAGTTTGTAGACAACTGTTTTGAAGTTTGCGGAAGATGTGCCTTACACGCTAAAACACTTGGCTTTATTCATCCAACAACTGGTAAAGAAATTTTATTTGAATCTGCTTTACCGAATGATATGACAGCAGTGATTGAAAAATGGCGAAATTATCTTGGAAATAAAAACAATATTTAATTGTTAGTTCCTGCATTCATTAAAAATATCGCAAAAAAATTGCAACCCTTACTTCCATTCGCGGTGGGCAAAAATGAATTGTATGACAGATCTACCAAAAAAATAATTTCAAAACATTGCAAGCTAGATTCTAACTGCATTGATATTGGAGCAAACGAAGGAAAAATTCTTCAATGGATGATTGAAATATCTCCAAATGGTAAGCACATAGCATTTGAACCCATCCCTTCATTGTATGATAATTTGAAATTGAAATATGGAAGCAAAGCTTTAATATTAAACATTGCATTAAGTGATCAGCAATCTGTAAGTCAATTTAATTATGTTACAAGTAATCCTGCACTGAGCGGCTTATTAAAAAGGCCCTACCCAAATTATCATCATGAAAAACAAATAGCTGTAAACACAGACACCCTTGATAATTTAATTGATATTAATCATAAGATCAGTTTAATTAAAATGGATGTGGAGGGTGGAGAATGGCATGTATTACAAGGAGCGATTAACACGATCAAAAGAGACAAACCTTTGATCCTTTTTGAATGTGGTAAAATTGGAGGCGACATTTATGGATTCAATGATACTGAAATGTATCAATTATTTAATACCCAGTTGCATTACCAACTTTACACGCTTGAAGGATGGTTAAAAGCCGCTTCTCCACTCACTAGCATTGATTTCAAAGGCTATTACGAAAACGGTGAAGAATACTTTTTCTTGGCAGCACCTATTGACATTGAACAATAGATTTCATAACTTTCTTTAAAATAGATCCCATGAACAAGTTTTCGATGATCGAATCAATGACTGAAAATCATCAGCGGTTCACAAACTATATCCATCAACTAACAGAGCAAGAGTACCTTTTTGCTATGCCAGAAAAGTGGACTGCAGGTCAGCAATTAGATCATCTTGTACGTTCTACAAAACCTTTGATCTTAGCAGAAAGGTTACCCTTATTTATTACACAGTTAATATTTGGCAAAGCTAATCGACCTTCAAAATCATATGAAGAATTAGTAGAAAAATATCTACAGAAAATACAAGCTGGGGCTAAGGCAACAGGCAATTTTATTCCGCCAGCCATTAGTTTTGATAAAAAAGAAAGCCTGATCAAAGAACTCAATTCAATTGTTGCAAAGATCAATAAAGGTCTCAGTAAATTTTCGGAGGAAGAGCTAGACGAATGCATTTTGCCGCATCCACTTTTAGGAAAAATTACTTTTAGAGAAATGATTTACTTCACTATTTACCATGTAGATCACCATCACTATATTATTGATAAAGCGTTAGAGCAAAATCTACATCAAACTAAAGTGGATCCCCCTTCAAATTAAAATTCAGGGAAAATTGATGGAATAGGTTTTGTTGATAAAAACCAGTTGCATAACGGATGTGCAATTTATTAAGCAAAACAGCAAATCCTAGACTAAATCCATTGAGACCGTTTGTGATATTATAAGCATTCAAACTTTGCCTACGCATTAGGTTCAACGCAGCGGTTACTTGAAATTGGTTACTCAAAAAAATGTCTGTCGAAAAAACAAAGTGCCCCATAATTTTTTGGAAAGTATTGCTCGACCCAAACCTAGCATCCCCTTCTTGAGCATTAAATAATGTATCGTTATAAAAAACATCGAATCTGTGTAAATGATGAGCTGTCACAGAAAATTGTAAGGGAGCATTCATCAATCGCTTTGTAATTCCAGCTTGAAAATCAAAAGGCAATTCTTCTTTATTACTAGTGCCGTCATAGGTTTTCAATTGTGTACCCATGTTTTTTGCAAGGATTGAAAACTGTAATTGCTGTTCGGGATCATAATAAGCAAGTCCTGCATCAAATGCTATTCCTGATGATCTATATGCTCCGTAGTTAGAACTAATAAATTTTGTATTGAGTCCAACCCACCACTTTTCTTTATACGATTTTGAGAACATCAGTTCTACAACATAATCTGAAGGGTTAAAACTTCCTAGCACATTTCCTGAGGCATCAGTTTGGGTTAGAGATCCATAATTGAGATATTGAACTCCAACACCAAGATTAGAATTAATGGAAGGCAAATGAAATGCTGTTTGCATGCCATACTGTTTCACCCCCTCGGCATAAGTATAAAAAGAGGTGCTAACTTGCTGATGCATGGAGTCGCGCAGAAGTGCAGGATTATAGAATGCCATTCCAACATCATTGCTGATGGTGCTAACATTCACAGATCCGGCTGCAGCGAGTTGGGCATTGTTGGGTTGATTCAAAAAATTGAATACTGCATTGCCTCCTAGTGTCTGTGCACTAACAGTATTTGTTGCAATAAACAGTATCAATATTAAAATGCGATTCATGCTTGCTTTGGGAATTAAACCAATGCAAGTTCTAAAACCTGTTGCATGGTTTTAACAAAATGAAATTGTACCCCTTTAATAAAGCTACTATCTATTTCCAATACATCCTTCTCATTCGTGGCACACATAATGATCTCTTTTAGTCCGGCTCTTTTAGCTGCTAAAACTTTTTCTTTGATACCACCAACCGGTAAAACCTGACCTCTTAAAGTAATCTCACCTGTCATTGCCAGATATGGTTTTACTTTTCTACCTGTAAATGCAGATGCCAGTGCAGTTAACATAGTAACTCCAGCACTTGGTCCGTCTTTAGGCGTTGCCCCTTCTGGAACGTGAATATGTATCGTTTTTTTTGCGAATTGCTCTGGGTCGATCCCAAATTTTCTTGCATTAGCTTGTAAATAACTCAATGCAGTGCTAGCACTTTCTTTCATCACATTTCCAAGATTTCCGGTCAGCTTCATTTCTGCTTTGCCATCGCCAAGAATTGCTTCAATAAATAAAATGTCACCACCTACATAAGTCCATGCAAGTCCAACAGCAACTCCAGCCATATTTGCTGTTTTATAAATCTCATTGCTATATCTAGTTGGACCAAGAATTTTCTCGATATCTGAAAGGGCTAATACGTTCTTTACTTTATTTTTTATGGCAAATTCTTTTGCCTGAAAACGCATAATAGAAGCCAATTGACGATCAAGTTCTCTCACACCACTTTCTCTGGTATAGCTCTCAATAATCTTTTCGAGCAGTTTATCATTCAATTTAAAATTGATTTTATTTAAACCGTGCGCTTCTTTCTGTTTAGGTATTAAGTGTCGTTTAGCGATCTCAACTTTTTCTTCCACTGCATAGCCACTTAAATCTATGATCTCTAATCTATCACGTAATGCTGGTTGAATATTTTGAATGTTATTAGCCGTTGTAATAAACAGCACTTTGCTTAAGTCGTATTCTAATTCTAAATAATTATCGTAAAAAGAATTATTCTGTTCTGGATCTAATACCTCTAACAATGCAGAAGAAGGATCACTCCTACCATCGGTACCGATTTTGTCGATCTCGTCTAAGATCATAACAGGGTTAGAAGATTTACACTTTCTAATTTGCTGTATGATTCTACCGGGCATTGCGCCAATATAGGTTTTACGATGTCCGCGTAGTTCGCTTTCATCGTGCAATCCTCCTAAGCTAACCCGAACATATTTTCTACCTATTGCATGCGCAATAGATTTACCTAATGATGTTTTACCAATACCTGGAGGGCCTAAGAAACAAAGTATCGGGCTCTTCATATCGCCTTTCAACTTTAGTACAGCAAGATATTCAATGATCCTACTCTTGATCTTCGACATTCCATAATGGTCTTTGTCGAGCACATTTTGTGCATTTTTTAAATCATAATTATCTGCAGAGTAGTCCTCCCAAGGAAGGTCTAACATTAAATCGAGGTGGTTATATACAATAGAATAATCAGGAGTAGAAGCATTCATCCTTTCGAGTTTCTCAATTCCTTTTTTGAAAAGAGTTTTAGCAGGTTCTGGCCATTTTTTCGCCTCCGCTTTTTTCTTCATGTCAGCAATTTCACGATCGTTGCTATCACCTCCTAACTCATCCTTAATGCTATTTAGTTGTTGTTGCAAAAAGTATTCACGCTGTTGTTTATCAATTTCAGTGCGGGTCTTATTGGTAACTTTATCTTTCAATTCTGCGAACTGTAGTTCTCTATTCAAAATGTGAATCAAATGTTCTGCTCGCTTATATATATCGTTGATTTCTAGCAGACTTTGCTTTTCTACTAAATCACTATTTAAATTGCTACTTACAAAATTGATCAGGAACGAAGGGTTCTCAATATTTTTTAAAATAATGGAAGCCTCGGTTGGCAGGTTGGGCGACAAATGAATGATCTGCGCAGCTAGGTCTTTGATGCTACTAACGTAGGCATTAAAGTCTTCAGCTACTGGTAATACATCGTCTTCAAACAACCGAATAGTTGCCTTAAAATAGGGATCTTCGGTTTGCATTTCTAATAATTCAAACCGTTTTTTACCTTGTATAATGATGGTGGTTCCACCATCAGGCATTTTAATAAGTTTTACAATTTTAGCAACGGTTCCAATACTGCATAAGTCGCCAGGGGTTGGCTCCTCAATATTCGCGTCCTTTTGTGCTAGAACACCTATTAATTTATCTAATTTATAAGCGTCATTTACAGCTTTGATACTTTTATCCCTACCTACCGTAATGGGCAACACTACACCTGGAAATAATACGGTATTTCTTAAAGGCAGAATGGGCAATATATCTGGGATGACAAGGTTTTTATCCTGTTCGCCTTCATTCTCATTAATCGGAATAATCGGCATGAAATCGGTATCATCTTCAGAACGGAAAAACAAATTTTCTTTCAACATGGTAATAATCTTTGGTCAATATGTCACAAACCCTCCAAAACGTTTCAATTTCTAAGGAATGTTGAATAATGCAATATTAATGCCACTGCCATTAAAATCAAATATTTAGTACAAACTGGCACAAAAAAAATCCTCCCGTTTTTCGGGAGGACCTTCTTGCAAGAAGTATAATATTAGAATTACAATGAAGTAGTTCTACAATTAACTACTTATTTTTTCTTAGTAGTGTCAGCTACAGCTTTTTTAGCTGTATCAACTGAAGCTTTAGCAGCAGTGTCAACTTTTGCAGCAGCAGAATCAACTTTTACTGCAGGAGTATCAGCTTTAACTTCTTTGTTCTCACCGTTGTTGCAAGCAGCCATTACACCAGCTACAGCCAAAATTGCGAATACTTTTTTCATGTAAATTTTGTTTTTTAAAATTTTTAATGCCGCAAAGATAATGTCCTACCAATAATTTACAAATAATATAACATATATTTTTTTCGAATATATAATCTACTTTTTCCGGAAGAAGATCCTGATTGGCACTCCGGTCAATTTAAACTTCAATCTAAGCTGGTTTTCGAGGTAATTCTTATACGCAGGCTTAATGTCTTCAGGATAATTGGTAAAGAATGCAAAAGATGGCACCGCAGTAGGTAGCTGGGTGATGTATTTGATTTTCACCGTATTTCCTCTAACTACAGGAGCATGATAAGCTTCCACTGCCTTCAGCATAATATCGTTCAACTGAGAAGTAGGGATCTTGCGATTTCTATTATCATAAACTTCCAAAGCCAGTTCAATGGCTTTAAAAATCCTGGTTTTTTCAACCACCGAAATAAACAAAATTGGCACATCTGTAAAAGGGGCAAATTTAGTTCTCAGCAATTTTTCATAATCCCTGGCTGTATTCGTCTCTTTTTCTACTAAGTCCCATTTATTGACAAGTACTACAATTCCCTTTCCTTTTCGGGTAGCCAAACTGAAAATACTCACGTCCTGGGCAGTGATCCCTTTTTTGGCATCAATCAAGAGCATACAAACATCTGCATCATCCATTGCTTTAATGGCACGAATAATGGAATAAAATTCTAGGTCGTCTTTCTCTGAGCTTTTCTTACGAATCCCGGCTGTATCGATCAGCATGAATTCTTTCTGGAACATTTTATAGTGAGTGTGAATGGTATCGCGGGTTGTTCCAGCAATATCACTAACAATAGTTCGATCCTCTCCTATCAATGCATTAAGTAATGATGATTTCCCAACATTCGGCTGACCAATGATCGCAAACTTAGGGAGATCATTTTCTCTCAATGTTTCGTCTGAATCTTCTTCTTTCATTGCTTCAGTAACCGCATCCAATACTTCACCAGTACCGCTACCTGTAATACTGCTTACAAAAAAAGTGTTTTCAAGACCTAGGCTATAAAATTCTGTTGCATCTAACTGACGAGTACTATTGTCTACTTTATTTACCACTAAATAAACTGGCTTGGGAGTTCTACGCAACATATCGGCCATTACTTCATCCAAATCAGTAATACCTGTAACTACATCTACCATGAAGATGACGCTATTCGCTTCTTCGATGGCAATTTTCACTTGTTTTCTAATTTCTCTTTCGAAGATATCGTCTGTGTTAGGCACAAATCCACCGGTATCAACCACATTGAATGTTTTACCATTCCAATCGGTAACACCATATTGACGATCGCGCGTAACACCGCTCTCATCATCAACAATTGCTTTTCGCTGTTCTAATAATCTGTTAAAGAAAGTGCTTTTTCCAACGTTGGGTCTTCCAACAATTGCTACTGTGTAACTCATAATAAATCCTCCTTAATAATGTTTTTAGTGTTAGTCACCTGAAAATTCAAGCTAACCATTATTTATATCCATATTCTTTTAATTGTAAGTCATTGTCGCGCCATTTTGGACGCACTTTTACAAACAATTCAAGAAATATTTTCTTACTGATAAACTGCTCAATATCTTTTCTAGCAAGGGTTCCAATCTCCTTGATCATTTTTCCTTTCTCACCGATGATGATAAATTTCTGAGTATCTCGCTGTACAATGATATCAGCTTGAATTTTCACAATATCTTCTCTTTCTTTGAATTCATTGATCAATACGGCTGTATGATAAGGGATCTCATCTCCAAACAACTGATAAATTTTTTCGCGGATCATTTCTGAAACAAAAAATTTGGTTGGTAAGTCACTCAAATCTTCATCACTATAAAAAGGATGCCCTTCTGGAAGTAACTCCAAAATGGCGTTCAGTAATTTATTCAAGTGCACTTTTTGCAACGCTGAGATCTTTACGATCTTGCTGCAATAAGTTTTTTCTGCAAAGAACTTTTCTGCTAGTGCGATCCTACCATTACCAGCTTTATCAATCTTGTTCAATACCACCAATGCAGGAACTTTTAATCGAAGTTTCTGAAAGATGCCATCAATTTCTTCTAAGTCTTCATTAGCATCAACGATCAACAAAGCAATATCTGCATCCTCTAAGGCACTCTTCACAGATGACATCATGTGCTCATGCAACTTGTATTGTGGATCGATGATTCCTGGTGTATCAGAAAAAATGATCTGGTATTCACCTGGCACATTCAAAAAAGCTTTAATCCTATGGCGGGTTGTTTGCGCCTTTGGCGATGTGATAGCCATCTTCTCACCGATCAATGCATTGATCAGAGTGCTTTTTCCGGCGTTCGGCTTACCAAAGATGTTTACAAAACCTACTTTCATTTGCTAAAGGTACAAAATAACAAAGGCCTCAATAGAGAGGCCTTTTAAGTTGCGAGAGAAGGGATCGAACCTCCGACCTTCGGGTTATGAGCCCGACGAGCTACCGCTGCTCTATCTCGCGATATAAGATTAATCTAATTATCGCATTTACATTAAGAATTCATTTTCACATCCTCAGTTCCTTTCTTAATGGGTTGCAAAAGTAGGATATCGAGGATTACTTTCCAAAATTATTTGCTAATCATCCGATTTTCTTTTAACACTAGCTCCTCCACTGGCACTGATATCTCTGACCGATCCAGCTCCTTTATAAAAGATATTACTTCCCCCACTAGCTTGAGCGCTAATCTCCTTATTACAGGTTACACGAACCCCAGAGGCTCCTGAAGCTTCAATTTTGCAGAACTCAGCTTTTAGATCATAGGCTCGAACCTCACATGCACCTGATACACTAATATCTGATTTATCAGCAGTCCCTGAAACTTTGAAATTAGAAGCGCCAGATCCATCTAATTTTAAGATGCCTGCTTTCACTTCCCCCGTAAAATCGCTGGCACCAGATAATTGAATTTTCAGATTATCTGTAATAATCATATCTGCTGTTTTGATATTGCAGGCACCAGAAGCTTCTATTCTATGTAAAGAAACGAAGGTGACATATGCCTTCATTTTGTTGTTATTGCTCCATGTTTTCCAATTCCATCCATTTCCATCGAAATAAATGTGCAACTTGCCATTTTTAACCTCTGTTTTAATACGGGATACTGCTTCTGGATTACCAGCACTAACTGCAACTGCTTCTTCTTTTCCTTGCGACAAATAAAGATCTATCGAACCAGAAACCTCAATCGCGCTAAAATTTTTGACAACACGCGCCTCAGCATTGGCATCATAAACTAAATTCTTTTCGTTTTGAGCCTGACCAGTATAGATAGACAACAGTAAAACCAATAGTACGGCTATCTTTTTCATAATGATGTTTAGTGTTCAACGGTTATTAAGCTACAAAGTTACAGTTGGGTGCTATTAATTGAATAGCTATTTTTGCAGTAGACATTCCTCGGGGTGCTGTCTGGATCAAAATCAGATGGCTGAGATAATACCCGTCGAACCTGAACAGGGTAATGCCTGCGAAGGGAAGGTGTACTGTTCTACAGATCCTCTCCATTAGCTCTCCCTGTTTCCATTATTAACTTTTAAATCAAAAAAAATGAAAAAGTTTTTGGGAACAATCGTCATTGTATTCCTCACCAGCCTAGCTTTCAGTCAGCAAGTCAAACCAACCGGTCAAAAGCCGATCAAAGAAACCTTTACCGACAGCAGTTTATTTCTGCAACCTTTAGAAGTAAAGGCAATCAGGGCTGCTGAAACCGCCCCATTTACAAAAACCAATTTAAATAAGGGGCAAATTGCATTAGTTAACAACGGACAAGATCTTCCATTCTTATTAAACCAAACCCCTTCTACCGTAATTAATTCGGATGCTGGTAATGGTGTTGGCTATACAGGAATTCATATCCGAGGGTCAGACGCAACTAGAATTAATGTTACCCTAAATGGCATCCCTTATAATGATGCTGAAAGTATGGGCACTTATTTTGTAGACCTTCCAGATTTCGCTTCTTCCATTAATAGTATTCAAATTCAAAGAGGTGTAGGTACTTCTTCGAATGGGGCAGGTGCTTTTGGAGCAACGCTGAATTTGGCCACGAACGAATTCAACGAAAAAGCTTACACAGAACTCAATAACAGTTTCGGTTCTTTCAACACATGGAAAAGCACATTAAAATTTGGATCCGGACTTATTGCGAATCACTTTACGGTTGATGCCCGTGTCAGTAAAATTAATAGTGATGGTTATATGGATCGTGCAAGTTCAGATTTAAAATCATTTTATCTGAGCACTGCATACATTAATAAAAAGTCTTCATTTCGACTCAATATTTTTTCAGGTAAAGAAAAAACTTATCAGGCCTGGTATGGGATTTCAGAAGCACAGCTCACCACTGACAGAACTTATAATCCTGCTGGGATGGAAAAATCTGGTAGTCCATACGATAACCAAACAGATAATTATACGCAAACGCATTACCAATTATTTTTCAATCATTCCCTTAACGATAAATGGGCGTTCAACACTGCGTTATTCTTAACTAAGGGAAAGGGATACTATGAAGAATATAAAGCAGATCAAGCATACGCAGATTACGGATTGCCGAATCAATCAATTGGCAATACAACATATGCTGCTACAGATTTAATTAGACAAAGGTGGTTAAATAATAATTTTTATGGACAGATCGCTTCCCTACAATATAAGGACCTGAAAAACGAATTCACTTTTGGAGGCGGATGGACCAATTATAATGGCCAACATTTTGGCAATATTATTTGGATGAAGGTTGGCACAGTCTCTTCTGATTATCATTATTATGATTATCCAGCAACAAAATGGGATGCCAATGTGTATGCAAAATGGATGCACAAATTCAATCATCAATGGCAAAGTTTTATAGACATTCAATATAGAAATGTAACGCATCAAATGGATGGCTTTGAAGGGAATGATCAGCTATCGGTTCACAGAAAATTCAATTTCATCAATCCAAAAGCCGGCATTACCTACACTTACAATGGATGGCAGGCCTACATGAGTTATGCACTTGGAAATAAGGAGCCGAATAGAGATGATTTTCAAGCGAGTTTAGTTAGTCAGCCTAAACAAGAAACCTTACACGATTTTGAATTGGGAATTGAAAAAAGAACTCAAAACATTCATGTTGGTGCCACCGTATATTATATGTACTATTTGAATCAATTAGTACTAACCGGGCAGATCAATGATGTAGGTTCCTATACTAGAACCAATGTACCAAATAGTTACAGGCTTGGATTAGAATTACAAGCATCCCTAATTTTATCCAGCTGGTTAAACGTTGGCGGCAATCTAACTTTCAGTAAAAATAAAATCAAGTCTTATACTGAATATATCGACAATTGGGATAATGGTTCTCAAAACGCAATTGCTCATAATAATACTGATATCTCATTTTCACCAAACACAATAGGTAGCTTGAGTATTAATATACAGCCATTGAAACATTTTGATATTAGTTTGTTGAGCAAGTATGTTGGTAAACAGTATATGGACAATGCACAGAATGAATCAAGTAAATTAGACGCATACTTTACCCAGGATCTAAGAATGGCTTTGACAATAAAAAAGAAGTTATTTAAAGAATGGCATATCATTGGTCAGCTGAATAATATCTTCAATATCAAATACCAACCAAATGGATATGCCTACCGATACATATACAATAATAGTTTATCAAACGAGAACGGATATTATCCAATGGCAGGAACGAATTTTATGCTAACAATCAATATCAATTTTTAACTTTTATCTTACATGCATAAAAGATAAAAGATAAAAGTGAAAAATGGACGGGCATTGTCTAAATGATAATCCCCCTGATTGCTCGGGGGGATTATAAAAAATATACTATAGAGACGATTGATTCTCCATTTTTCACTTTTATCTTTTATCTCTTCACTTATTTCGCGATCCTATCCTGCCAAGCCATCATCCCACCAGAAACATTGGTAAGATTGGTAAAGCCCATTGTTTCAAGCATCATGCATGCCTGACCACTTCTATTGCCACTACGACAATAAATATATATTTCTTCGTTTTTCAAGTCTTCAATAGCATCTATTTGAAGCATTTGTACTTGACCTAAAGGCAGCAAAATACCACCTATATTAAAATCTGAGTGCTCATGTGGCTCTCTAACATCTACGAGATTAATTTTCTCGCCTGAATCAATTTTTTCTTTCAGTGCTTCTACAGAGATTGTTTGCATTTAATTATGTTTTGGAGGTTTATTGATTTGTAGGTAATGAAGTAGTATCTTTTATTGGGGCTACAGAACTAATATAAATATCCAATAACTGACCGCTTCTAATTTTATTAGCAGCTTTTTGTCCGGGTACTGGCTCCACATAAGCATCAGGAGTTTGTTTCACGATAAATGCTGCATTGGTATCTGCAATAGCTCCTACCGGTATAATTGATCCTATGTTTAGGCTTAAAGATGTTAACCAGCTTTTGGCTTCTGCAAGGGTTAGTCCGATCAAATTAGGCACTTCCATATCTCCGGTTCCAATCCCACTTCCCAAAACCAAACTAACTGCACTACCTAATGGGATTTTTGTTCCGGGTTTTATTTCAATATCATTAAAAGTTTGTTCTAACACTGCATTACGAGCGATATCTGGTTTGTAATTGATCATGCCTAATTTTAAACCCAGACTCTGCAAATACATTTCCGCACTACGAATTGAAAAGCCCACAAGATTTGGCATTTCTACCATTGGTGCAAGACTTCTATTGATGGTAAGATAAATGGTTCTTCCATTCTTTACAATCGCATCAGCTTCGGGAGATTGTTTAACTACAGCCAACTTTGCAATCTACATATACTGAATCTTGTAACGCAACTTGAAACCCTTTATCCTCTAATATTTTCTGAGCAGCTACTGCATTCTGACCAACAATATTGGGTACTTTTTCAGATTTACCAAATCCTGTGATCCAACCTAATGAGATAAAGAACAGCACCACCAATAATATGATGAGCCCTAATGCGGCCAGTATATTTACCCAAAGGGGTTTGCTTGTAATAGATTTAAACACAGCTCAAAATTTGGAAATATTTTCGGGAAATTCCTTTATTTAAATGAAACTACCAATTCTTGAAATAGAATCGGCCAATTTCAAGTTAATTTAATGCCTCTTCAATGATTGCGGTATAAAAATCTGTGAGTTTCCACCCCATCGCACGCACTTGCTGCGGGATCACACTCGCATCACTTTGTCCGGGTACAGTATTAACCTCTAACATGAATGGCTTGGCCTTTGATTCATTATAAATAAAATCAATTCGCACAACACCCCTACAATTCATTACTTCATAAACCCTTTTAGCTGCAGCTGTGAGTTGACTTTGCATTTCAATAGTAATTTCAGCAGGCGTAATTTCTTCACTCTTTCCTAAATATTTTGCTTCGAAATCAAAGAAGGCATTTCCTGTTTTGATCTCTGTAATGGGAAGCACAGTAATGGTACCTTTTGCTTTAAAAACACCGATCGTGAATTCTCTTCCACTAATAAATTCTTCAATCAAGATCTGATCATCCTCATGGAATGCTTTGTCAATTGCACTATCTAAATCTGTTGCCACATCAACCCGACTAATTCCTAAACTGCTTCCACCGTTATTTGGCTTTACAAAAACAGGCAATTGCAATTGTTCTAAAATTGCGGCACTTGTGATAGGCGTATGTTTGAAAATGTGTAGCGACTTTGCAACATTAATTCCTGCGAAAGAAGCAACTGCAACAGTGTACCGTTTATTGAATGTAAGTGCAGATGTTGCCGCATCACAACTGGTATAGGGCAAATGAAGCATATCAAAATAGCCTTGGAGTTTGCCATCCTCACCAGGTGTGCCGTGAATACAAAGTAAGACCGCATCAAACTGAATTTTCTTTCCATCTTGTAACACCGAAAAATCAGATTTATCTACTGCAGATTTTTCGCCGTTTTCAGGTTCATACCACCAACCTGTTGCATTTATGTCTATCCGATAAAGATCAAATTTTTCTCTATCCGTATTATTAGAAACTGTAATGGCACTTTTATAACTTATCTGTGCTTCTCCACTTAACCCGCCTGTAACCAATGCAATCTTCTTTTTCATTCTGTCTGATTAATTATAACAAATATAACTGCCAAAACAACAAGCTCAAAATGGCAATTGCTAAAAACAAAAAAGCTGAAGAAACTCTTCGTTTCTTCAGCTCACGTTAACGGGAAATATCACCCGCTGTTACAAGATGTTGCCGGTTTAATGGCAACAATTAAAGTACTATAAAGTTAGACTATGCTTTACCTTTTTGCAAATAAATTGCTATAAAAAATTAAGCAAACTAGCAATGATACTATCCGTGTAAAGCTTCTTTTTTAGCCATCAAAGCATCCACAGTTTCCTGATATGCTTCGTCTTGTACGCAACAGTCAACCGGACAAACAGAAGCACACTGAGGTTCTTCATGGAATCCTTGACATTCTGTACACTTGTTTGGTGTAATGTAATAAGTATCAGTTGCTAAAGGTACAAAACGTTGGTCTGCACTTGCTACTGTACCGTCTAATAAGGTAAATGATCCTTTTACTGTTGTTCCGTCTGCTAAAGCCCATTCTACGCCGCCTTCATAGATCGCGTTGTTAGGACACTCGGGTTCGCATGCCCCGCAATTGATGCATTCTTCTGTTATTTTAATAGCCATACAAAATTGGTTTGTTGAGTTTGTAACTACATTTACAGTTCAAAATTACGGCTGACTGATGACTTTACAAACTAGAATTGAAATATTATTACGATTAAGGGAATTTTTTTTACATCCCAATCACGACTGGCAGGCTTGCAAGGAAAGGGCTTACAGAGAAAACCCATGGTTTATCCCAGAATTTGTGGAATTGTCGGTTCAGAATATTGCTGAAATGTTCCTTAACAAGGAGGCATTAACTGCCTGGACCAATCATTATCAAATCCCCTCAACCAATATATCTTCTAAGAATATTGGACTGGTCATGGCTGGAAACATTCCTCTGGTTGGTTTTCACGATTTTCTTTGTTGTTTTATTACAGGTCATAAAACCACTATCAAAGCCTCTTCCAAAGATGCCGTACTCATTAAATTCATCGTGGCAGAACTAATATCCTGGGAACCAGAATTGGCAGACCAGATCGTTTTTGCCGAAAATTTAAAGGGATGTGATGCCTATATAGCCACTGGTAGTAATAATACTAGTCGCTATTTTGAGTACTACTTTGGCAAATACCCACATATTATTAGAAAAAACCGCACTTCGGTAGCCATTTTAGATGGCAGCGAAAATTCAGAAGAATTGGACGCACTGTCCGATGATATCCAACTCTATTTCGGATTAGGATGTAGGAATATCACCAAAATCTATGTTCCTGAGAACTATGATTTTCTGCCACTTTTGAATGCCCTGAGAAAATATGAGCACTATATCGATTTTCACAAATACAAGCACAATTACGATTATCATTTAGCCATTTTAATCATGAGTAATCGCTATTATATGAATAACGATTCCATTATTTTAACTGAAAATATTGCAGCCTACTCTCCTGTTAGTCAGGTGAATTATGAAAAATTTTCAGCCATTCAATTAGTACATGACCAAGTTAAAGGAAATCAAGAAATTCAGTGTGTAGTGGGCCATAACCATATTCCTTTCGGAGCAGCGCAAAGTCCGGGTTTATTTGACTACGCAGACGGGATCGACACTATGCAGTTTTTAACAGGATTATAATTTCGATTTAACAGTATTCATACATTTAGAAATTTAAACTGAACTACATTTATTGTGAGGGATGTTTTAGATAAAATCCGTAAAAAAATTGTTAAATGCGATAAAAGGGATACTGTCAATTCATCAGGTTTATTTATTTGCCATTAGAAAGGCACAAAATTTGAAATAACATTAAAAAAGGTATAGGAACATGAAATTCAAAAACATTTTATCCATTATTGCGATTAGCGCTATCACCGCTCTTACAAGTGTTTGGGGATATGGGAAGTTTATGGAGCACCAATATGCAGGTATCCAAGATTCCAGTAAGTTACCCGTTAATTATGTTGGATTTTCAGGAAACAATGCACCTGGTACTCCGGTAGATTTTACACCGGCAGCAACCAGTGCTACCCCAGCAGTTGTACATATTAAGACAAGAACAAAATCAAAGCAGGTTTCAAATAATCAACGCCAAAGAAATCCATTTTCAGATTTGTTTGGAGGTGATGATGCTTTTGGTGATTTTTTTGGTGGACCAAGAGTGATGCCCGAACAAAGAGCTAGTGGTAGTGGCGTGTTAATTACTGAAGACGGTTATATCGTTACAAATAATCACGTGATCGATGGTGCCGACGAAATTAATGTGACACTCCCTAACAAAAAATCTTATAAAGCAACAGTGATTGGTGCAGATCCTAGCAGTGACATTGCAGTGATTAAAATAGAAGGTAAAGGTTTCCCTTACTTAGTGTATGGTAATAGCGATGATGTTAAACTTGGTCAGTGGGTATTAGCAATTGGTTATCCGCTTAGTCTTGATGTAACTGTAACTGCAGGTATCGTAAGTGCAAAATCAAGATCAATCAACATTAATAAACAACAAAGTGCTAATCCTGTAGAATCTTTTATTCAAACAGATGCAGCAGTGAATCCAGGTAATAGTGGTGGCGCTTTAATTAATACCAGCGGAGAATTGATTGGTATCAATTCTGCGATTGCTTCTCCTACTGGGTCTTATGCGGGTTACTCCTATGCAATACCAGTGAACATCACTAAGAAAATAGTAACTGATATCGTTAAATTCGGAACTGTTCAAAGAGCCTATATTGGAGTAAACTATGCACCTGATAATCTTTCTGAAGATGATATCAAAGCCATCGAAAAAGAATTGGGGATCCCTTACAAAGAAGGTGAAGGAGTATTTGTAACTGGCGTTCCAGTAGGTGGGGCAGCAAATGCAGCAGGTTTAAAGAAAGGAGATATTATCACAAAAATAAATGGGGTAACTGTTACAAGCGGACCAGAATTGCAAGAACAAATTACTCGTTTCAAACCAGGTGATAAAGTAAATCTTACTTATAAAAGAGCAGGAAAAGAAACCACTGTTAATCTTACATTGAAAAATAAAGCTGGCAATACTGACATAGTAAAAACCACTAGCATTATGGATCAGTTGGGAGGCGAATTAGAAAACGTTGATAAGAAAGTTGCTACAGCAAATGAATTAAACGGAGGTGTAGTTGTAAAGAAAATCGGCAACGGTTATCTGAAAAATACAAAAATGCAGGAAGGATTTATTATCACCAGTGTGAACGGACATGAAGTAAAAAATGTAGAAGAATTGAAAACGATTTTATTAGCCTCTAAAGGTGGAACCGTTCGACTAGAAGGAATCTATCCAGGCTATGAGGGATCGTACGCCTATCCACTGAATCTTAAAGAAGAATAATCACGCTGAGGCGTAAGTGAAGAGATAAAAGATAAAAGTGAAAAATGGACGGTCATTGTCTAATCGAGTAGGAAGTAAGGGATTATTTCCCTTACTGTCCTCTCACACCACCGTACGTACCGTTCGGTATACGGCGGTTTGTTAGAATAACTTTGTTTGAAAGTTAGTTTTCCAAAAGTAATGCTTCGTAAACCCA
>JAPLEO010000141.1 GCA_026391125.1 Bacteroidota bacterium
TACCGATTATTGCTTTCATTAACCTAAATTAACCATAATGTCAGCAATGTTAACCACGAAGGCTTTAGATTTGAACCTACAAAAACTTCTCTACATGAAAAAAATTTGGTTTTCAATTTGCTTTCTTGGTTTATTCATGACAGTTTCTGCTCAACAGAAAGTAGGTACGGTGATCTTCGAAAGAAAGATCAATATGTATAAATTAATACAAGACGAGCAAATGCGTGCCATGATGCCTGAGTTCAGGACTAGTATGCATATGCTATTGTTTAGCGATAGTATCTCGGTTTATAAATTAGTGCCCGAAGATGAGGCTCCAGATCCTTTTGCTGGCGGTGGCGGAGGTGGCGCTAGAATGATGATGCGCTTTGGTGCTGATGGTGGCGACCTTTACAAAAATTTCACCCAATCAAAATCAATTCAAACATCTGAACTAGGAGGTAAAACTTTTTTGATCACAGATTCTATTCGCCAACAACCCTGGAAATTAAGTACAGATACCAAACAGATCTTAGGTTACAATTGTCATAAAGCTACTCGCAAAATGGCTGCCCCAATGATGGGTAGAAGAATCACTGTATCTAGTGGTGGCGGCGCACCCACTGTTGATACTTCTGCAAAAAACAAACCAGCAGCTCCAAGAGAAATGGAAATTGTGGCCTGGTTTGCTGATGATATGATTAGTCCGGTTGGACCAGAAAGCTATGGTCAATTACCAGGTGTGATTCTTGAACTAAATATCGATAATGGTTCAACCGTTTACACAGCTAAAGAAGTGAAGAAAACTGTTGATACCAAAGAACTGAAAGAACCTAAAAAGGGTAAAGTAGTTACCCAACAAGAATACATGAAACTAATGCAAGACCTCATGAGCAACCAGGGCGGACCGGGAATGATGAGGATGAGGGTTGATAATTAGGCAAGTGAAAAGATAAAAGATAAGAGTGAAGAGTGGCTAAGCATTGTTAAGGAAAAATTTGAATTTAGTAATGACAGTGTCAGACACTGTCTTGTAAAAATATTTTTTTTAACCGAGGCTCCCCTCGTTTTTTTTTAACCCTTCTAAAAATCATAATCGGCTCTTAGGGTAACAATCATTTTTAAAAGTTAGTTAAATCTCGAAACATTTACTTCACTTATTAACTTTCCATCCTCTCTTCACTCTTATCTTTTATCTCTTCACCTATTCTTAGTTGTTTATCGAACGTATAACGACCCTCGCTCCAGTAGAAGCTGTTCCAGACTTATTTAATCGATATGTCGCAGTTAATAAGAAGTATCGCTGTAATACATTGTATCGCGTGTCTTCGATATAGTTTTGATTGGCAGATCTTGAAACTCCTTGGTTTTTATCTAGTAGATCAAATACAGAAAACTTGATCTCGGCGCGACTATTTTTCAAGAAACCTTTCGCCATAGAAGCATTCCAGAGTGGTAGATTAATATTGTATCCGTCTGCCCTACCTGTATTGATAGTGTAGTTGAATGTGTTATTGAAAATGAGTCCCCATGGAAGGTTTTGAGTTGACTCAAGTCCATATATCTGTTGCAAATAATTGCTATTTAATTGAGGCTGCAAACCATATTCTGCCTTACTGAAATTTAATCTTGCACTTACCCTGATATCAATTTTATTTTCCTTGGTAAATGACCAACTTGCATTTGGCCCGAATCCAGAATTTTGTATGGTATTTTTTGCCCCATTTAAGAAAGAGATATTGTTATTATAATTTGAGCCAATGCCAATATCAATTCGTGAATGTAATTTTTTGATGGGGAATCCCATATCAGCATTTGCAAATAAAGAATAAACGCCATCTGCATTCACTGGCATGCTAATTCTTGATCCGTTGCTTTGTAAAATATCAGAATTTACAATAGCATTGTCTGACTTATTAACCGCAATAAATGCAAAGAAGTTGCTTTGCGTAAAAGTATTCGCAGTAAAATAATTCATGTTCAGCGATTGCTGATAAGTGCGCTTTAAATTGGGGTTTCCCAAATAAGAGTTCAATGGGTCACTCACATCTACGATCGGCTGCAACTGAGTAGTGGCAGGATTTTGAGTAGAAGTGGTATAATTAATACCTAGCATCCTGGTACTATTCATTTTGTATTGAAAAGTGAACAAAGGCAATACATCTGTGAAACCTTGTTCAATATTATTGCCATTTGTTTTATTGGCACTTACTAGTCCAGTTCTTTGTACAGAGGCACCCACTGTATAATTGAATTTCTTCTGATTACTTCTCCAATTAATACTTGCACCGCCAAATTGAAAGCTGTTTTTAAAATTATTACTTTGTAAATTATTCAGGTGATCATACTTTCCACTTGATGCATTATAATCCCATGAATTTCGAATGCTGGTACCAATACTGGTATTATAAAATACACTGAACTCCATCAACGACTTTTTCCCAAACGGTTCTGTATAAATCAGATTGCCTCCGAAACTATTGGCATTCGAAGCCCTATCATTAACCTGATTGATCACACTGTCTTTTGTTGGCAATCCACTTGCATAATAAGTTGTGTTGGTTTGCAGCGTTCCATTCTGAGTGCTATTATTGTAATTCCAATTCAGATTTGACGAAATGGTTCGTCCCTTTTTTGCCAGTTTTTTTCGAAACTGTGCAGTAGTAACCATATTGGTTGCGTCTGAATGAGCAGTCGACAAACTGTTACCACTATTCAATAAAGCATTAGAAGCGGTGATAGACTGATATTGGTTGCCGTTTCGTGTATCGTTTTGTTGCAAGGTTAATTGAGGAACAATTTTGAATGATGTAGTACTATCAATTTTTTGATCGATACTAAAATTGGCCCTTTGTTGTTTTACCTCTTTACGAGCAGTTGAATTAGCATAATAATTGAAATTGTTTCCTGGGGAAATATTTTGGCGCACTGTTGACTTATCTGTAGTTAGATCAATATCACTTGCAACAATACTTCCATTGAAATCCGTTTTTTTATTCCAAGTATCATTAAAGTTTACTCCGCCTGCAAAAGTATTTGCAATTCCTTGCTGATTCTGGCCCAAACCAGAAATAGGTAGCGCATTGTCATCTCCTCCATCAGTACGAATGTTTATGTTTCCGCCCGACCTCATCCCTTTAGATAATTCGCCCGTAAAATTCAACACATCGTTAATTGAAAAACCTTGTCGGTTGGTGTTGTTGGCCATTCCTAATGCAGACATTTGTTGATCGCCATTGAATTTATTAATAGTTGTTTGTGCATCGTATTTTCCATCGTTACCCACACCTGCAGATACTTTTCCAAACAACGATTTATTTCGGTCTTTTTTAAGTTTTAGGTTGATGGCTTTTTCAGACTGTCCATCATCTACTCCCGTAAATTCTGCCCTGTCTGATTTTTTATTAAATACCTGCACTTTATCAACTGCATCTGCGTCAAGGTTTTTGGTAGCCAATTTTGGATCACCCGTAAAGAACTCTTTTCCATTCACTAGTACGCGATTAATTTTTTGTCCATTTACTTTTACTGTGCCATCAGCATCCACAGTTACACCGGGAAGTTTTTTTAAGAGGTCTTCCACCACAGCATTTGGCTGCGTTTTAAAATTTTCTGTATTGAATTCAAGAGTATCATTATTCATAACCACAGGCGCTCTCTTGGCAGTGACGGTAACAGAACTTGCATTTTTAAGATCTGTGAGATCTATATTACCCACATCTAATGATTCACCTTCTTTAACAGATATATTCTTCCATACCGGAACAAATCCAACATAAGATGCAGAAAGCAAATAAGGGCCCTTACTAATATTCTTAATGACAAATTTACCGGTAGAGTCTGCGCGTGTGAAGCTTATCAAAGTTGAGTCTTGCACATTTACTATCGAAACCGTAGAATAAGCTAGCCCTTTCTTTCCTGCAGTATCATAAACAACACCATGTATTGAGGCGGGTTTGTTCTGGGCATTAGACAAAGTGGTTACAATAGATAATAACAATAAAAGTAGTATGCGCCTCATTCAGATAGTTTTATCCATCGAAATTACGCCATCGCTAGGTAGTATGCAGTTAATGAAGCTATTTACAAGGTTAATAATAGTTAAAGAATTATAATTCACCATCCGCAAATCTTCTTCTCAATTCTTTCTTGTTGAGTTTACCAACACTTGTTTTTGGAATTTCAGACATAGCTATATATCTGTCTGGTAGTTGATAAGGCGCAAAATGTTCAGAAAGAAAAGCATTCAATGCGTCTTTCTCAACAACTGTTTCACTTCGAAATACAATACATGCCAATGGTCGTTCCACCCACTTTTCATCAGGGATTGCTATCACGCATGCTTCTTTAATTTCTGGATGCGCCATTAATGAAATTTCTAGTGCAACACTTGAGATCCATTCTCCGCCACTCTTAATAAGGTCCTTGCTCCGATCGCAAATATTCATATAGCCTTGCTGGTCTATGGTTCCAACATCGCCCGTTTTAAACCAACCATCTTCTGAAAATGAAAGATGGTTGTCCTGGTATTTATAATAGCTTTTAATGATCCAAGCGCCTCGAATCTCAAATTCACCAATCATCACTTAGCGACTCGTGAATATTTTGAAGTCTACTTACTGTTCCTAAGGGAGAAGTTTCAGTCATACCCCATGCGTGAACTCCTTTAATACCAAAATCTTTTTCAAAGGCTTCAATCAAGCTTGGAGGCAAAGCTGAGCCCCCAACACCATATTCGCGTAAAGCCAATTTTTCTTTAGGTGGATTTTTTTTCATAGCATCATAAACACCCATCCAAATAGTAGGTACTCCATTTGCTACTGTAATTTTTTCTTGCACTAATATTTGAATGATCGCATCAGGTTGCAAGTGCACACTAGGCAATATCATATCAGAACCTGCAAGAATACATACATAAGGAAATCCCCAAGCCATCACATGAAACTGAGGCACAATCAATAGTACCCTATCAATCACCGAAAGATTAAGAGCATTAGGCATGAGTAATGCAAGAGCATGCAAATAAGTAGATCTGTGGGAATACAATGCACCCTTAGGATTTCCTGTGGTTCCACTTGTATAGCAAAGACCACAAGCATCATTTTCTTCCGAAGGAAACCATTGATAATCGTCAGCATCAACATTTAATAAGTCCTCATACAAAATAATATCAGGAAGACTTGTAGTGAAATTATCTGGCGAATTGAGTAGCACATAATTTTTAACCCCAGTTGTATAGGGTGCAACTTTTTCGAAAAGAGGCACAAGAGTGGCGTCGATGAAAATAATTTTGGCCTCCGCATGATTCACGATGAATATGATCTGTTCAACACTGAGTCGCACATTCAAAGTATGACAAATAGCTCCTGCACCTGGAATGCCATAATATAATTCCACGTGCTGATAATGGTTCCATGCAAATGTGGCCACCCTATCGCCCGGGTGTACGCCCAATTTATTTACTAATGCATAGGATAATTTTTTAGCCCGATGAAAGAGATCTGAGAAATGATATCGATGCCAACTTCCATTGGGCAATTTTGTAACTATTTCTTTGTGTGGAAAAACACGGTTCCCATATTCCAAAATGGCATGGGTAGTTAATGGAAAATCCATCATCAATCCTTTCATAGCTGCAGCTTTATGTTTACAATCGTTAATCTATCAACTAATCGATAGCTGCTAACAAGTTAGTGTTTTTTGAGAAAACTTAGAAAGTCCAATTTGTATTAATAGGTTGTATCAGATCCCAAAGATTACCATAGAGGTCTTTGAACACAGTGACGATTCCATAATCTTCGGAACTAGGGCTTCGAACAAATTCAATTCCATCAATTTGCATTCTATCATAATCGCGCCAAATATCATCTGTATAGAGAAATAGAAAAACCCGACCTCCCGTCTGATTGCCTATTCTCGATTCTTGTTCCGGTGATGCAGCCTTTGCCAAAAGAAGACAAGTGTTGGAATTACCAGGCGGAGCCACCATTACCCATCGTTTGGTTTCAGAAAGTATTGTGTCTTCAATTAATTTGAACTGCAATTTCTGGGTATAAAATGCAATTGCTTCATCATAATCTTTCACTACTAGTGCGATATGTGCGATCTGTTGTTTCATTTTATAATTCTTTGTTCTTTTTTGGGGAAGGCAAGTCTTTTCAATCATGACTTCCATTTTTTATCCATGCGAAAGTGGTCTTTTTTTGATCATTCCGCCCCTCGTATCTTTGACACTGCTCATCACCACAAATGCGTGTGGATCTATTTTTTCTAATTCTGCTTTTAGTTTATTCAATTCTAATCTGGTAATTACTGTATATACAATATCCATATCTTTTGTTGGACCCTTTTTGCCATATCCTTGTCTTCCACTATAAATTGTGACACCTCGACCCATTTTTAAGATAATCATTTGCCTTATCTCTACAAAGTGAGAAGATATAATTGTTACCCCCGTATATTCTTCAATACCCTCAATGATAAAGTCTAGTGTTTTTGAAGCAGATAAGTATGTGATCATACTATATAATGCAATTTCGATCGACAGAAAATATGCAGCCGAAGAAAAAATGATGCAATTAATAATAATGATTACATCTCCTAGAGTAGTCCCCATTTTCTTACTTAGAAAAATAGCAAGCACTTCGGTTCCATCGATTACCGCCCCACCTCTCACCGCAAATCCAATACCAGCTCCAAGAAATAATCCACCAAAAATCGCAACTAATAATTTGTCATTGGTAACGGAAGGAAACTCTAATAATGCAACACAAAGAGCTAGACCTGCAATCGCCAACATGGTTTTAATCGCAAAGCTTTTCCCCATTATTTTGAACCCCAGGAACATAAAAGGGATATTAATCGCAATGATCAATATGTATAAAGGGATTTTTGTAATGGAGGAGATCAGCAATGAAATGCCTGTAGCACCACCATCAATAAAATGATTTGTCATCAAAAAACCTTTCAATCCAAATGAAGCCGAAACGATACCAATCAATATAAGTAAGAAGTCTTTAAAATAATGATATACAGTAATCTTAAGTTCGCGATAACCCTTTGCAATTTGAAATGAATTAATAGGCTCACTATCATTACCCTGATTTTTTTCTTTCAGAATATTATTGACAATAATTTGTTTCCAAAAAGCTTTCATCGAATTGTTTTTAATAACAACTACCCAAATTGCACAGAAGTCATTGTAAGCGATCCCGCAACAGCTTTGTCGTTAAAAAAGCTGATCTGATCCTGCTGTGAAGTTAACCCCAAACTATAGATCAATGGCAAATAATGCTCTGGTGTTGGGATTGCCAATAATGCATCCTTACCTAGCTTTTCATATTCCATTAATGCTTTGTGATCTCCATTTTTGATCAAATTTTTAAAAGTTTCATTCATGTGTAAAGCCCAATCAAAACCATATCCTGGTACTTCCATTTTATCCCAAGCTATCATTCGTAAATTATGGACCATATTACCGCTACCTATCATCAGGATCCCTTTTTTGCGTAATAAGTATAATTCTTTTGCAAGTTCATAATGAAAAATTGCTGGTTTTGTATAATCAATACTTAATTGTAATACAGGAATTTCAGCTTCAGGATACATATGACGAACGATGGACCATGTTCCATGATCCAAACCCCAATCATGATCTAAAATTGCATTAGTTGAATGAATCATTGAAGCTGTTTCTGCTGCAAGTGCTGGGCTTCCGGGTGCAGGATATTGCACATCGAATAATGCTTGAGGGAATCCACCAAAATCATGTATGGTAGGTGGAAGTTTCATCCCAGTTATTTTTGTACCCTTGGTGAACCAGTGAGCAGAAATAACCAATACCGCATTAGGGCGGTCTATCGTTTTGGCAAGTTCCGTCCACTTATTACTAAAATCATTGACTTCAATCCCATTCATCGGAGATCCATGTCCAACAAACAAAACTGGCATCAACTTTTCCTGAAATGGTAGTGGATCAGTAAAACTTTTAAAATCAGATAAACTATTCATATCAGGGGGTTCAGTCTCTTTAAAAAAAATTTCATGCAAATCTGGTGATTTTGTTGATAACAGAGATAGTCAAATACTCTTCCAACAGGCTGGTCAATTGTAGTTACCCTTTTAACACTATATTCCTTCTTTATAAATAAACTGGTTAATAAAATCAATCCCATCAGTATCGCAATGGCATATAAGAATATCATACAATGATTTTATTACAAAATAACAGATTCAAAGCCGTTTTCAGCAGATAAATATTGAAAGGAGGCAAGAAATAGGCCTTTGGGAATATGATTTTTGTTCCTTTTTCGTCAATGCAGAATATTGTGACTTTTCTCACTTATATATTCATCAATTTTATATATATTTAATTGTATTGATGTGTTTGGCTTATCACGGTTTCTAACATTTATTCAAGGAAAATCATAATTCTATCAAAACTGATTCTACCATTTCTGAAATAAGCGATAACATTCGCAATCTGGCCTATTCGGACGAGCGTTTCAAATTGATTATCCAGAATATTTCTGACATCGTTACACTTGTTGATCTGCAGGGTACTTTTATTTATAACAATAATGCTTTGACGAGGGTTATGGGGTATGACCCAGAGGAATTAAATGGCAGGAATATCTTTGAGTTGGTGCATCCAGATGATAAAAATCATATTGGGTTTCGATTCCAGGATTCATTACATAAAGAAGGTATTGGAGAGTTATTCGAATATCGTTTCTTATCAAAATCGGGCGACTATCACTTAATTGAAAGTGTTGGAAATATTCAGTTTAATAATCCCGGTTTCAATGCCATCATTTTAATTTCTCGAGATATCACAGAAAAAAGAAAGGCAGAAGATGTCATCAAAGCAAGTGAAGAAAAATTACGGTCATTAGTTCAAAACATTTCAGATATCATTACCATTGTTTCAGCAAATGGTGAGATACTTTACCAAAGTGCCTCCGCAAAACAATTAATGGGCTATGAAGAAAATGAGTTGGTTAAAAGAAATTTTGTAGACTTGGTTCACCCAGACGATTATCAAAGACTTATGCTTTCTTTTCAGAACCTGATAATCAATGGTGGCATAAGTGAATTGATCGAGTTCAGGGTGCTTAATAAAGACGGTAGCTATTTTTATATTGAAGCACAGGCTACAAACCAAATAGACAATCCAAATATCAAGGGGCTGGTGGTGAATTCCAGGGATATTTCTATTCGAAAAAGGGCTGAAGAGGAAAAACAAATATTGATCAAAGAACTTACAAAAAATAATGCCGACCTGAGGCAGTTTTCTTACATTGTTTCTCACAACCTTCGGGCTCCTCTTACGAACTTAATTTCGATGCTGAATCTTTTAGATTATAGTACTATATCCACAGAAAGATCACAGAAATTATTGGAAGGATTTAAATCAACTACTTTCCGTTTAAATGACACATTGAACGACCTGATCAATATTTTATTGGTAAAGAACAATACTAATATTCAAAAAGATACCATTAGCTTCGACGCCTCCCTAAATAGAGTAATTAAATCTGTTAGTTCTTTAATTACTGAAACAAAAACGCATATTACATCAGACTTTTCTAGTGCGCAATTAATAAGATTTAACGAGCCTTACCTAGAAAGTATTTTCTTGAATCTAATCACTAATTCCATCCGATATAGTAGCGACAAACGAACACCTGAGATTATCATTCATTCGGAGCAAAAAAAAGGTAGCGTTATTCTAACTTTTTCTGATAATGGCATTGGATTTAATATGGATTTAGTGAAAGACAAAATTTTTGGGTTACACCAAAAATTTCATCACCATCCTGAAAGTCGCGGTATTGGGCTCTATTTAATTCATGCTCAGATCACATCTCTAGAAGGTACAATTTCGGTAGACAGTCATATTAATAAAGGAACTACATTTACAATATCATTTAAAAACTAACGGAATGCTTGACGTGGTGATGACCATTGATGACGATTCAATGGGACAAATGCTGAGTGAAATCATCTTGAGTGATCAACAATTTTGTGATTCTATTGTAAAACTATACGATGGCAAAATGGCTTTAGACTATTTTGAGGAGCAATCAAAACTTCCCATTAATGAGCAAAAAATTCCTAGCTTGGTTTTATTAGATATTAATATGCCCATTCTTGACGGTTGGGATTTCCTAAATAAATATGACGCTGAATTTAAGCGCTTTCATAGTCGTACTAAAATAATTGTGCTCACTTCCTCTCTTGACCCAAATACCGAGATCAAAGCCGTAGAACATCCATTGATCTTTAAATACATTGCAAAACCATTAGAGAACAAACATATTGACGAGTTGAAATCCGACCCAACTTTTTGTCAAAATTTCAACTAGCAATAAAATACCAGGTTTATTTATCTTTGCCGCTATGTTTGAAAAACCCAGCCTTCACACAGTTTTGTCACCCAAGCTATTAGATATATACGATGTAAAGAACAGCGTAGTGGTGATCATTGATGTATTTAGAGCAACTTCTACCATTGCGACTGCTTTATTTAATGGTGCATCAAGGATAATTCCGGTAGCAGAAGTAGAAACCTGTATCGAAATTGGAAAAAGAGTTAATGGCATTACTGCTGGTGAAAGAGATGGGAAAGTAATTGAGGGGCTGGAACATGGCAATTCACCAGCTGAATATCCACGTTCATTCATAGAAGGCAAAACTTTAGTGCTAACTACTACCAACGGCACAAAATTATTACATATGGCATTGGATAAAGGTGCTGATGAAATCATTACTGGTTCATTTCCTAATATTAGTGCTGTTTGCGAACACCTTGTAAAATCAAAAAAAAATGTAGTACTGGGCTGTTCAGCTTGGAAGGACCGAGTTAATATTGAGGACGCACTTTTTGCTGGCGCAGTCATTAACAGAATTGCATCATCATTTAGAATTCACTGTGATAGCAGCTTAATGGCTTCAGAACTCTATACCTCTCAGCAAAATAATATGTTTGAATTTATACGCAAAACCACCCATTGGCATCGACTTGCAGCTTATGGACTTGAAAAAGATCTAGAGTATTGTGTAAGTCCGGATTTAGCCAATATCCTACCAATTTATAAAAACGGGGATCTTATTGCAGGCTAATCTGCTAATTAACAAACATTTCTTCCACATTCTTTTCAATTAGCACTCAAAAGCAATCTGCTTTCCTTTACTTTTGCAAATTGCCCTTTTCGTACCGTATACAGAACTCATGAAATGGAAAAGGCGATCCAAAATATATGGCACTACCTTATTTAGTTAAACATATCTATAGCAGCGGAACGGAAGAAGTTATCCGTAGAGGCAAGAAAATTCATGCACTTGGCAATGTAGAGTTGCAAGAGTATGACGACCTGATGGGCGCTGTTGTTTTTCGTGTTAAAGACGATGGGTATTCCACTTACTACAAAGTGCATATCACTCAATTTAAAGACCCTAAAACTTTATCGCTTCGTTGCACTTGTCCGTATAACCTTTCAGAAATTTGCAGGCATAAAGCTGGTGCCCTATTTCATTTGCAAGATCTGCTTGATAAAAATTTATTGGGTGATAAAGAAACCATTTACGATCAAAAGCATACGGTCGTAAAAATGAAACAGCTTGAACTGAAATTGATTCGATTGCTTACCAAACAAGAAAATTTCGAAGCCGCAGAAAATTATTTACGCAGCACAAGAGCCACTATTCAAGAAGCAAAGGATGAACGAGTGCTTGCTTCCGTTGAGTTTGAGGGTGAAATATATAAGATCCTGATCCAAAAAAACGAAGAACGAAACTTTGATACCAGTTGTAATTGCCAAAGCGATACTGAGCATCCACTGTGTATGCACAAGAGCATTGTTTTGTTACAACTACTACAGAATTATGGCGCAAGCTATTTTGATAGTATTCGTAACTGGGATAAAGAAAAAAATAAATTGTTGGCTTTATATGGTTACTCATTAACCGATGAATTGAAAGGTAAGTTCGAATTTACTTATACGGATAACAAACCTTTTTTAAGGGTATTAGACACTAGTATCAAAAGAGTAACCACCAATTCTGGCTCTGAATTAAGGCCAAAGCCAATTGAAATATCCACTCAACTGGTTGATGCCAATGCAGTACCAGAACAAAAAACTATTCTGAAACTAGGCGTAGTTATTACCTGCAATGAATTGGGATACCCTTATATTTCTTTAGAAGCCGTACAAGGCGAAGCAGATGAAACAGGAACCAAATATGTTTCCAAAACTTCAAAGATCGATCTTACAAAATTCGTGAACACGGAAGTGTTTAGTGAAGATGATAAAATGCTTTTGCAACAGTTAAGAAAACTGATGTCAGGAGAAGTGAATCGTTATCTAAATCGAAACTCTCCATTTAGTGGGATCTGGGAAAATATCATCCAACAACACAACGACGAGTTGCCCGAAGAAACAAGGCATTTGATTAACGAATACCTGCATCCAAAAATTAAGAAACTATTCGAAGAATTGAGGGATAGTAATTTTGTATTTTATTTACCTGCAAAAAAAACATTTACAACTCAGAATCTTTTAGATGCAGAATTGAGTACTCAGTTTATTGTCCCAGAATTTGAAGTGAGTTATGCAAATGGAAATTATATAATTGATTGCAGGGTAAAACTTCCTTTAGCAGATTTGAATATTGCTGAGAATGAAACTGAATCAGCTTTATTATTTCAATACCACAATCAATTTTATACTTGGCAGAAGCCTGAAGATATTATGCAGGTAGAAAAATATATGCCTACTGGCAAAATCTCTATCCCTGCAGCAGATTGGAACTCAGAGCTCTTGCGCTATTTGATGCCGCTTTCTAAAGAATACCAGGTACATTTTACCAATGTTCAAAAGGAAGAAATCAAAGACATAAAACCAGAATGGAAGATCCAATTGAAGGAAAAAGGTGACTACCTGCTTTTTCAACCAGTGTTTATTTATAGAGGTTATGAAGTAAGACCTACTGATAAAGAAAAAATAATCCTTCCAATTGAAGACAAAATTCTAATCATCCAAAGGAATTTGGAATTAGAAAAAGAAATGATGCAAAGAATTGAATCATTGCATTCTCAATTCATTCATCCTTCCGACAGTAACACACTTGCACTGAAAGGCACTGATGTGTTAAAGAATAATTGGTTCTTTCTTTTTGTAGATGCAACCAAAGAAATGAATATCCCGGTTTTAGGTTTTGAAGCCTTAAAGAATTTCCGCTTCAATACTGCAAAACCGTCTACACAAATTTTCATCAGTAGTAATACAGATTGGTTTGATGCCAAAATTCAAATCAATTTCGGCGAACAAAAAGTTACCGTAGAAGATATAAAAAGAGCACTGACCAATAAACAACAATTTGTTCAGTTAGACGATGGCACATTAGGTATCCTTCCCGAAGAATGGATCAAAAAGTATTCCTTACTCTTCAGAGTGGGAGATGGCAAACAAGGGAATATCAAACTGAGCAAATACCACTTCAGTGTTATTGAAGAACTTTATTTGCAAAGAGATGAGGAAGAACTTTTCTTTCAGTTAGAAGAGAAGTATGAGCGATTGAAAGAAAACCATTCGATCAAACCAATTGCGGCACCGGCGCATTTGCAGTCAATTTTAAGACCATATCAAGAAAGTGGATTCCAATGGTTAAACTACTTACGCGAAGTGCAATGGGGTGGCATCTTAGCTGATGACATGGGTCTTGGTAAAACCATTCAAGCACTTAGCTTTCTGCACCACTTGAAAGAAGAAACAGGCAGACTCAAAGCACTAGTAGTATGCCCTACTACCCTTATGTATAACTGGCAAAACGAAATAAAAAAGTTCACACCCAACCTTAGCTTTTATATGCACCACGGGGGCACACGCTCTAGAGAGAGCTTAAGTGATACGGGTATTGATGTGATCATTACAACATACGGAACACTCAGGAGCGACATCAAACAGTTTGTTGATGTAAACTTTGATTACGTGATATTGGATGAGAGTCAGGCAATCAAAAATCCATCTAGTAAAGTAACCAAGGCTGCTGGCCTACTAAGGGCAAAGAATAGATTGTGTTTGAGTGGTACGCCATTACAAAACAATACATTCGATATTTATGCTCAGATGAATTTCCTTAACCCTGGCATGTTGGGATCCATGGAATTCTTTAAACACGAATTCTCCATGCCAATTGATAAATTCGGAGAGAAAGAACAAAAAGATCATTTAAGGAAATTACTATATCCATTTATTTTAAGAAGAACCAAAGAACAAGTGGCGAAAGACCTTCCTGAAAAACAGGAGATGGTATTGTTCTGTGAAATGGGCGACGAGCAACGTAAAATTTATGACGCTTATAGAAACGATTACCGCGATAAAATTCTAGGTGTTGTTGAGAATCAGGGTATTCAAAAATCACAGTTGACCATTTTACAAGGATTGATGAAACTGCGCCAAATTTGCGATAGCCCGGCCATTGTAAAAGAAGCTGAAAGATTCCCTAACGTTTCTGTAAAATTAGAAGAGATCGGAAGAGAGATCACTGAAAATATTAGCAACCACAAAGCTTTGATCTTTTCGCAGTTTCTAGGAATGCTTTCTCTGATCAAAGATAAAATGCGCGAATTAGAAGTGGATTTTGAATACTTCGATGGAAGTAGCACTATCAATGAAAGAGAAGCAGCGATCCAACGTTTTCAGAATGATGATTCATGTCGCGTATTTTTGATCTCACTAAAAGCAGGGGGTGTTGGTCTTAACTTAACAGCGGCCGACTATGTATACATAGTAGATCCTTGGTGGAATCCTGCCGTTGAACAACAAGCGATCGACAGAACGCATAGAATTGGGCAAACCAAGAATATTTTTGCTTACCGAATGATTTGTACCGATACCGTTGAAGATAAGATCTTGAAATTGCAAGAACGAAAACGCAACCTTGCTAAAGACTTAATCACTGATGATGAAGGGTTTGTGAAAACACTTACCAAAGAAGACGTTGAATATCTATTTAGTTAATCCTTCTACAAAAAAGCCGTCCCATACCTTATATATTAGGTGGGACGGCTTTAAATATTTCAGGACCTTTTATTTTTTGAATTCAATAGCTGCAAAAGCAGTAGTAGGATCTTTTATAAAAGAATCTTTGCACTCGGTTGAACAAAAGCCTAATACCTTTCCTTTATAATGCAAAGTATCTGATACTCCTGCAGTTACAGGCATTCCACAGGAAGGATCTTTTTTATTATCTACCAACGCAACATCAAAAGATTTAGTTGAATCGGCTGGCATTATTGCAGTTGCAGCAGGAGCAGGAGTGGTATTTTTATCCTTATCAGATGCAGTATTACAAGCCGTAAAAACGGTTAAACCAACTAATAACAATTTGAAATTGACGGTCATATTCTTTGATTGATGGTAGGTAAAAGTTAATACAAAAATAGTTAAAAATTAATGCTATGAGCATTCTTGAAACAGTTCCTTTTGCCTTTCATCCAAAATATTAGCCGTTTCATGTTTATCCGGCCTATACAACACAAGAATTCACCGATTTAATTGAATGCAATCCCAGCTATCCGCTTAGCTTGCCACTGATTTAGTATTCTAAAATTCATTTAACAAGCTTCGTAGTTTTATTCCACAATAACCCAACTATGCGAAATTTTTACTTATTCATATTAACTTCTCTCATTTCTATTTCTGCATTTTCACAAACAATAGGTACTGTAAAAGGTAAGTTGGTAGACTCTCTCACAAAACAATCTTTAAAAGATGCTACAGTTACTGTGATGGATGCAAAAGATTCTACTTTAGAAGTATTTGGATTGGCAAAGACTGATGGACTTTTTGAATTAAAAAATCTGGCTTTAAAACCTTTGATCCTGCAAATTAATTTTCAAAGCTATGAGCCTTATAGTAAAGCAATTAACCCTACAAAATCAAATCCCGATATCAATGTAGGTACCATCTTCTTGCAAGCAAAATCTCACGACCTTGGAAATGTTACCGTTACGCAATCGCCCATCATCATTAAAAAAGATACCATTGAGTTTAATGCTTCTAGCTTTAAAACAAAGCCGAATGCGGTTGCAGAGGACCTTTTGAAAAAAATGCCTGGAATTGAAGTAGATAAGGATGGTGGAATCAAAGCACAAGGGGAAACTGTTCAAAGAGTTTTGGTTGATGGAAAACGATTTTTTGGTGATGACCCGAAACTAGCTACTAAAAATCTTCCTCCAGACGTAATCGATAAAATTCAAGTATACGATGGATTGAGTGATCAAAGTGCCTTCACTGGATTCGATGATGGCAATAGGGTTAAAACAATTAATATCACAACAAGAAAAGATAAACGTAAAGGCTATTTTGGAAAAGTTTCTATAGGTGGAGGAAGTACTGGTGAAGAAGGTGTTACAGACAATAACTTAAACCTTAGTAAATATGATGGCGACAGACAAATAACATTGATTGCCCAAGGCAACAATGTAAATAAACAAAGTTTTACTGGTCAAAATTTATTTGGCGGTGGTGGTGGTGGTAACAGAGGTGGTGGGTTTAGTACCGGAGCTACTACTGGAAGCAGTGGCATCATCAATACCTGGGCCGCTGGTTTAAATTATCGCGATAATTGGGGTAAAAAAACACAGGCATCTGGAAGTTATTTCTTTAACGACCAACATACTTATACAGATCAAAAAAGTTTTAATGAAACATTGGTTAACGGAAATCCAGACTCATCCAATTTGAGTAATAATCTAAGTTCTGCGATTAAGCATAATCAGAATAATCGTGTCAACTTTAATATTGAAACACAGTTCGATAGTAGTAATAGCATGATCCTTCGTCCGAATATCAGTTTCCAACATACCGATAACGATAATAATACAACTTCTGCAAGTACAAAGGGGAAAACAAATTTAAATAACTCTGTGGCTCATAGTACCTCGGTCAATGATGGCTACAATGGCACAATGGATGCAACTTTCCGTCACCGCTTTCCAAAGAAGGGTCGCACTTATTCAATTGGTGTAACATTCGGAGGATCTACAAATAATGGTAGTGGCACTAATAATTCTATCAACCAATATTATACTCAAAATAGGGTTGATACCATTAACCAAATTAATAATAGCAATTCCGACGGGAAAAATATCAATACAACTTTATCCTATACTGAGCCAGTGGGAAAAGGTCAGTTGATTGAATTAAATTATACCTATTCCTATAGCGATAATACAAACGGTAAACATACCTACGGATACAATAAAGCTACAAGTCAGTATGATCTCTTGGTTCCAAATTTGAGTAATACCTTTGAAAACATTTATAGTTCCAATAGAGGAACACTTAGCTATCGCATTCAAAATAAATTAATGAATTTGAGTGTTGGATCTGGCATTCAAGTGGGAGACCTTAGCAGTAATAACTTAACAAAAGATAGTGCCATCAAACAACACTATGTGAACTTCTACCCTACTGCTACATTTAGATACGATTTTACAAAGACAAAAAACCTTCGTATTAATTACTCAGGACGTACGTCACAACCGAGTGCTACACAATTACAACCCGTTGCAGACAATACCAATCCTTTGAATATTGTTTTGGGTAATCCAAATTTGAAACAACAATTCACGCATAGCATGCGCATGATGTATTCTTCATTTGATGTATTTACACAACGCGTATTTTTTGCAACTATTAATGCAAACGCCACACAGAACGATATTCAGAATTCAGTGGTGGTACAACCTAATGGCGCGCAGATTACACAGCCAGTTAACTTAGATGGTACCTATAGTGCATCTGGCTATTTCAGCTATGGCTTCCCAATAAAAAAACCAAAAAGTAATTTGAGTTTTACTGGTAACCTTTCTTATAACCAAAGCCAGAATCTCATTAACTTAAAAAGCAACTATACTAGAAATACAGTAGCGGGTGGCACGGTTAAATGGACCACTAATTTGAAAGATAACTTCGATATGAATTTTTCATCTAACTCATCTTTCAACTTCGCACGATATACTTTACAACCAGCACAAAACGCTGATTATTTTACTCAGACCTTCACTACTGAAGCAACTTATTATACAAAGAGCGGTTGGGTAGTGTCCACTGATTTCGATTATATTATTAATACCGGTCAAAGCGCTGGATACAATACCAATATCCCACTTTGGAATGCGAGCCTATCGAAACAATTGTTCAAGAAAAAAGAAGGCGAGATCAAATTTTATATGTTCGATCTGTTAAACCAAAATGTAAGTATTCGCAGAACCGTATCTGGCAATACCATCTCGGATGTACAAACGCAAGTCTTGAAAAGATATTTCATGGTCAGCTTTACTTATAATCTGAGAAGATTTGGCGCAGCGGGTCAACAGCAAAGAGGTAATAACCCAATGCAAAATATGATGCGTATGGGTGGCGATCGAGGACCAGGTGAAATGCGCAATTTTAGAGCAGATAGAGGAGAATAATTTTGGTGATAGTGTTGTTTTAAAGCCGCCCTTTTCGATTGGGGCGGCTTTTTTGCTAACAACCGTTAGGGTCTTTCACGAAGATTTCACAAAAAATTGACCCTTATTGTCTCAAACTTTTATACTTTTGAGCCCTCAAAGAAAAATCAGTCAACATTGAAGCAGTTAATGAACTATAATAATCCCTTTCAAACAGCAGCATCTTTACCGATGCTCTCAACGAAGGCTGCTTTTAATTGTTCACCGCGACCTCGACGCGGTTTCTGATAGGACGAGCAACTGGCACTTGCCCCTATCAGTGGAAAACTCCCAATGACACACACTACACTATACGTGTTTTCTGTTTACACTTATAACATATTCGAAGTTGGAAACCAAGGAAATTATTGTCAGGGTAGCCACTCACCTTGATACACACTACGCACAGCGCATCACAGATGAAATGGAATCATCAGCAAAAGCAAGGGGAACAGGTATCGCAAAAAGATCACCTGAATACGTTGCAGGAAAAATGCTGGATGGTAAAGCCGTGATTGCCGTAACAAAATTAGGTCAATGGGTAGGCTTTTGCTATATCGAAGCATGGGGCCATGGCAAGTTTGTTGCCAATAGCGGTTTGATCGTATCTCCCGAATTTCGCAAGAGCGGTGTGGCTAAGACCATTAAGAAAAGAATCTTCGAGCTTTCTAGGATCATGTATCCAGATTCTAAAATATTTGGACTAACCACTGGTCTAGCAGTAATGAAGATCAATAGCGATCTGGGTTACGAACCTGTAACTTATAGTGAATTAACTGACGATGAAGAATTTTGGGCAGGTTGCAAAAGCTGCGTGAACTTTGATATTCTAATGGGTAAGGATCGGAAAAATTGCATGTGTACTGCGATGTTATACGATCCAGCAGATCATTTTAAGCCAGAAGAAACAGCCGAAGAGTTCAAACAGAATTCAAAATTGTATGAGCGTTTTATGAAAATAAAACAAAGCAAACTCTTACGCTTTTTCAAAAAGAAAGATAATGGAACCGGTGGTGGAGGTGGAATAAAACAAAAGTCTTTCTTCCACAATCTTTTTACTTTTTAATTATTACTTTTTAATTATTATATCATGAGCGAGGCTAAGAAAGTTGTATTGGGATTTAGTGGGGGACTAGACACTACCTATTGCGTAAAGTATTTAAGTGAGGACAAAGGATACGAAGTACATTCTATTATCGTTAATACAGGCGGATTTACTGAAGAAGAATTAATACAGATTGAGCAACACGCTTATAGCTTGGGTGTTAAATCACATACAACCATTAACGCTGTAAAATCATATTACGAGAGCATTATTAAATTTTTGATTTTCGGAAACGTTCTAAAAAATAATACCTACCCTTTAAGTGTGAGTGCTGAACGTTTGAGTCAGGCTTTACACATCGCTGAACACGCAAAGAAATTAAACGCCGATGCTGTTGCACATGGTAGTACTGGTGCAGGTAATGATCAGGTTCGTTTTGATATGATCTTCCATATCATGATCCCCGGTGTTGAAATCATCACTCCTATCAGAGATTTGAAATTGAGCAGAGAAGCTGAGATCACTTACCTCAAAGCGAAGGGTGTGAATATGAATTTTGAAAAGTCGATGTATTCTATCAATAAAGGATTATGGGGCACGAGTGTTGGAGGAAAAGAAACATTGAATTCAAAAGGTATTCTTCCAGAAGAAGCTTGGCCTACTCAGGTTACAGCAACAGAAAGTAAAGAAGTGAAATTGCATTTCGAAAAAGGAGAATTGAAAGGCATTGACGATAAAAATTTCCAACACCCTACAGAAGCCATCCAGTATTTACAAACTATTGCTGGCGCTTATGGCATTGGAAGAGATATTCATGTAGGTGATACCATTATTGGAATTAAAGGTCGCGTAGGATTTGAAGCTGCTGCTCCAATGCTGATCTTAAAAGCGCACCATGCATTGGAAAAACATATCTTAACCAAATGGCAATTAGGGTGGAAAGACCAATTGGCGCAGTTTTACGGCAACTGGTTACACGAAGGTCAGATCCTTGATCCTGTAATGCGCGATATCGAAGTATTCTTATCACATAGTCAAGAAAATGTGACCGGAGATGTGTTTGTACAATTACTACCCTATCGTTTCCATGTCATTGGTATTGAATCTGCATTTGACTTGATGAATAGCAAATTCGGAAAATACGGGGAAATGAATAGTGGATTTACAGGAGATGATGTAAGAGGCTTTAGTAAAATATTTGGCAACCAGGTTTCTATCTGGCATAAAGTGAATCCGGGTTCTTAATTAAGCATACAAATTTTAGGTTATGGCAAAAGGAATCATACAAAATAAAAAAATACAAGTTGGAATTGTTGGTGGTGCAGGTTACACTGGCGGTGAATTGATCCGCCTACTCATCAACCATCCATTTGTAAATATTCACTTTATCCATAGCAAAAGTAATGCTGGCAATCCCGTACATAAAGTACATAACGACTTGATCGGCGAAACGGATTTGATTTTTGTTGAAAATTTAGAACAAGATATTGATGTGCTTTTTCTTTGTGTGGGCCATGGCGATGCAAAGAAATTCTTATCTGAAAATAATATTGCTTCCCATATTAAGATCATTGACCTCTCTCAAGATTTCAGACTTAATGCAAATAATATTATTTCAGGGAGAGCATTTGTATACGGACTACCTGAACTCAATAAAGAAGCAATTAGTAAAGCTCAAAATATTGCAAACCCTGGTTGTTTCGCGACCGCAATTCAATTAGGACTCTTACCTCTTGCAAAAGCCGGTTTACTAACTGATGTTTACACAACTGGCATAACTGGATCTACCGGTGCTGGTCAGAGTTTGAGTAGCACGTCACATTTTAGTTGGCGGGCAAATAATATTTCTGCTTATAAAACTTTACAACACCAACACCTGAATGAAATTTGCGAATCATTACAACAGGTGTCTGGAAACAATATCACAAAGAAAGATTTTATACACTTTGTTCCTTGGAGGGGCGACTTTACTAGGGGTATTTACACTAGTAGTATTACAAATTGCAAACTAAGTTTAGAAGCTGTTAGAAAATTATACCACGATTTTTATGAAGGCGCTGTTTTAACACATGTGAGTGATACCATGATCGATCTAAAGCAAGTAGTAAACACCAGCAAGTGTTTGATACATATTGAAAAACAGGGCGACAAAATTGCGATTCACACAGCTATTGATAATTTATTAAAAGGCGCTTCCGGACAGGCAGTACAGAATATGAATATTCTATTTGGCTTGAAAGAAGATACAGGGTTGCGACTCAAGGCGAACTATTTCTAAGAGAGACTAGTTTGCCCAATCTCCGCATCTGTACTGAATTTCAAACTAATTAAAATTATTAACATGAAACTTTTCGACGTATATCCTATTAACAATATTACCATCACCAAAGCCTTAGGTTCCTATGTTTGGGACGATCAGGGTCAGGAGTATTTAGACCTTTACGGTGGCCATGCAGTGATCTCAATTGGTCATACACATCCACACTATGTAAAAAGGCTAACCGATCAATTACAGAAATTAGGGTTCTATTCTAATTCCATAAGAATTCCTTTACAAGAAGAGCTTGCAAGTAAATTGGGAGATCTAAGTGGTAAAGAAGATTATCAATTATTTCTTTGCAATAGTGGTGCCGAAGCAAATGAAAATGCATTAAAAGCTGCTTCGTTTTATAATGGCCGCAAAAAAATTGCGGCTTTCACCAAAGCATTTCATGGAAGAACTTCATTGGCAGTTGCTGCAACCGACAATCCAAACATTGTTGCGCCAGTTAATGAAACAGACAATGTAGTGTTCTTGCCTTTTAATAATACCGACGCACTAAAAGCCTATTTCAGTGCGAACGGAAATGAAGTATCCTCAGTGATCATCGAAGGCATACAAGGTGTTGGTGGTATAAATGTTGCCAGCAATGAATTTTTGCAAACCATTCGTAGCTTATGCGACCAATACAACGCAGTGTTTATAGCTGATAGTGTTCAGTGTGGCTATGGCAGAACTGGAAAATTTTATTCTCACGATCATAGTGGGGTATCAGCAGATATTTATTCTATGGCGAAGGGTATGGGAAATGGTTTTCCTGTGGCAGGAATCTCTATCTCTCCAAAAATTCATTCGAAACATTTTATGCTTGGTACTACATTCGGTGGTAACCATTTAGCTTGTGCTGCTGCTTTAGCTGTACTGGAAATCATGGAGCAAGATGCTTTAATGGCCAATGCTACTAAGATCGGGGATTATCTGATGCAGGAATTAAAAGGATTACCCAATATCAATGAGATCCGTGGCAAAGGTTTGATGATTGGTATTGATCTTCCTGAACATAAGAAAGAAGTGAAGAAAAATTTACTTTTTAAACACCATATTTTTACAGGAGAAGCAAAACCAAATGTGATTCGTTTATTGCCAGCACTAAACATTTCACATAAAGAAGCCGACCTTTTCTTGGAAGCACTAGCTATTGAATTAAAATAAAATCATTCCATCAACAGAACAACACATGCAAAATTTTATTTCTGTACATGATGTAACCGATATCAATGCACTTGTAAAAAAGGCATTGGCATATAAAGCTGATCCCTTTAAAGACCGCCAGCTAGGGGCTGACAAAAGGATCGGTCTCCTATTTTTAAACCCCAGCTTGCGTACCCGTTTAAGTACGCAGGTGGCGGCAAAAAATTTAGGAATGGAAGCAATTGTTTTTAATGTTGACAAAGAGGGCTGGATGCTGGAATTCGAGGAAGGCGCCATCATGAGTGGCAATTCAGTAGAACATGTAAAAGATGCAGCACCCATTTTAGGTCAGTATTTTGATATTCTATGCATCAGAACTTTCCCTTCTCTAAAAAACAGAGAAGACGATTATAGTGAAATGTATATTAACCAGTTTATAAAATATGCAGGCGTTCCTGTGATCAGCCTAGAGAGTGCCACTTTGCACCCTCTACAATCACTAACAGATATTATAACCATTCAGGAAAGTATTATTGCAAAACCAATTGGCCGCAAACCAAAAATTGTTTTATCCTGGGCTCCACATATTAAACCATTGCCACAATGTGTTGCTAATTCCTTCGCACAATGGGTGAATACCTGGGGTGAAGCAGATTTTGTAATTACACACCCTGCAGATTATGAATTGGCAGAAAAATTCACAGCTGGCGCAACCATTACGCAAGATCAAGACGCTGCTTTGGCAGGTGCCGATTTTGTGTATGTGAAAAACTGGAGTACTTATACTGATTATGGAAAGATCTATGAGAACGATCCTAAATGGATGCTCACTGATGAAAAAATGAAAACTACCAATCAGGCTAAAGTCATGCACTGCTTACCTGTTCGAAGAAATGTAGAATTAAGTGATGAGATCTTAGATGGCCCATTGAGTCTAGTAACAAAAGAAGCTGGCAACCGAGTTTGGGCTGCTCAAGCTGTGATCGCAGAGATCTTACAAACCAATCATAAATAATTATATCGATGCAAGATCAACAAATATATGATTCAAATGCAGCAGCAAAAAAAGCTGTAAAAGAAGCATTGTTTGTAGTTAAGATCGGAGGAAATATTATAGACAATGCTGAGAAGCTTGAAAATTTCTTGCAGCAGTTTTCAACCATTAAGGGAAAGAAAATATTAGTACACGGTGGTGGAAAATTAGCTACTCAATTGGCTAAAGACTTAGGCATTGAACAAGAAATGGTGGAAGGCAGACGCATTACAGATGCAGCCACACTCAAGATTGTGACCATGGTATATGCAGGCTATATCAATAAAAATATTGTGGCGCAATTACAAGCAAATGGAAACAACGCCATTGGCTTTACTGGTGCAGATGCCAATTTGATCAAAGCCCACAAAAGATTGGCTAGCGCATCAAAAGGAATTGATTATGGATTTGTAGGAGATGTAGACGAAGTGAATACTGCTGCCATAAAACCATTATTGGAACAAGATATTACAATAGTTGTAGCACCTATTACCCACGATGGAAATGGACAATTGCTCAATACCAATGCCGATACCATTGCCCAATCCATCGCAACAGCAATGGGTAATCAATATCATGTTTCATTACTTTATTGTTTTGAAAAAAGCGGTGTATTGCTCGATGCAAATGATGATGAAAGTGTGATTCCTACGATCGATCAAGCTTACTTCAAAAAACTAAAAGAAGAACAATTGATCTTTGCAGGGATGATACCAAAATTGGAAAACGCTTTTACCGCATTAGAGAAAGGTGTTGAAAAAGTAATTATTGGAAAAGCAGAATCTATTTTGGACCTGGTGCAAGCTAAGGCAGGTACCACGATTCAAAACAATTAGATTCTACTAAGGATCAAAAAGAATTAAAATGACAAACAGTTATACTATATCAAGTCTCACAGAAAATGCCATCAGCCTTTTAAAAGGTTTGATTGCGTTACCTTCTTTCAGTAAGGAAGAAGATAACACTGCCGACTTGATCGAGAATTTTTTGCAATCCAGAGGAGTAACTGCACATCGTTACCTCAACAATGTATGGGCAAAGAATAAATATTATGACCCGGCAAAGCCTACCCTCTTACTCAATTCTCACCACGACACAGTTAAACCAAATAAAGCATACACCCTTAATCCTTTTGAACCCATCATCAAGGATGAAAAACTTTACGGACTTGGCAGTAATGATGCCGGCGGTTGTTTGGTATCCTTGATCGCAACATTTTTATACTACCACCAGCAACCAGATTTGAAATACAATTTGATCTTGGCGGCAACAGCAGAAGAAGAAATATCAGGGCATAATGGTGTAGAAATTCTACTTACTCGTATGCCAAAAATTGATTGTGGCATTGTGGGTGAACCTACTCTATTGCAAATGGCTGTTGCCGAGAAAGGCTTGCTGGTGCTGGATTGTACCGCACACGGTAAACCCGGTCATGCTGCTAGAGAAGAAGGTGATAACGCCATTTATAAAGCAGTAAAAGATATTCAATGGTTTATCGATTATCGTTTTGAACGAGTGTCGGATTTACTCGGTCCTATGAAAATGAGTGTGACCATCGTTAACGCTGGAGTACAACATAATGTGGTTCCACATGAATGTAAGTTTACAACCGATGTACGTGTAAATGAACTATATACTTTTGAAGAAGTATTGGAAACCATCAAAGCAAATACGACCTGTGATGTACAACCAAGAAGTAGTAGACTAAGATCAACTGCCATCGCAATTGATCATCCATTGGTAAAAGCTGGTATTGCTTTAGGCAGAACCTATTACGGTTCACCTACTACATCCGACAAAGCATTGATGCCTTTTCCAACATTGAAATTCGGACCAGGCGATTCAGCTCGTAGTCACTCTGCAGATGAATTCATTTGGGTCCATGAAATTGGCGAAGGAATTCAAATGTATGTCGACCTTTTAAATCAAGTTATCGTTTAAATCAAGCACATGAAACTCTGGCAAAAAAATACAACCGTATCAGCAGCAGTAGAAAAATTTACTGTGGGTAAGGATAAAGAATTCGACCTGATGTTGGCGCCATTTGATGTACTTGGCAATATAGCGCATGCTAAAATGTTGGCCAGCGTTGGTTTACTAACAAATGAAGAGGCTGCATCATTGATCAAAGAATTGCAATCGATCTATACCTTTGCAGCTGCAGGTGAATTAACCATTGATGATTCAGTGGAAGATATTCATTCACAAATTGAGTTTCTATTGACAAAAGCATTGGGTGATACAGGAAAAAAAATACACAGTGCTAGAAGCAGAAATGATCAGGTGTTGGTTGACATTAAATTATTTCTGAGAAATGAAATAGAAGAACTAGTAAAAGCAGTGCAACCATTTTTTGAATTACTCATCACACAAAGCGAAAAATATAAATCAGATCTTCTACCAGGATATACGCACTTGCAATTAGCGATGCCTTCTTCATTTGGATTATGGTTTGGTGCTTATGCAGAAAGTTTGGTAGATGATCTAATTACTTTACAAAGTGCTTACCAAGTAGTCAATAAAAATCCCCTAGGCTCTGCTGCAGGTTATGGATCTTCTTTCCCCATCAATAGAACAATGACTACTGAGTTGTTAGGATTTGCAGACCTCAACTATAATGTGGTTTACGCACAGATGGGAAGGGGTAAAGCAGAAAGGATCACAGCGCAGGCGATGGCCAATTTGGCTGAAACGCTTGCCAGACTAAGTATGGATATGTGTCTGTACTTAAATCAAAATTTTGATTTTGTAAGTTTCCCTGCAGAACTAACAACTGGATCTAGCATTATGCCGCACAAAAAGAACCCAGACGTTTTTGAATTGATCCGTTCACATTGCAATCGTATTAAAGCCTTGCCAAATGAGATCAGTATGATGACAACTAATCTGCCTTCAGGTTATCATCGCGATCTCCAATTATTGAAAGAACATTTGTTTCCAGCTTTTCAAACACTAAAGGATTGTTTATCGATGGCACAATTGATGCTTGAAAATATTAGTGTCAAGCAAAACATCATGAAAGATGAAAAGTATCAATATGCATTTAGTGTAGAAGCCGTAAACAAATTGGTGTTAGAGGGCTTGCCATTTAGAGATGCATATAAAAAAGTGGGGATTGAAATTGAATCAAGCAATTTTGAAATTAGCAGCGATGTACATCATGTGCATGAAGGAAGTATTGGGAATTTATGCAATGACCAAATTTCAAAAATGATGCAGGCTGTTCTCGTCAAATTCGAATTCGAAAAAGTAGATAAAGCCATTACACAATTGATCAAAGGATAGTATTTTAACAAACTCAAACAAAGGCTAATTTATAAATCCCCTATTTTAGCTGCTTAATAGCAATTTATACATGAAAAGAATCATCATTACCCTTACAGGAATCGTTTTAACAGCAACTGCTTTTGCTCAAACTGGCACAAAACCAACTACTGCAAAACCAGCAACTACAGCAACCAAACCCACTACTGCTACTAAACCAACAGCAAGTAAACCCACTACTACAACTGCAACGCCAAGCATTGTTTTGAAAAACAATCGCGATAGTGCTAGCTATGCATTGGGGGTTAGAATTGCTCAAAACTTGAAAGCCCAAAACTTCGACAAATTAGACCCCGCCATCATTCAGAGAGGAATCAATGATGTGTTTAATAATAAAGCCATTGCTTTACCAGATGCGATGTTAGACCAATGTATTGGTACCTATCAGCAAAAGGCCTCCTCCGCTAAAGCTTCGGCGGCCAAGGCCGAAGGACAGAAATTCTTAGCTGAGAATGGAAAAAGAAAAGGCGTTATCACTACCAAGAGTGGTTTACAATATGAGATCATCAGAGCAGGAACAGATACTGTAAAACCAACCATTAATAATAAAGTGAAATGTCATTATCACGGCACTTTGATCAATGGAACTGTTTTTGATAGTTCAGTTGATAGAGGCGAACCAATCAGTTTCGAAGTGGGTGGTGTAATAGCAGGATGGACAGAAGCTTTGCAATTAATGACCGTAGGCAGTAAATGGAAATTATATATTCCTTCAGAGTTAGCTTATGGCGATCGTGCTGCTGGCGATAAAATTGCACCAGGCTCTACCCTCATTTTTGAGGTAGAGATCTTAGGCATTGAAAAATAATTTTATTGATATCATTCTAAAAGCGTCCCAATTAAATGGGGCGCTTTTTTTTGTCCACTTGTATTATAAAATGATTTTAGAAGCTATGTTTTCAATTCGATGCAGATTATTTTAGCAGTAAAATCATAAAAATACGAAGTATGGAAGTTGCTTTAAAACTTTGTATGTGCTGTAGCAAACCCATCAAGGGCCGCACCGATAAAAAATATTGCAACGATTATTGTAGAAATAATTTCAATAATCAGTCGCATAGTTCTAGCAATAATTATATGCGCCATATTAATGGATTATTGCAAAAAAACAGAAGGATTCTAGCTGCCATTTTACCAAGCACTGCTAGTCGCACTAAAACATCCCATTCGCAATTATTGGAAAAGGGATTTCTATTTCAGTATAGCACCCATCAGGTATTGAACAAGAAAGGCCATCAATATCATTTCTGCTATGAATACGGATATCTAGCAATCAATGAATCGTCTTATATGGTGGTAAGAAGAAAAAATCAGGAAAGTTCTTACTGATTTACCCAGATGGCGCTATGAATCCGCTATTTTTGTTCCCAATTCTTAAGATATGATGTTGGATAGAACCAAAGCCCCAGTGATACAGGATGCAGTTGACTTTGAAGTAAAGCTAAAACCTTACGAAGGTTTTACATTAGACAACTCAACTCCTGTCTATACTATTAACGCTGGTGCTGAGGAGGTTGTGATGCTAGAATTGGTGTTTTATGCAGGCAATTGGTATGAAGACAAAAACATTGTTGCAGCCACTACTAATCACCTTTTAAAGAATGGCACCAAAAGTAAAAATGCTTTTGCCATTAATGAATTCTTTGAATTCTATGGTGCTTTTTTGAGTCGCAGTTGCTTTAATGAAACTGCCACCATCACTTTGCATTGCCTGAACAAACACTTGGCTACCCTACTGCCAGTTGTAACAGAATTAATTACAGATGCCATTTTCCCTGAATCAGAATTAGCTATTTATAAACAGAATCAGAAGCAACGCCTATCTGTGAATCTTAAGAAATGCGATTTTGTTGCCAATCGATTGATCGATGAATATATCTATGGATTTGATCATCCTTATGGAAAATATACCTCTGCAAATGATTTCGATCAGTTAACACAAAAAGACTTGGTAGATTTCTATCAGCATTATTATACAAATGGAAAATGCCTCGTATTTGTTGCGGGTAAATTACCGGCCGACCTACCTTCCATGCTCAACAAGCATTTGGGGCATCTTCCTTTTAACCAGGATGGAAAAATCATTAAGAACATTCCACAGGTGCGGGCCAGCCAGAAAAAATACCGGATCACCAATGATATCGATTCAGTGCAGGCTGCTATTAGAATTGGGAGGCCATTTCCCAATCGCCATCATGCCGACTTTCCAAAAGTGCAGGTCTTGAATAATTTGTTTGGCGGATTTTTTGGATCAAGGCTGATGAGCAATATCAGGGAGGATAAGGGATATACTTATGGCATTCATAGTTTCATTCAAAACCATATCCATGAAACGGCTATGCTCGTCAGTACAGAAGCAGGCAGGGATGTAGCCGAAGCAACCATTACAGAAGTATATAAAGAAATGGCCAAGCTCAGAGAAGAAATCATTGAAGCCGAAGAGTTGGATCTGGTTCGAAATTATATGATTGGGTCATTACTAGGCGATCTAGACGGGCCATTCCAAATCATGGCCAGATGGAAAAATTATATCCTGAATAATTTAGAAGCAGACTATTTCTACAATAGTCTAGAAACCGTACGCACCGTAACTGCTGAAGAATTGCAGGCCCTAGCTCAAAAATATCTTCAACCAGAAGATTTTTACGAGCTCTTGGTGATCTAGTGTTTTTCAAAAACTAACAATACCTGCGCTTTTTATTGGATATATATCATGCCACTATATGACAAACGTCATGTTGGAATGTTGTAACTATTTTTAGCTTTATGTCTTCAAATAATTACACTATTTCTAAACCAAGCAACATGAAGACTCAATATTTTATCAACGTAAAAGCGGTAGACAATCGACTACACATTTTCCTCAATGGAAAAACCATTTGGGATAGTGGCATTATTCATGGCGACCCAACAATGGACGTAATGATCGATTTAACACATCACCTCCTTGACTACGAAGGCAGTACTTGCGAGCTGATTTTTGAAGGATTCAATGATTCATATGGAGAAACTTCCAATGAGGAAGGATTTAACCCATGGCATTTCAACTATCGAGTTTTTTCAAGAACTACAGATGCAAATGGAACTGTAGTAGAAGAAAAAGATATGTTGATCCCTTACAATGAAAAACATTTATCAAATCCTAATGTAAGAGCCATCAATAATCGCTACCAGATTATGAGAAAGGATCTTGAATACAAAGTGATCTCAAATACTTTAACGCAACAATTCTTTAACTAGTAAATCAATCCAGGTTTACTATTTTTTTTTAAATTAAAAACACACTATGGCACAAGTAAAAAAGGCCACCAAATACGTTTATGCATTTGGCGGTGGAAAGGCAGATGGAAATGAATCCATGAAGAACTTACTGGGTGGTAAAGGAGCGAACCTTGCTGAAATGGCTGGTCACCCAAAATTAAAATTACCAGTACCTCCAGGTTTTACAATCACAACTGATGTTTGTACGTATTACTATGCAAACAAAAAGAAATATCCGGTAGTACTACAAGAGCAGGTAAAAAAAGCCCTAGGTTCTGTTGAAAAAGAAATAGGTAAAAAATTCGGTGACGTTAATAACCCACTGTTGGTTTCTGTACGTTCTGGTGCTAGAAAATCTATGCCAGGTATGATGGAAACTGTATTGGATATTGGTTTGAATGAAAAAACAATTGAAGGATTGATCAAACAATCTGGAGATGCAAGATTTGCATATGATGCTTATCGCCGTTTGATCATGATGTATGCAGATGTGGTGATGGAAAAAGCTGGTGGCATTGAAGTGAAACATGGAAAAGGCATCCGCAAACAACTGGATGAAAAACTAGAAAAAATAAAACACAAAAACGGATATAAATTAGATACCGACCTTACTGTTGATCAATTAAAAGCCTTGGTAAAAGACTTTAAAGAAACGGTGAAAAAAGTATTGGGCAAACCTTTCCCTGAAGATCCATGGGAGCAATTATGGGGAAGCGTTGGTGCCGTATTTAGCAGCTGGAGCGGTAAGCGTGCAGTGGAATACAGACGTATCGAAAAAATTCCTGACGAGTGGGGAACTGCAGTAACCGTTCAGGCAATGGTATTCGGTAATATGGGCGATACCAGTGCAACAGGCGTTGCATTTACCCGTAACCCGGGTAATGGCGAAAACAAATTCTATGGCGAGTATCTTTTAAATGCACAGGGTGAAGACGTTGTTGCAGGTATTAGAACGCCAGCACCAATCAATGAATATTCAAAGAACGATCAGAGTAAACACTTACCAACATTGGAAAAAACAATGCCAGTTGTTTACAAAGAATTGTTTGCCATCCAAAATAAATTGGAAAAGCATTATAAGGATATGCAAGACATCGAGTTTACGATTGAAAAAGGTAAACTTTATATGTTGCAATGCCGTATAGGTAAACGTAATGGTTTAGCTGCAGTGAAAATTGCGAGCGATATGTTCAACGAAAAAGTAATTGATGCAAAAACTGCCATCATGCGCGTTGGACCAAACCAATTAGTTGAATTATTATTACCAATGCTTGATCCAAAAATTCAGGCCATCACCAAAGCCATTGCGAAGGGTTTACCTGCTGGTCCGGGTGGTGCAAAAGGACGCGTTGTATTCTCTTCTAATGATGCAGTTGAGTGGGCAAGCCGTGGCGAAAAAGTAATTCTTGTTCGTGAAGAAACATCTCCTGAAGATGTAGATGGTATGCACAAATCTCAAGCGATCTTAACTACCAAGGGCGGTATGACTTCTCATGCTGCACTAGTTGCACGTGGTTGGGGTAAATGCTGTATCGTAGGTTGTACTGATATTGAAATTCATAGCGAAACAAAATCATTCAAAGCCAATGACGGAACCTATATTAAAGAAGGCGACTGGATCAGTTTGGATGGAACCAAAGGTTTAGTATATCATGGAAGTATGGCCTTAGTTGATATTGATTTGGATAAAAACTTGGCATATAAAAACCTAATGAAACTGGTCGACAAGATCAAAACCATGGGCGTGCGTACCAACGCAGAAACTCCTGGTGATGCTGCACAAGGTTTGAAATTTGGAGCAGAAGGTATTGGTTTATTCCGCACAGAGCATATGTTCTATGGTGAAGGAAGCGATGAACCACTATTCTTATTGCGCAAAATGATCGTGAGCAAAACTGAAAAAGAAAGA
>JAPLEO010000138.1 GCA_026391125.1 Bacteroidota bacterium
ATAATTGTTTAGCTCAAGCTTCTTCAACTTATTACTTAAATATTGCATCATGCACGACTGGAGCTGTGGCATTTGGTTCTGTATCACTTGGACTTGCGGGTGTAGCTTTTCAGTTAGGTTGTGGTGGTTTTGCTTATTATCACTTAAGTAATCAACGAGATGGATGTTACTTAGCATATCAAACTTGTTTAGGATTATAAAAAATAAAATTATGAAAAATAAGTGGCCAAATTTTTTATGCTTAATATTTGCATCTTTAAGTCTTATTATAGCAAATTTGAATTTTCAGAGTAAGTTATACTTTATAATTGCGTCAGTTTGCACCTTAATTTCATTTTTAATAGCAATATTTATGATTGTTTTAAGGGATAAATCTTCTAAAAGGATTAGCTATTTAATAATAATATTTATTGGGATATTTTTTTTATTTCTTAGTTATTATCGTTAAGTGAAAATTTTGAAAAGTCATGGTAAAAGAATGCCCAAATCAACGGCCGTTACTTGATTCTAGTTTTGTAAGTTTCCCATAAGAAAGAGGTGTCTCACAAAAAGGTTATTTGGTCTCTCTTCGGGTAATCGTACATAATAAGTTTGCCAGTCAGGTATGGTGATAAGTTAAATAAGAAATTCCATAATTCATATTCCATTAATTGAATTGAATTCAGAATAGGTAACATTTAAATCTCAAACCAATCACCAAACCTTTCAATGGCGTTATCGGAATATTTACTTGGGAACTATTTCAAAAAACATTATATAAATTTCCATGCTACTTACTAGTTAACTAATCCAACCACAATATCTTTTCAATTTAATCCACCTCCCGTTATTGTTGATATATATTGCTAAGTCTGCCATTCCACAATCCAAACCACACTCATTTCGAAAGTAAAAAATACAGTATTTCGATTTTTCATCATTTCTCAAAAAAATGGGTACTGAATAATAATACTCATTATCACAAAGACCTTTCCCTTTTTTGATTTTATAGAAATATGGCCAACTGATTATTTTTCGTTTTGAATCTACCTTTTCGGCATTAGAATTTTTTGAATTTGGAGCTAAAACATATTTCGAAGCCCAGTTTTCTAGTTGCGGAATTCTAATATCTTGTATATATAACCACTCATCCTTTTTAAGATAATAATCATCTATTAAGATCTGATCAAAGCAATTTAATGGGTTAAAGATTTTTGGGTTATTATCCAAGATCAAATTTTCATTTGATAAATCCTGCCCCATAACCTCTTTAATAAATGCTAATGATTTTTGAAGATCGATGGTAGTATCAGGAATAAATTTTAAACCATTTATTATAATACTTTGAGATTTTACAGAATTGATTGTACCCCATAAAATGAAAACAAATAGGAATGATTTTTTCATTGATATTTCTATTGGATTATAATAAAGATTTGAATTTACTTTAATCCATTGAAATCTTGTTTTAAAGTTTGTCAGAATTGTAATCAAATTTGTAAAACTAACGATCTGTTTTGTAGATGAGGTAACCCTATTTGTTTTGTTATCCAATCTCAAACCCATCCCCGAACCTTTCAATGGCGTTATCTGAATACTTACTTTGGAACTATGACAACAAAACCTCTGCAGGAATATTCAATTCCTGATGAAAGAGTTTTGCCAATTCAAGTGTGAGGGGTTTCTTCTTATTCAATAATGCAGATACATAACCTTTACTCCCAAACTTACCAACAAGGTCTTTGTTCTTTAATCCAATCTCATCCATTCTTACTCGAATGGCGTCAATGGGGTCTGGCATTGGAATTTGATATTTTGCATCCTCATATTGTTTGATCAATAAGAGTGCTACCTCTACTTTGTTTCCATCTGCTGTATTGGGTTTTACTTTTTTATCAAACATTGCATCCACCCAATCCAAATAGGCATCATATTGTTTCTTCGTCTTGATTAATTTGAGTTCCATAGTTATTTCTTTTTGTACTGAATGGTTTCCACATTTATCTTATCATATTCCGCGTGTGTTCCAAACCACTTTATTTGCACCGATTTAAATTCAAATACAATTCTAACAACTAGTCTGAACTTATTACCCATAATATTAAATACTACACGATCATCACCAACAAGACTTGCATTTGGATAATCCGATTTAAGTTCATTGAAATTCTTGCAACCTTTTAAAACCAGTTCATGATACCATTCAAAAGGAGCCGTTGCTGCAACTGGATATTTCTTTGAATATTCCAACAGAGTTCTTCTTGTGATGATATTAAACACAGAACAAATGTACTAATAGTTTTCTATTAGTAAACTTTATCTGAAAAGATTTTACGAATTCGGGTAAACTGCTTTTTCAAACTCTATGAAAGTCCATAAGTCACCAATTTTCAGTTAATTTACCCTTCAAACAATCCAACTATGGGATCCAAAACGACTTATGGTGAATATTCAAAGTCTCATATCACTGACCTCCCTGCCGATTTAAAAAGCGAAGAAGCACTGAATTATAAAAAAACGATCCAACTATTTCCTGAAGAGGCGGTATATATCTATTCTTTTAAATTAAATAAGATGATTTATGCATGTGGATGGGAAGAAATATTAGGATATCGGGATGATGAAATTAATGTGCTTACCATCACTAATATTACTACTCCAGAATATGCTGCTTTTTCAAATGAACTGAATGATAAAGCTTTGATGTTTATCCAATCTAAAACGGAAGATCTAGAAAAATATAGTTTTACGATTGAGTTAAAAAAAATGCATAAAAACGGTTCGGAAGTTCCATTGATTTCGAGGGTTGGGGTATATCAAGCTGAAAATGGTAAGATCAGTGCAATCATTGGCCGCTCTCAAATTAATAGAAGTATCAAATTTGGTAAAGTAATGCGCTATGCAGCTTACGGACCAGATAAATCGGAATTTGAAGAGGAATTGAATAAGGCTTTATTTCAGCACTGCGCTATTTCCACAAAGGAAAAAGAGGCATTAGAATTAGTGAGTAAGGGCTATTCTTACAAAGAAATCGCAGATCAGTTTAACGTAACTCAGTCGGCTATCGAAAAAAGGATTCTCCCTCTATATAAAAGGTTTGATGTGAAAAGTTTAGCGCACTTGATTCGATTTGCTTACGAAAATCATATTCTTCCATAAACCAACTGCGACAAGTCGCAGTTGGTTTGCTTCAATAAATTAAACAACTTGCCCCTTCTTGAGCAAGCAACAATTGTTGCAATATAAAAGTCTATCACCTAAGATATTTAAACCGGGGGGAATAATTCATTTTAAGGTGGTAGACTTTTTATTTACAAAACCGTCTTACCGTTCATAAAAAATCACAATTTCTGGCAATCACTTATTTGTAATTTACTAGATGATTACATTTTTAGCCTGGATTATTCTCTTTATTCTCTGTTGGCCAATTGCAATTCTTGCATTGGTTTTATATCCAATTTTTTGGATACTCACAATCCCATTCCGCATTCTGGGTATTGCAGTGGACGGAGTATTTGATTTACTAAAAGGAATTATTATGTTGCCTGGGAAGTTATTGCGCAGGATATAAGATTCTAAGTTTAAGATAAAACACAGTAAAGATCGTCTATTGATCAGTTATGCTAAAAACATGATTGCCCTTTACATTCATTTCTTTTTTAGTGAATTGAATTCTCTGAACTTGATTACCACTCCATTTGGTTTTAAAACTACTATACTCTGCTCCATCTGTTGAAGGATAATCTGAAATTACACTCCATTGCTTTGCATCATAATTGATATAGTATAGTTGATTAGTGGAAGTAGTTAGTTTGATTTTGCCAAGTTGAGATAGATCTACTTTACAAACAGTGATAAAATTTTCTTGAACAGGAGAAATAGCTTCTTTCAATAAATAAGATTCTGAAATATTTAGTTGATTTTTAACTCTGTCTAATTTTACCTCCCTTTCCCATTTGGAAACTTTAGATTTAATATCATAAGCATCTGTGAGGTCTGATTTCAAAGTGGCTTCTTTCTGTTTGATAACAGCACTTAGATTTTTTGCAGCGTACTTAGTACCTGCCAATTGCCCATACCCATTTATGACAGGTAAATTATGGTACTGAGATTGTGTAAACCATAGTTCATATCTATGCGAAGAAAAAGTTCGGGCAGTATAATTTCCCCTGCCGGCATCAATAATGATAGGTTCACCTTTAGCATATAAAATAAAATCACCCACATCATTATGATTATGACTTTCCCCATTATGACCACCATGCGTAGCCATAAAAAATCCATTTGATGACCTTGCTGTCATTACCTGAACGTCTTTTAACCAAGCTTCTTTTTGATAGCTATAAGAAAATTTAGTGTTATTGATGTTTTTAATAGTCAGAATATTTTTAAGAAACCTAGGTGCAAAAAAACCAAATGACAGTAACGACTTTGATGGTGTTTCATAATTCTGAAATGCCCATTGTCCCATTCCAATCATGTTACTATCTTTCAGCGCATTGCCAAATCTGTACAACATCAATCCATCAATATTTACAGTTGGATCTGCATCTGCAAAATTGACAAAATACTTTCCATCAATATGAACTTTATAAATATAGGCACCCATTTTTTGGATCAATGTATCTTTAAAAATATTGACTTGATGATTGGTTGCTTTTTCAAAGGTTTCTAAGCAATCAAATGTACTGGCACCAGCTGCAAACCAATAACTTGGCCCTTCATCACAACCACCATCTTCGCCCAAACTATTCAAATATGCATCCAAAGCGGTCATAGATTTATGAAACATTTGAGCCCTTCTTTCTTCATTGTTTTCTAATAATAAAATAGCCTCCACCCAATTAGAAACAATCCATGGATTCCAATTATTAACAGGATTAACTCTACTCATCCAAAAATAATTGTCAGATGAATGAAGCATCGGTTCAAAGATTCTTCTATTGGTTTCATAATAGATTCTTCTTCGGATCTGAACATTCATTGTATCAAACTTATTCCCCATCAAATAATCTGTGATCGCCAAAATAGCTGCGGTTTCTGCAGAAAATAAATCGACAACAGGGTTTTCGGGATCAGGTAGAAAAGTGCTTCCAATATGCGCTGATACACCCCAAAAACTTTCTTCGCAAATCGACCAAACGCCATTTGCAATTTGCTCCATGAAACGTCCCTTATTTTCCATACTCTCAGCTAAAGCCATCGCTAGCAATGCTTTTCGTTTTTTAAACTGCACCGCTTCATACTTCGACCTATCCCCTGTTCTTTTATATTCCATTGCCAATGAAAGGCTAATGGGTTCGAACTTAAAATTCAAGTAGGATTCCCCACCTTTAATAACAGCGTTAATAATGGTATCTGAAACCATTGTATTCCATTCACTAACAGTTAAGGGATAGGGATGATAGGCTGATTTTTTTATTAATGTTTGCTGGATTTGTTCAATTGAATAATGTTTCGCTAAAATATTCCTTTGAACAACCTGTGCGTGTGCAACAATTGTTAGGCTTAGAATAAATACACTGATGAATTTGAACATAGTGTTGAATATATTTAATTAAAATATTGTTTAGTAGTATAAAGTACACATAAAATAAATTCAATCAAATTGTATATTCTTTCATTATCGATACCCCTTTGAATATATTGTTCGATTGGTTGATGACAACCCTCCCAACACAGCTTCTCTGTATGTTTCTACTACTAAAGATGCTTCCCAGGGTTCATTGGCAGGCTCTTCTAGCCACATAGTTTGTATCACTTTACTTTTTTGCCATTTGCCGGTTCGAGGGTCTTGATATGGAAATAGTGTAGTGATCACTAATTTGTTGTTTTGCCATTTGGTACTTGAAATAGTTGTTAAGTTACCCCTTCCAATATTGATAGTATTCTCTGTGGAAGATCCATCTAGGGCATACTGGAAATTAACTAAAGGTTGTATTTCTCTTGGCGTAAATACGACCCTTTCAATTTCTAGTTTATCGGAGCGTTGCAATATTGAAATTTTTTCGCCCCAACCACTTCCTAAAGTAGCAACCTTCGGCTTGTCTGATTGGTTGATCACAGAAACCTTACTCGTATTGGCAGTTGACCAACTTCCAGAAAAATCTGGATTAGCTAATGCAACTGAGCGACTTTCATTTCCTTGCTTATCTGTACGTGTATATGTAGCTATCATTTTACCCGAACCTGCTGGTGGGGCCACATATGGGTCTGCAAGATTAGCCTGGGCAGAAACCCTTGGGTGTTCCACTAAAGACAACTCATAGGCTTTTACAATAGAATCCATAACCCCTATCACCCAGGGATAATAATCTTTCACATCTATTTCTTCTTGAGGGTCTACTCGTAAATCAAAAAGTCGGACCAGATTATCCGGATCAGCATCTGGAATTTCTGTTTTGAAATTATACCATAGCTTCCAGTCGTGCCATTTCACTGCCATCACATTTCCTGCACGATTTAAAAATATGGCACTCTCACGATTCGATTTTTGTTGGCTTCCTTCAAAGAATGGCAACTGATTTACACCATCAATGATGCGGTCATTTGTACTATTGTTAGGTACTCCTACAGCAGCAATAATGGTGGCAAATAAATCAACTTCATGAATCATTTCGTTTGATACTTGCGCGCTTTTTATTCGGCTTGGCCATCGAATTACAAATGGAGAACGGATCCCACCTTCCATGGCAGAATTATAGTATCCACGCCACGGACCCGATGATCCTCTCCATGGTCTTCTCATTTCAGCCCCATTATCGGCGCACCAGATCACAATGGTATTGTTTTCAATACCTGACCTCTTTAATTCATTTAAAATTAGACCCACATTATAATCTACATCCGCCATTGCATCACCTATATCTCCAGCCCCAGTAGTACCTGCCTTATCTGGATGCGCTAATGCAGGAAAATGAATTTGTGTCATGGGGTAATACAAAAAAAACGGTTTCCCTTTTTCTGCATTCTTTCTAATAAAATTTACGCCTCGTACTGCGGCTTCTCTATCGATTGTTCTCCTAGTTTCAAGATCAAAAGGCTTCACTTTTGTGGCGGTTTTCCCGGCAACACTTTCCCATATGTATGGAATTTCTTTGCCTTTTGGAAATCCTTTCATCGATGTGAATTGAGCATAATGGCTGGTATTCGGAATCCCGTACCATTCATCAAATCCTTGATTGGTGGGCTCTCGTTTTCCTAGCCAATTTTCACCGCCCAAATCCCATTTACCAAAAATTGCAGTGGAATAACCTACAGATTTAAGTTGTTCTGCAATAGTATTCTCCCATAATGTAAGACCAGCATAATAATCATCACCAGCGCGAGTTGCATATCTGCCAGTTAGTATAGCAACACGTGACGGAACGCAGGAATACTCTACATTAAAATTAGAACAACGCATACCCTCCGTACCCAATCTGTCGATATTGGGAGTTGGCACTCCTCGAACACCGCCAAACGAAGCAACTTCGCCGATCCCAATATTATCTGGGAATATCAATATTACATTAGGTCTGGTTTGAGTATATGCGCTGAAAAAAGAATTTAGCAGAAAAAGGAAAACAACTATTTGTTTAAATGTATTTCTGTTCATATGCGAAAGTATGATTGATTAAAATCTTTGGTTCAAATTTTTATGCAACAGGTTAACTATGCAAGGTCTGTGCCCTTTAGAGTTTGCCGATATAACTCAATTCTTCTATGCATCAATTTGAACCATAAAGGCGGACAAAGTGAAAGCAATAACATACCTGGATACCCGGTTGGCATTTGAGGGCTTTCATCAAAATGTCTTAGGATTTGGTACTTACGACTTGCCATGTAATGATGATCTGAATGACGGGAAAGTTCTAATAAGATCAGTCTTCCAATCGGGTGATTCGAGTTCCAAGAATGTATTGGAAGAGTTCTTTCATAACTTTTGTCGGTCCTCTTTCTTCTCAATCCATAATGCTCGATATAGTTAACTGTCTCTAACAACAATATTCCGATCAGAGCTCCAAGAAAATAAAATAACAAAGTTGTTGTGCCAAAAATAAAACCGATGGCTAATATCAAAAGCAATTGAACGATTTGATAAACCAACATCTCATTTTTAAAACTCCAAAATGGTAGGTTTTTCCGTTTCAATTTTTCTGCTTCTAAATGCCAAGCCGATAGCCAACTACCCCATATTGTTCGAAAGTAAAAAGCGTAAACAGTTTCACCAAACCTACTAGATGCTGGATCATCATCTGTTGATACATTTTTATGATGACCACGATTATGCTCAATAAAAAAGTGCATGTACAGTGTAGTAAGTAATAGCATTTTACTCATTAATTGTTCGTACCAAGTTGTTCTATGTCCGAGTTCATGAGCTGCATTGATTCCTAATATTCCACAGGCCATTCCAAAAGCGGTAGTTGCCCCCAATTTAAAATACAGGGGTAATTTTTCATCGCTTACTTGCACTAAAAAATACATCAAAATGATATATTGTAAGGGCACTAAACCGTACAATAGCCAATCATATACCCTATCTTCTTTTGCAATCTCTTCCTCTATTTTGTCTAGATTCTTTGTAGAGCCCTTCGTAAATAGTTCAAGAAAGGGGATTATTACAAACAGAACAATAACTGCAGAATATGACCAATAATTACCCGAATAAATTGAAAATAGTACAATCGCAGGAGTTGTATAAGCTAATGAAAATTTTAGCCAACGTAGTTTCATGATTACTTCTTAAAGATGAAATAGCCCATATTTTTTAATATAAATTGTAAAGTACCAATTTTTACTGTAATATTTTTTTTATAAAATGAATGATAAAGTCTAGGAAAGAATGGCACTTCAGGCCACATCATCAATTCAAACTCATTGATTTTCAATATTTTTTTTTGATTTTTTGATTTTATTTATATTACTTCATTCTATATTTAGAGATACTTTAAATACACCCCCTTACAATTACCAATTGGTTTTACAGAAAATATTGATAGTCTAATTAATCAATTTTTCTGATAGTCTTTTTTTGCCTTTTATTTATTAAATCCAATATCAATTAAAACTATGCAACGTTTAAAATTTCTTGCTACACTCATTTTAAGTTCACTTTTCTTATTTGGCCAAGCACAAAACAATTACTCATCGGGTTGGGTTTTGTTAAATTCGGGAGATACCATCAAGGGGTCTATTTTGAATAAAGATTGGGCGGCAAATCCAAAAGAAATAAAATTCAGAAAAGATAATATCGTTACCTACACAACAAATGATCTAAAGTCTTTTGGGATCAATGGAGAGTCTATCTATCAACGCCATTCTGTTAAATACCATTTAATTCCAAATGATGAATCTGCAAAGTATGCGACTAATGAAGATTTGGTAGATTCTACTATAGTATGGTTAAAGATTTTGGTTAGTTCTACCATTTCATTGGGAGAAAATAAAACCAATAACCGATTATACTATTATTCCATCAAAAATAATATTGCCGAAGAACTGGTTTATGGTAAGGGTATCAAATCATTTACAGATCAAAAATTCGCTAATGATACACGATATGGCACAAATGCTGTTGAAGAGAATTTGACATTCAGGCAACAACTATTCGATTTAAATAATTCAGCAAAAGGGGATATTAGCTCTGTTATAAGCACCACAGAATATACGTCACCAAGCTTGACTGCAACCTTTAATAAACTTAATAAAAATGAGGGCCAGGCATTTGGTAAAGATGCAAATTCACTCATCATTGGAGTTGGTGCTGGCCTTTATTCGCATAGTCCTAGTGGAGGAGCTGGATCTTATTTGCAAGATGCAACCATCAATAGTAGTGTTACTCCCTATATTATGTTTGGCTATTTGATGAAGAGTTCTAAAAAAAGCAGCAAAATTTCATTCTATTTAGAATCTGCCTTTTCTACCATGAATACAACGGGCGTTCAAAATTCCTTGGCAGCGGGAAAAGTAGATTTGGATATCAAAAATACTTTTATTGAACTTCAATTATTAACTACCTACACTTTTAACCCATTTGACAAAACAAAATTTGCCCTGGGTTTCGGGATCGACATCATGACAAAAATTAGTGGGGGTAATACAGCCTCTATTGTTCATAGTCCCACTTATACCGAAGTGGTGCCAAATGTACCAATCCAAAACAATGTGATTGCTAGCCCGGTTTTTACTGCAAATGTTTTAAACGGACGATTTACTTATTTTGTCAATTTCCAATTCTCAAAAAATATCAATCGAAATTTGAATGAAACCTGGCCTTATAGCAGGATAACGGGCGGGCTTGCTTATAAGCTAAAGAAATAATAACATAAAGGCTGGGGTTCCTGCAAAAAAAAAGCAGGAATCCCTTCCTGCTTTACCCTCACCAACATAAATAAAAATCTTTGTCTACTGTTGTATAATTAATTTCTTAGGTATATACTTCGCCCCCTCGGCTTCAATTGACAAAATGTAAATATTAGTGTTGATAGATTGAGTTAATTCTACGGGTACATTGTTATCCCCTTTTACGGTGCTTACAGACTTGCTGAACATTAGTCTTCCGCTATTCGCATCTGTTACTTTTAATGTTACGTTGCTTGCGTTATCTGCTTTAAAGCTGGCAACAAATCTTCCTTTTGATGGATTCGGATATAGTTGCACATCTTTTGTTTCGATGGTATTTGATACTGTTGTAATTGATTTGCTAAACGACGTCTTACTGATTGAAGCATTGATCGCTGTTGAAACATTTTTACCTGTTTCTAATGCAAAGATGATGGTAGTAATATCGTTTGCTACGAATGGATTCTTATTATTATCTGATTTGAAATCGCTCAGATTAATACTATACTCTTTTGAAGTAGATGTAACTGGAACATAATAACTGTATTGGTCTGCCCAATTTGTAACACCAGCTTTTACAAGTGTGATACGCATATTTGCACCTGTTGCATTTGCAGTAAACTTCAATGTTTTATAATCAGTTAGATCCTGTTCTGCTCCACCACCTTTCAATAATTTATATACAGTTACGAAATCGCTAGTAGTAGCTTCAACAGCCACGTTACGAAACACTGGTAAATCGCCAGCTGGAACTGAATTAATGCTTGTATCGTTAGTTATATTATAAGATTTGATAACTGTTGTACTCTTGTTATAATCGATATTCCAACTTCCATCAGCCAAGAACACCACATCTTGTAATTTGTTATTCAAAAACAAGCTAATGGTTGCTTCGTAAGCATCACTTACAGGAATTGTAGCAGTACTCTTTGCATTCGCAGCAACAGTTACCGGAACATTTCTTGTAGTGGTAGTAGTAGATTTTTCTGATTGTCTTTCTTCGATCTGAAAATATCCACTTGCTGCAGCTGTAGTATTATTAATATTGAATTTCAAGTTTGTTCCTTCTCTCTTACCTGAAACGATATATGTTTTAGGCAGTGCTGTTCCTTGATTCAAAGCTTGAACTGGCATGATTGCTTTCAGCTTGTTAATGATATCGAGCGTCATGTCGATTGAATAATATGGCGTTGCAGCCCAAACCTGATAGTTATACAATGTATCTTCTGCAACATAATCTTTGTTCAACCAGTTTGATTGAAAGCTAAAGCTATTCCTTCCAGCTTTTTTACCAACAGAGAAGCTGATTGAGTATTCAATATTTCCAGTTGGTTGCAATAAAGTATATCTCACAAAATTTAAACCATTCAAACTAAAGTTTTCCATACCCAATAACTCTGCTCCTTTTAATCGGTCGCAAATTGGTTTGGTATGATCATACATTTGATTCAGGGTCTTTGTAGCAAATGCTACAGCCCTACATTCATTGTTAATGGTAAAATCAACTGAACGCACTTCCACTGCATTGGTGATACTTGTGATATCTGTAGCGGTACTCACATACGCTGTATATCCACTATCTAAAATTTTAGAAGGCATGATATCAGCTAAGGTTAAAGCTGTATTACCACCTACACCCATCGCGCCATTGCGAATGGTTGCGTTGACTTTAGAAAACTTATTATAATCGATCGGACCCTGTGTACTATTGATTGCTTTATTAAATACTCTTCTTGAAACTGCATCACCCAAACTTTTACTTTCCAATCCACCACTGTTTCCTGAAAATGAAACGCTACCATCTTTTGTTAAGCAAGGGATACTATCTCTATGTTCTACGTGTTCTACCGGACTAACCTTTACATAAAATAAAAGGTCATTAAAATCTTCATCACTTCCATATCCATCTCTGCGGATATCTTCCATTCCAATTACGAATCTGCTAGCAACTGTATCAAATAATGTTACACAGTGTTTTCTTAATTCGGCTGTTGGTTCAGGGTTAAAACGACTGTCTGAAAATATTTTCCAGTTTCCAGCACCTACTTTATTGCCAGAATAATCCCAACCATTTGCGATTAAAACGAAACCAATGGATGTATTTGCAGGGAAATTTCCCAAGAAAACTTTGAAACCAGCTTCTAAACTTCCACCCGCACCTGCTTTTGAAGCATTAGCAAAAATGATTTTAATATCAGATTCTGCAGGTTTGGTACCTAATGGTGCATTGGTTGGATAAGTATAATATCCTAATGAGTTTTGGTACATCGCTCCTTCATCCACAAAACTCACCCACACATCAGAACTCGCTGATAATGAGATAGTTTCTGGACGTCCATTAGAAATTAGACGAGGATTATAAACGGGTACTGAACGATATTCAGGCAATGTTGCGGTAATATCAGCCCTAAAACTTGCAGAAACAACATCTGAAGGATTCACCAAATTATCAGGTTTACCATCCCAGTTATATGTGCCTACATAGTGATATTGACCAACTACAGCTAGGGAGCTAATTGTCAACAAGGCTAAAAGTGAGGTTCTAAGTAAATTTTTTTTCATGTTTAAAGGGTATTGCAGGTTTTTTGAATCCTGCGGTTTATTGACGCTGCTATTAATTTTATCAAAGTTCTTTTCTAAAATCTGACCCCTTTGTAAGGTTAGCTGGCTGAAAATTGTAGTTGTTGTACCACACCAACCCTGTTTTTTAGAAAATTGCATTGACTTTGTTTCAATAGCCGGATCAAAAGGATAGAACAAAACTAAAATCCTGCACCCGCAGCAGAAATACTAACAACCTTGTATTTTTATCGTTTTAGCCCCTTTTTTACATTTATTTTGGAAAATAAAATGGCCTGTATCGAATCTATATTTTAATAAAACCGAATGTCTTATCAAGTACTTATCTTTATATACCAACTAGTTAGTATATTTAAACAGCAACTGAAACACAGTTAAACAATGCCAATCTCAGAAAACGAAAAAATTAGAATAATGCTGGCCGATGACCATCCATTATTCATTGAAGGGTTATCTATGATGTTACGTAGAGAACCAGACTTTGAGCTTTGTGGTGTTGCCAATAACGGCAGAGAAGTATTAGAAATGCTTCCTACCACCAATCCCGATTTGATCTTGTTGGATATTAATATGCCGAAGATGAATGGACTTGAAACCATCAAGTACATCAAACAATCATTTCCTTCGGTTAAAATTGTAATGCTATCTGGTTATTTTGATGACGCGATCATTAAAGAAGCTAAACTCAAAGGTGCTAATGGCTATCTTTTAAAAAGCAGCCAGCAAGATGAATTGATACAAACCATTAAAATGGTAAACTCTGGTTCGGCATTCTCTACACCACATCACGAAGAGCCAGCTCCAGGAGAATTCTTAGTAAATGATAAATTTCTAGCGCAGTTCAATCTCACAAAAAGAGAAAGAGAAATTATTCAGCACATTAAAAACGGAATGACCAATCAGGAAATGGCGCAAAATTTACATTTAAGCGTCTATACAGTTGAGACACACAGAAAGAATATCATGCAGAAATTAAAACTGAATTCTCCTGGTGGACTCATGAAATTTATTATTGAAAATCAAATTTGATTTTGATTTATTCAACTCTCATAACAGTAGTTCTTTTCCCTATACCACTTTCATTGAATGCTTCAATTTGAAAATAGTAGGGCTGGTCTTTTTCCATAGCTGAGAAATAATATTCATTAGCTCCTAGAACCATGATACTCGTATATAATTTATCAGGCGCAGTTCCTGTATAAATCATATAACCAGTTGCCTTTTCATTCACCTGCCATTTTAACCAAGAATTTCTTCGCTCAGTGTCTCCTCTTAATACCACAAAATGTTGCACCACATCTGGCACTGCTCCTTTTGCTTTTCCAAAAACACGGATCCCACTAATTGCAAATTTGCCTGATGGCATATGTAAGTTTTCTAATTTGATAAATCTTGTTTCAATAGATTTTTCAAATGTGATATAATCGTGGGGCAAGTCTGTTTTATTATTACTCTTGTCAACTAGAATGGTCCAATTTTTTCCATCGTTTGAACCATACAATTTATATTGATGGTACAATCCTGCCACCTTACCCATCGTTTCTGCATCTTGATCTGCATAATTGATTTGGATAGCATGTACAGTACTGATTGCGCCAAGGTCGGATTCAATCCATTCACCCTTATTCCCCGTTGTTGCACTCCAATAGGTTTTGATATTTTCATCATTAGCAAGGTTCGCATGAAATCCACCAAGTGTTGATGAAACGCGAATTGGTTTATTATAATTTAAGAGCATCCAACCTGTAAACTGACTTTCAGCGTGATCTGCTTTTGTATTTGGAATGAAATGCGGATAATCACCATAAGCAGTATTGGTTGAAAGAATTCCATCTTTATCAATCTGTGCTGGCCAAATGCCAATCCTACGTTCGAAATTATTTTTGGTTGAAACTACAATGGTAGAAACGTGCCACCATTGCTTGAATAGATCTTGATAAGTAGCTCCATGTCCTGCCCCATTTGCAAAGCCACCAGGTTTATATGAAAACGGATTGTGTGATTGATAAGTAAATGGCCCGAGTGGATGATCAGAAGTATACACGCCATCACCATAACCACTAAATTCTGTTCCTGGTGCACTATATTGTAAATAGTATTTCCCATTATACTTATTCATCCAAGAACCTTCAATAAATGGATTCAGGAAAGTATTATCATGGTACTCTCCAAATCTTTCCCATCCATGGATCTTATCATTGAGTTTTAATAGCTCTTTTCTTTGCCCAATTGGCTGTAATGTTTTGCGATCTATTTCTTGTCCATAAGTAGGATAAAAATTACTCGACCCAAAATAGATGTACAATCGATTATCATCATCTAAAAAAAATCCGGGATCCCAAGCACCTACTTGAAATGAATCAACGGCTTCTTTCCATTCGTCTTTCTGCGGATTGGTACTCATCCACAAGGGAAAATTCTTTTCATAGGTAGAACCAATCACCAACAGTGTGTCACCTAATACTAGTGTTGCTGGTGCACACAATTCATCATACACTTTATTCCATGGTTTCAAAAATTTTCGTGGAATAAAATTCCATTTCACCATATCTGAGCTCCACCAATAACCCCATTGATTCGTAGAAAATAAATAATAATTTCCTTTAAATACTGTAATTACAGGATCAGCTGTTGCTCGATGTTTGCCTTGTTCCACAAAATTGGGAATAGGACAATAACCATAATCGATATTGATTGGATTACAATAGGTTTTTGGTTGCGCATTGCTAGTTAGATGTAAAAGCAACGCAAGTATCAGGCTAGTCAATAATCGCATACACACAATTTTGAAAAATGAAATTGTATTCAATTTCGTTTATTTTTTTATTGGATTCATTTCTATTTTTTCACGCACCGTTTTCAAGATTTTATCTTTTGAAAAATAAGCGGGAAAGTATTGATCATTGGCCCAAAGTGGAAATAGGTTTCTGTAATATTCGCTTTTGTAATCGCCCGATTGCCCCGGGGTATTGATCATCACAGCATCATCCCAATTGCCAGTATCTGCAATAAATCGAAAACTGGCACCACTTAATTGATTATCTGCTCCACCAGTAGAACCAGGTGTATGACCATTCCCACCTCTTGGTAGTGGGCCAAGATTTAGTTGGTCTCTTAATGGTTTGTTTACAATACTATTTAAAGGATGTGTGATGGTGGTATGTTTGAATTTCTCCTGACCATATTGCCAATTTTCAATGTTGGGTCCAAGTTTCTTTTCTAATTCTTCGATCGCATTTTCAAAACTTAATTTCAAAAATGCATCCCTTCCTTTGATTGGATCGTTTCCGAATTTGTTATCTGGTTTTTCTAACCAGCTAATTAGTTTAGAGAGTTGAATACTCACTAGATCTTTAATGTTTTCGGGAATGAATTGTTTGGTTGCTTGCTTCATCAATTGCCTTTCCCACATGGCATAGATCGATGCAGCGATGCTTTGTTTGTTGAGCACATAATTCCAACTCTTTAATTGTACAATGGATTGTTGCGTTAATGATTTTTCAAAAGCAAGTGTCAGGAGCATTGGAACAAGACTGCGAGCTGGTAATGAATGGTAGTCGGTTTGAAGCGCTTGCATTTTTGCAATGGTCATATGATCATCCTTCGATAATACTTCATTAATACGATTGCCCCTGAATGGATCTGCCCAAGTATATCCAACTGCATCCCAATGGTTATAATCATCAGCTGTTACATTCTGATTAGCTGTTGCTAAATATCCTTTCCCAGGATTCAATTGATGGGGCCTTTCTTTGATAGGTAAATAGCCCTGCCATTCATATCTACCATCACCTGGTACAGGAACTAGTCCACTGAAATTCTTACGTATTGGAATAATGCCAACAGTTTGCCATCCAATATTTCCTGAAGTGTCGGCCCAGATCATATTCTCCCCCGGAATATGACTATAACTACAAGCCTCTCTAAAACTTTCCCAGTTCTTTGCTTGATCAATTCTTAAAGAAGCCATATATGGCGCACCTCCTGGTTCTAGCCATGCACATTTTACTGCATAGGCTTTGTGATGCATTGAATCAATATAGGTAACTGGTCCGTGTACAGTATATCTCAAATTCACCCATTCGGGTTTACTATTCTTCACCGCAATTTTTTCGGTGATCGTTTTCATGGTTTCCCAATGACCCTTGTATAAATATTGAGATAGGTCTTTAGGATTTAAATCATATACATACAAATCTTCTCCATCGGTTTCGTAAATGGTTAATCCCCAAGCACCAACTTCATTGTGCCCGATAGATACCCCAGGGATTTCGGGTTCACCTCCTCCAATCACATTCCAACCGGGTGCTACCAAGTGCACCATATAACGTAAGGAGGGAACTGCAATTTTTCGGTGCGGATCGTTTGCTAGCATGGCGTGACCACTTGCTGTTCTCTTCCCACTCACGATCCAGTTATTCGAACCCTCAATCCCGTGTTCGAATGCGGGTTGATAGGAATTTGGAACCAACTGATTCAATAAATTCATTACCGCATCTGGATCTTCTTCTGCTTTATTGATATCACCAGCTTCAAATACTATTTCTTTTCTGTAGGCATTATACAATTCAAGAATATCGCTATTCAATAAGTTTTGATCAATCGCCGAATCAATATGCAGATCAGGATCTTTCAATTCCTCTGTAATATTTCCTAATAATCCCTGATGTCTTGAGATCACCACTTCCGGCGTCCATTTACCGGGTAAAATTTTCAACAACTTAAATTCGATAGGAAGTAAGTCAGGATGCGATAATGCTTCTTCGATATAAAGATTCACCCCTTCGGTATAAGCATTGATAATGTCTTCGCCTTGTGGATGATAATGATTGAGTTCTGTTTTTAAATCGCCTCTGTATTTAAATAACCTTGTGCCAATATCTCTTTTGAGTTCTCGGGCACCTAAGATTTCTGAAACCGTTCCTGTTGCCTGGCGGCGCCAAACTTCAAACTGAAATAGTCGGTCCTTTGCTGCACAATACCCCTGCGCGAAAAAAAGGTCGTGCTGATTCTGCGCATAAATATGATTGATCCCCCATTGGTCTCTCAATACTTCTACAGATGCATTTAACCCTCGAATGGACAATGTTTTCTTTGTTTGTGCTGTACTGATCAGAAATAAAAGGCAAGTAAAAACTGAAAGCGTTAGTAGTTTATTAGCGATTGGCATATGGTAGCTTGGCATTGAATTAGGAAGATAACGATTATCCAATAAATTTTCTTTTGCCGTTAGAATGAAGTAAATTTCTAATTCAAACAACGCCATATGACTACTAAGAACAATTCTGTAAGTCGCCGCTCTTTTGTGCAGACAAGCATCAAAGCTGCCATCGGCTTTACCATCATTCCTCGTTTTGTAATGGGAAGAGGATACTTAGCTCCAAGTGATCGAATTAGTTTAGGATATATTGGAACTGGTAAACAATCAAAAAGCTTGATCAACAGTTTTAGGTCGATTACACAAGCCGTTGCGGGATCAGATGTGGACTCTCAGAAATTAGCTGCATTTCAAAAAATTGCTGAAAAGATCCATGCAGATGCCGCACAGAAAGGAGAATACAAAGGCTTTACAGGTTATAGTGATTTTAGAGAATTATTAGAAAGAAAAGATATTGATGCTGTGGTAATATCAACGCCAGATCATTGGCACGCAGTAATGACTGTACTTGCAGCTAATGCTGGAAAACATATTTATGTTGAAAAACCAATGGCGCATTCTATTGAAGAGGGCAGAGCCATGGTAAATGCTGTACACAAAAACAAAGTGGTGTTGCAAGTAGGTAGTATGCAACGCTCTTGGAAAAATTTCCATCAAGCATGTGAACTTGTTCGCAATGGATATATTGGCAATATCAAAGAGGTTTTGGTGAATGTGGGTGACCCTAGTATTCCATACAATTTAACTCCCATGTCTACTCCACCGAACTTAGATTGGGAAGGTTGGGTTGGACCAGCAGTTTACAATCCGTATCATTCTGAATTATCTCCTCCAGTTGAACAGGATATTTATCCGCATTGGCGTTCTTATAAAGACTATGGCGGTGGTGGTGTTAGCGATTGGGGTGCGCATATGTTTGATATTGCGCAGTGGGCATTGGGTATGGATCAATCAGGCCCTATTTCATTCAACCCACCAAAGGGTAATGAATTGAAAGGATTAGAAATGATTTATGCGAATGGCATTGTGATGAAACATGTTGATTTTGGCAGAGGATTAGGCGTTCGCTTTATTGGTGAAAAAGGAACCATTGATATTTCAAGAGAATACTTAGATAGTAATCCTAAGAATATATCAACTGCAACTATTCAACCAAATGAAATAAGATTATATAATAGTACAAATCATTATCAGAATTGGTTAGATGGAATTAAAACTGGTGTTCAACCAATTTGTGATGTGGAAACTGGACATAGAACTAGTTCGGTTTGTTGCTTAGCAAATATTGCTTATCAAACTAGAAGAAATTTAGAATGGGACCCGAAAAAAGAACATTTCAAAAATGATGCAGAAGCAAACAATTTAGCTAAGGCGAAAATTAGGGGGGCTTGGAAGCTGAAATAAGAAGAAGAAGAAGAAGAAGATAAAAGATAAAAGATAAAAGTGAAAAATGGAGGAAGAAGTGAAGAGATAAAAGATAAAAGTGAATAATGGACGGAGTAAGGGCTGCGCCCATTTTTCATTAATGTTTATTTTGAGAGAAGCCAATTTTTCAGGGCTGAAAAATTAGGGCCGATGACGATTGATTTCTTTTCTAAGTTGAATAATGGTTTTACTGAGTCGGGGATCTCTATGGTTTTTTTAATTACGTCTTCTACTGTGTCTGGAAACTTTACTGGATGTGCGGTTTCTAAGATCATTCCTTTCTTTTCTGGATTTGATTTCTGGTATTCTGCTAATGCATAATACGCAACTGCACCATGGGGATCGAGAAGGTAATGATCGTTTTGATATACTTCGGCAATGGTTTGTTTCGTGATCTCATCACTTACTGTGTATCCAGTTATTTTTTCGCTAATGGTTTGATAAGAGTTTTGAAATAATTCTAAGACCCTTACGAAATTACTCGGACTGCCCACATCCATCGCATTTGAAATGGTTGGGACCGCTTTCTTTGATTGATAATTTCCTGTTCTTAAATATTCTGGTACCGCATCATTTACATTACACGCAGCAATAAAATGATCCACAGGTAAACCACTTACATGAGCTAACAATCCAGCGCAGATATTTCCAAAATTACCACTGGGTACCGATATCACAGGTGCCGCTTCATTCTCCTTGATCCATTGTTGGTAGGCAAAGAAATAATATAACTGCTGTGGCAGCCATCTTGCCACATTGATACTATTTGCCGAAGTAAGTGTTAGATGATTATTTAAATCGGCATCCATAAATGCATCTTTGACCATTGACTGACAATCATCAAAACTACCTTTTACTTCAAGCGCTTTGATATTTTGTCCGCAGGTAGTTAACTGCAATTCCTGCACTGGACTTACTTTACCTGATGGATACAGTATCACTACTTCTACGCCTTCCACGCCTAAAAATCCATTCGCAACCGCACCACCTGTATCTCCTGAAGTGGCTACTAATACGGTTACTTTATTTTTTTGTTGCGCTGAAAAATACCCTAGACACCTGCTCATAAAACGTGCGCCTACATCCTTGAATGCAAGTGTTGGTCCGTGAAATAATTCTAGGGAGTAAATATTTTTATTAACCGAAACAAGCGGAAATGAAAAGTTGATGGTTTCGGAAACAATTTTTTGTAAATCAGATTTCGTGATCGTGTTACCA
>JAPLEO010000010.1 GCA_026391125.1 Bacteroidota bacterium
AGACAATTCTGCACCAGTAAAAGGGCTTCTATATGGTGGTGGTTGGGATGTTTTAAAAGCACAGTTGATTGGTAGTGCTGTTATAACCCTAGCTACATTTGCAGTTGCATTGGTATTAATGTATATCATAAACAAATTGCCTTATCCATGGAAATTAAGAGTAGAACCAGAAGCAGAAACCGGACCAGGTGGTTTGGATTTCTTTGAACATGGTGTTGCTGCTTATAACAACCATGACTAATTGATAACAACTGAAAAACTAAATATAGTTAATCAAAAAGGACCATCTTGTATGGTCTTTTTTGATTTTAAAAACAGTCGATTCAGCACTATAAAAAATGAAATTGGCCCACTTTCGAGCCAAATCCACCTGTTTTTAAAAAAAAATTTGATTTTTTTTTGATTTTTTGATACTTTTTTCAAGCTTGACAATTGCCTTTTTAGCTGTAAAATTCTAATTTATAATGTACAGAATATTAAATAATAAAGATTTTTTCGGTTTTTTTTCAAAATTGCAAAGCCTTCTTAAAAACACAAACACTTTAAATATATTTTATATCTATTCGACCCCGTGAAGCCGCCACCAGCTAGTTGTTTATATCAAATTTTTGCTTTCAATTTGTGTCCAATTAACAAACATAAAACCACAAATCATGTTTTTATTAGCCGCACAAATTGCAAACAACACCCCTAACGAAAGTCCATTGATGATCATTGGCGTTACTGCTTGTGTTATTTCCATCGTTTTGTTACTTTGGAAAAATGAAGCAAAATCTTCTATTTAAAATATACGCTTTGCCATATTTTACAAGCAACCAATAGGTTGCTTTTTTTGTGCCTACTAAGAAAAAAAAAGTCCAATTCTCCCTTTTTCTGACTAAGTTAGAAAAATGAAATGGCTGATCCGATTATTGCAATTTTTCTACTGCATTTATGCATTTATCATATTTGCTTTTCTCACCATCATTGCCTTTCCCTTTGTGATGATTTCCTTATCGTTTGGGAAAATAAAAGGTGGAAATATCATTTATCAAATATGTAAGACTTGGGCATTTGTTTGGTACCTATTTATTGGGATACGCCATAAAGAAATATATGAATCCCCACATGATACCAGCAAACAATACATTTTTGTAGGCAATCATGCATCCTATATCGATATACCACCCATCGTTCTTTTAGCCCACCAACCCATTAGAGTTTTAGGCAAATATGAAATGGTAAAAATTCCGATTTTCGGATGGATCTATCGTGCAGCTGTCATTTTAGTGGATCGAAGCAACTCTGAAACAAGATCAAAAAGTGTTCGAGCCCTGAAGGCTGCTATTAAAAATAATATTTCCATATTCATTTTTCCAGAGGGAACATTCAATGAGTTAGAATCCCCTTTAAAATCATTTTATGATGGTGCTTTTAGGATTGCTATCGAAACCCAAACTCCAATTAAACCCATCTTATTGGTTGATACGCTAGAAAGGTTACATTTTAAATCAATCTTTTCATTGACCCCGGGAAAAAACAGAGTGGTATTTCTTAAAGAGGTTTCTGTGGTTGGTTTAGAAATGACTGACATTCCTGCACTAAGAGAACAAGTTTATCAAATAATGGATAAGGGTTTAAGAAGGTATCGCAGTTATACTGTATGATTGTTGAAAGCTGCTTAACTTAGTTCTCTAATTTTCATGACTAAAAATTCTTCCTATTCTAATTTATCTGCATTTTCTGCAAGTGAGTCATCACTCTTTGCAGAGATCATCATTCCTTTGGCTTTACCAAAGAATTATACATGGTCGATCCCCGAACATTTACAAGAGTTGGTGAAACCTGGTATTCGTGTGGAAGTAATATTAGGAAAACATAAGAAGTATGCTGGTATTATTAAACGATTATTTGATACAGCACCAAAAGGATTTACGCCAAAACCAATCTTGAATGTATTAGACGCAGAACCGCTGATCAATCCAGAGCAATTGCAATTATGGGAATGGATCGCTCAATACTACGTATGCACAGAAGGAGAAGTTATGCAAGCTGCCGTTCCTGCCAATCTGAAACTTTCAAGTGAGAGTATTTTAATTTGGAACGAAGAGCTTGATGAATCCTATAGCGATTTAAATGATGAAGAATTTATTGTGGCGGAGGCTTTAGAATTAAGAAAAGAATTAAGGCTAAGTGAAGTGCAGCAACTACTTGATAATTCACATGTTTATCCGATCATCAAAAAATTAATCGATAGAAGACT
>JAPLEO010000040.1 GCA_026391125.1 Bacteroidota bacterium
ACCGTGTGCCAAACTGTGCTCGGATACTTTTGCTGCAAATTGAAAATTCATGCACAGAAAAAGGTATTTTAAGCTTCTACTTACATCTACACTATTCCTTTCCGTACTATCACTAGAAAGGGTCTCAGCGCAGGAAACAACCAAATTCCTGAGTCTGACTGATGCTATTACAAATAGTTTACAAAACAATCAGTCGGTACAACTTGCCCAACAGGATGAAAAAATAGCCGCGTCGAAATACAATCAAACACAGGCTATTTATCTACCCCAGGTTGGCTTCAGTTATACAGCCATGAGCACCAATAACCCATTGAATGCTTTTGGCTTTAAGTTGCAGCAGAAGTCGATCACCATGAACGACTTTAATCCAGACCTGCTCAATCATCCCAATGGCACACCTGACTTTACAACTAAGTTAGAAGTGATGCAGCCCATTATCAATATGGATCTGTGGTACCAAAAGAAAGCAGCTGAAAAACAAACCCAGATCTATCAATTTCAAACAGAACGTACCAAAGAATATATTCGCTTTGAGGTTCAAAAAGCTTATTTACAATTGGCTTTTGCTTATGATGCAGTGAAAGTTTTAGAAGAAGCCAATAAAACATCACTGGCAGTAAACAAATATGCTGCCGATCATTTTGCGCAGGGATTGATTCAAAAATCAGATGTACTAAATACTGAAGTGCATATCAAAATGGTAGAATCGAATCTGGCAAAAGCGCATTCGAATATTAAAAATGCCTCCGACTATTTAAGTTTTTTTATGCATGTGTCAGCAGGTGTAGTTTATACTGTTGAAAGTGCAAAGAATGGCAATAGCTCTACTTCAGAAACTAGTATACAACTCACAGATAATCGCTCCGATTTTTTGGCAATGCAAAAGGCCATTGAGGCATCAGACTATGCTATCACTTCTTCAAAAAAATCATACTTACCAAAATTAAATGCATTCGGATCCTATCAATTAAACGATAGCAGAATGTTGGGATTTGGCGCAAACGCCTATTTAGCAGGACTTCAATTGTCCTGGGATATTTTTAGTGGTAATAGAACTAAGAATACCATCACCACTCAAACACTGGAGCGCAATAAGCTAAAAGATCAATTAACACAAACGAAAGATCAAAGTCAGGTAGAACTTAGTAAAGCATTACGCGACTTGAATGATGCCAATTTTGAAATGAAGCAACAGGATAAAGCCATTGAACAAGCTGCTGAATCATTACGAATTCTTCAAAATAGATATGAACAGGGCTTAGCCAATACAACTGATTTGCTAATGGCTACCACTCAATTGTCACAGCAGCAATTATCAAAAGCGCAAGCCCAATTAACCAGCAATATTACAAGAGCTTATATCCAATTTTTAACAAGCTCATTCAATAAATAAATCCACTCATTACTATATATACTATTATGAAAAGAACTATTCCATTCATCGCTTTAGTCTTAGTAACACTGATCAGCAGCTGTTCTTCGAAGAAAGAAGAAAAAACAAATACAGTTGATAGTGCCATTTTGGTACAAGTTGCTAGTCCCTCTTCAAACAATTCAAAAGAACTCAATTTAAGTGGACAGATCGAGTCATCTCAATCAGTGAATATCAGTACAAGGATGATGGGCTTTATCACATCTATCAATGTGAAGGTAGGCGACCATGTAAGTAAAGGACAATTATTGGTCTCGATCAGCAACGATGATATTAAAGCAAAGAGAGCACAAACTGATGCAATGATCTCTGAAGCAGAAGCCGCTTTTAACAATGCTAAAAAAGATCAGGAGCGGTTCAACAATTTGTATAAGCAACAAAGTGCTTCGGCTAAAGAAATGGACAATATCAATTTCCAATATAACTCTGCAAAATCAAGATTAGAATCTGCTAAACAAATGCGCAACGAAGTAAGTGCGATGATGAGCTATGCACAATTAAGTGCTCCATTTTCTGGAGTTGTTACGCAAAAAATGTTGGAAGCAGGAAGTATGGCTAGTCCGGGTATGCCCATCTTAACGATTGAGCAATCAGGCGTTTTGCAAGTAAGTGTCTCTGTTCCAGAAAACTCCATTCAACAAATTCAATTAGGGTCTAATGCAACGGTGCAAATTCAATCAGTAGAGAAGATTTTTCAATCAACTGTAAGTCAGATCAATCCATCTTCACAATTTACTGGCGGACAATTTATCGTTAAAATAAAAATTCCCGAGTTGGCTCAAAAAGGCTTGTATTCAGGCATGTATGCTAATATTTCAATCCCATTGAAGAATGCTACAGCTACTACTGTTTCAAATGCTGATGCAGTGTTAGTGCCATTATCTGCGATCGAATACAAAAATCAATTAACAGGATTATATACAGTTAGCAGTAATAACAGGGCTTTACTTCGTTGGGTTCGTTTAGGAAAAACTTATGGCAGCAACGTAGAAGTATTAAGTGGCTTAGAGAAGAATGAAAATTTCATTATTAAGTCTGAAGGAAAACTATTTAACGGAGCAAGCGTAAAAACGAAATAAAATTATCAGAATGAAAAATGGTTTTTCAGGAAATATAGCAAAGTCATTTCTGCAGTCGAAATTAACGATCCTGCTAATGATTGCATTTTTATTGATTGGTGCCTATAGTACTTATCTTATCCCTCGTGAAGAGGAACCACAGATCCAAGTACCGATGGCAGATATCTTTATTGGATACCCGGGAGCTGAACCCAAAGATGTAGAAACAAAAGTGGCAGCACCGATGGAGAAAATGATCTCGAATGTTAAAGGAGTTGAATATGTGTATTCAACCTCTATGAAGGGACAGGCCATGTTGATCGTACAATTCCAGGTGGGCGAAGATGTAGAGCGTTCATTAGTGAAACTCTATAGTGAATTGATGAAGAATATGGATAAAATGCCACAAGGCGTTACCTTTCCATTGATCAAAACTAGGGCTATCGACGATGTACCTGTATTTGGCATTACTCTATGGAGTGAATCGTATGATGACTATCGATTAAAACAGATTGGTCAAGAACTGAGTAGTGAGATCAAGAAGATCAATGATGTTTCTGATATCAATATTTTAGGTGGAAGAAGCAGAGAGATCAAAGTATTAGTTGATAAAAATAAAATGGCAGAGAACCATGTAGACTTTTTATCGATGAGCAAGCTGATCCAGGGTTCTAACATGCAAATGCAAAATGGTAGTTTATTACAAAAGGATACAGCTATTACTATTGAGACGGGAAACTTTTTGCATAGTTCTGACGATGTTGCTAACCTCATAGTTGGCATGAATCAGCAGCAGCCTGTGTATTTGAAACAGGTAGCAAAAGTAGAAGACGGACCAGAAACGGCTAATCAATATGTTTTATTTGGCTATGGTAAAGCTACTGCTGGCTTATTAAAAGAACATCCTTCAAACTATCCCGCTATTACTTTGTCTGTAGCAAAGAAGAAGGGTGCAGATGCGATGAAATTATCGGAAGAAATTTTAGAGAAGGTAAATCATTTGAAGAAGGGTTTAATCCCAAATGAAGTTCAGTTAACCATTTCAAGGAATTATGGTGAAACTGCGAGTGATAAAGTATCAGAATTATTATTCCATTTATTTATCAGCATCATTGTGGTTACATTATTTGTAATGCTAGCGATGGGATGGAGAGGCGGTTTAGTGGTATTCTTATCCGTACCGGTAACTTTTGCACTTACCTTATTTGCATATTACTTTATGCATTACACCTTAAATAGGATCACGCTGTTTGCGTTGGTATTTATTACGGGTATTGTGGTAGATGATAGTATCATCATTGCAGAAAATATGCATCGGCACTTTAAAATGCGGAAGTTACCGCCATTACAAGCTGCTATCTATGCGATCAATGAAGTTGGTAACCCAACCATTTTAGCAACCTTTACAGTGGTTGCTGCAGTTTTACCAATGGCGTTTGTTTCCGGTATGATGGGGCCTTATATGAGTCCGATGCCAATTGGTGCATCCATTGCTATGATGCTATCACTGATTGTTGCTTTAACACTTACACCCTATTTAGGCTATATCTTCTTAAGAGAAAAAGAACATCATGGTGTTGGTCATGAAGAAAGCAAACCACATACATTAGAATCAACTGGCATTTATAAGATCTATCGTTCTTTTATTCAACCTTTATTAGAATCTCGTTGGAAGCGTTGGACCTTTATCATCAGTATCGTTGTTATTCTTTTAGGTTCTATGATGTTGTTTTATACAAAGACAGTAGCAGTTAAGATGTTACCCTTTGATAATAAGAATGAGTTTCAGGTAGTCATTGATATGCCAGAAGGAACCACATTAGAAAAAACACAAGCAGTTGCAAGAGACATTGGTGATTATGTAGCACAACAAAGTTTGGTACAGAACTATCAAACTTATATTGGCATCTCTGCTCCTATAAGCTTTAATGGATTGGTAAGACACTACGATTTGCGTAGAGCCGAAAATATGGCAGATATTCAAGTGAACCTGGTTGACAAGAAAGATAGAAGTATACAAAGTCATGCGATAGCTAAAGAAATGCGTGCACCTATTCAGGCGATCGCTAAAAAATATAATGCCAATGTAAAGATCGTGGAGGTTCCCCCCGGGCCTCCCGTTCTTTCAACTTTGGTGGCAGAGGTATACGGACCAAACTATGAAGAGCAAATCAAAGTTGCAGATCAGATCAAAACAATGATCAGTAAAACGGCTGATGTAGTTGATGTGGATTGGATGGTAGAAGCTGATCAACCTGGATACCATTTGGCTGTAGACAAAGAAAAAGCAATGCGTTATGGTATTGCAACTGCTCAAGTAACAGCCACTATTCATGCAGCAGTATCTGGTATGGCTGTGGGTAATTTATACCAACCATCTTCTTTTAATCAAGCAGGCATTAAACTGCAATTGAGCGATGCCAATAAGAGTAGTTTGGAAGATGTTCTTGATGTAAAAGTGCTAGGTGCACAGGGCAATGCAGTAGCATTACGCGATTTGGTAGTGATCAGCAAAGAAGTGCAACAGAAAGTGATCTATCGCAAAAATCAAAAAGAAGTAGTGTATGTTTTGGCTGATATGGCGGGTAAATTGGAAAGTCCGTCTTATGCCATTGCAAAAGTTTCTGATAGTTTAAAAAACATTCAATTACCGAAGGGATTTACTTTAACTGAAGAATATACGCACCAACCTAAAATGGAAGATAACTTCTCTTTGAAATGGGATGGTGAGTGGCAGATCACTTATGAAGTATTTAGAGATCTAGGAATCGCATTTGCGGTAGTGATTTTGATGATCTATATCTTGATCGTGGGCTGGTTTCAGAACTTCGTAGTGCCGTTGGTGATGTTAGCAGCAATTCCTTTGTCGCTCGTAGGAATCATCTTAGGTCACTGGATGATGCACGCCTATTTCACAGCCACATCTATGATTGGCTTCATCGCACTAGCTGGTGTAATGGTAAGAAACTCGGTGTTACTGATCGACTTTATCAATATTCGTTTAAGAGAAGGAATCCCATTAAAACAAGCCATTATTGAAGCGGGTGCAGTAAGAACCACACCAATTCTATTAACAGCGGGTGCTGTAGTATTGGGTGCTGTGATCATTTTGTTTGACCCAATTTTCCAAGGCCTTGCAATATCATTAATGGGCGGAACTATTACTTCCACGTTCTTGACTTTATTAGTAGTTCCATTATTGTATTATAAAATGATGCGTAACAAAACCATTTCAAAATAATAAAACCAAGAAAATGAAATTTTTAATAGTTACCTGTATCAAGGAATGTGAGGACCTCGTTTTTGGAATTTTTAAGGAGTCTAAAATCAGAGCTTATAGTTCCACAGAAATTGTTGGGTTTAAAGACAACCAAAGCCCCAATCTTTTGGAAGAATGGTTTGCCAGTGGAGATGAAAAGTTTGATTCAACCATGCTTTTTAGTTTCACTTCCGACGAGAATGCTAGCATTGCCATGGACTTAATTATAGCTTATAATCAAAATAACCCAACCAATTTTCCAATCAGGGCCTTTATTGTCCCAGTGGAGAAATCAAGTTTTTAAACAATTATCATGAGAGAAAGAATCGTACGCGCAGTTGCAGGCACATTTGTTTTAACCAGTGTTTTATTGACCTACTTTGTAAGTATCAACTGGCTTTGGCTAGGTGTATTTGTAGGAGCCAATTTATTACAGAGTTCATTTACCAAATTCTGCCCGCTCGAGATGATTCTCGATTTTTTAAAGAAGCCTGTTCAATTTTGAGCAGGCTTTCTGATTTATTCCACGGCCTTATTAGAAGAGAAAAAATTTAATTTGATTAAATCAGAAGGTAAAGTTTGCTTATTCCAAATTTCATGAACAGCTAAAGCCGCACCTAATGCAGATGCTTGTGGGATGGTAGCAGCAAATACTTCTTTGCCGCTATAATATTCCGATAACAAATGCATGTAAATGTTGTTTTGACTAAATCCACCATCTACATATATTTTCATTACTTGTGAACCATTTAATATAAGATCAGTACTCTTCACTTGCTGAACCATGATTTCTGCCATCAATTGATGATAGGCTGATTCATATGTTTGCGTAGCATGTTCGGTCAAAAGACTCGCATCATAAGAAACTTTTTCATAATAATCGAGTGGCTTATTGAATTGAACAGCTAACTTTTTTACTGCTTGTTCGTGTTCATAACCGGCAAATAAACGAGCCGCTTTTACAGGTTTGTCTTTATAAGAGATGTAGCATAAACAGTCCTGCTTCAATTCTTCATCGGTGAGTGCTGTTTGATTGAATGGATTCAAACTAATACACCAAGTTCCCGTAGAAATTAAAATGAAAGGTTGTTTAAAAGAAATCAAATAAGGAATCAATGCAGCGGAACTATCATGCATACCAATTCCAACAGGTATCGAATCTCGAAAATAACCACCTAGGCTATCGCATTGCTTTATTGGGGCCAAACGAAGATCGATCCCTTCTTCCATTACCCAATCGTGGTAGTTGTTTTTAGTAAAATTCCATAACTGTGTGTGACACCCGATGCTTGTATAATCGCTATACCTATTTCCAGTTAAAACAAAACTCAAAAACTGCGGCAAATGCAGCGCCGTTTCAATATTCTGATACTTTACTGGCAATTGATTTTTGATCCTGTATAACTGCATCCCAGAATTCAGGTTTCCTAAAATGGGAGAAGCTGTTGCTTTAGAAATATTTTGTTCCCCACCATGATCAATATAAAATTTCTTACTCAATTCTGTAGGATAGGGCTTTAAATAATTGTACAGCGGTGGAATAAGATTTCCTTTACTATCAAGGTATACTAAGCTGGCACCGTAAGCAGAAAAATTGATCGCTTTTATGATAAAACGATTGTCAACTAAAAGGGTTTCAATCGCTGAAAGAACCCAGCTAGACAATGCATCAATATCTTCACAAGGAAATTCATCTTCATCTACTTGCTCTTCGAATTGACAGGATTTTTCCCATACCATTTGATACTGCTCATCTAACAAAAGCAGTTTCTTATTGGTTTTGCCAATATCAAAAATAGCTATGACGGAAATTGGTTCCATTATAATCCGGTAGCAATTGAAGATTTACCCCTTTGAGCAATTAACTGCTCCCTGATTTTTTGTTCTCTGAAAAATCCGATAGGATCTAATGAACCACCTGATCTTAATCTTGCTTCCGCAACTATAGCACGCACATCGGTTCTAAACGTACTTTGCAAAATTTCTTGGGCTACTACTACGTCATTTGATTCTTGGGCTGCATTTAGATTTTGTCGGTCTACTAATAATGCATGTGTATACGATAACATGATGGCTTCCACAGATTGTAATAGGTCTTCTAAAGGATCTTTTACGTGATTCATTCCGTTTGCATCCATTCCCTCCACCAATTCATTAAAGATGAGGAACAATTGATAAGGTTTCATTGCACCCACGGTTAAATCATCATCTCCATACTTACTATCATTAAAATGAAAACCAGCGAGCTTTCCTTCCATTAATAATAGCGCTACAATTTGTTCGATGTTGGCGTTGGGTAAATGATGACCAAGATCTACCAGGGTTTTTGCTTTGGGTCCGAGTTTATTGGCGAATAATAATGATTGTCCCCAATCGCCCACCGTCATGGAATAAAAATTAGGCTCAGCGCATTTGTATTCAATAAATACTTTCCAGTCGTCTGGCAATGCCGCATAAATTTCTTCTAAACTTTCTAAAGTATTTTGAAATGCTTTTCTAAAATTTAATTGACCAGGATAGGAACTGCCATCACTCAGCCAAACCGTCATTGCTTTTGAACCCAATTCAACACCATGTTTTATGACTTCTATATTGTGTTGGATCGCTTGTTTGCGAACGGCTTTATTAGTATGTTGTAAGGATCCGAATTTATAGCTTAGTGCTTGGTCATTCTGGTCTTGAAATGTATTGGAGTTAACTGCATCAAATTTCAAATCTAAACTATTAGCTAAGCTTTTGATCTCCTGATAATTCTCTGGTATATCCCAAGGAATGTGCAAAGAGATCGCTCCGCTTGATTGATTCAACGCGTGCAATAAACCAACGTCTTCCATTTTCTGTTCTAAAGAAGCTGGTTCGCCGCCACCAGGGAAACGACCAAACCTTGTGCCACCCGTACCTAATGCCCAGCTAGGAATAGCTACATTAAACTCAATCAATTTCTGAATGATATTATTTATATGAGGAATATTTTCTGCTGCAAAATCGAATTTCCTTTTATGTGCATTTAGTAGTGTTCCATTATGGTCCTGAATCAGAGACTTATCTATACGCATAACAATCGTTTATTTATACTAGGTAAAATACTTCCTTTAAAGGTATACTAATAGGTGAATTGTCGGGATTGGTTTCCATGATATCTCCCATATATTTCCACCATTGCTGCATCACAGGGAAACTTGGCAATTCATCTAATTTGAGAGGTGCTGCAATTTTTAAAAATCCAAACAGGTTTCCTGTTTCTTCCTCTAAAAAAATAGAGTATTCACTGATTCCAGTGTCCTTTAGTAATAACTGTAATTCAGGCCAAATCTCATCGTGTCTTTTTTGATACTCCGATTCGAAACCCTTGATCAGCTTCATTTTAAAAGCAACTCGTTTTAAACCAGTTTCCATACTTACATTTTATCTATCTCAAAAATCCTGCGGCTACGCCACCATCTACATTGATAGCATTTCCAGTTGATTTATTTAATAAACCTCCAACTAAAGCATAACAGGCATTGGCAATATCATCCGGTAGAATTGTTTCGCCCAACAAAGTTCTCTTCGCATAAAATGCTGGTAACTCTTCCACAGTAATGCCATAAGCTTTTGCTCTTCCCTCGGCCCATCCACCTGCCCAAATATTACTATCTGAAATTACGGCATCAGGATTAACGGTGTTCACACGAATTCTATCTGGACCTAATTCAGCTGCGAGCAATCTGGTTAAGTGTGCCTGTGCAGCTTTTGCAGAACCATAGCCGGCATTATTCGGACCAGCCACCACTGCATTCTTAGAAACAATATTTACAATGTCGCCTCCAAAACCTTGTTTGCGCATCAGTTCTACTGCTTTTTTAGAAACAACGAATTGACCCTTCACCAATATATCATATAAGCGATCCCATTCTTCCTCAGTATGATCTGCGATGGCTTTTGAAATACTAATACCCGCATTGTTTACGATGATATCTACGCCACCAAAAGCTAGAGCGGTTTCTTTAAAAGCTTGACTAATAGAAACCGAATCGGTAACATTTAATAGAGTGGATGCAACAACATCATTTCCAAAAAGCTTTTTAAATTCTGCAACAGCACCATCTAGTCGCTCTTGATTAATATCATTCAAAATCACGCATGCACCTTCTTGTGCAAATTTCTTCGCAACAGCCTTACCAATTCCACCAGCACTTCCGGTAACCAAAGCAATCCGTCCGCTCAAAGATTTTGGTTTTGGCATGCGTTGCAATTTGGCTTCTTCTAATAACCAGTATTCGATATTGAAAGCCTCTTGGTGTGGCAATGAACTATATGTAGAGATGGCTTCCGCGCCGCGCATCACATTGATGGCGTTTGTATAGAATTCAGAAGCCACACGTGCCGTTTGCTTGTCTTTTGCAAAACTAAACATACCTACCCCCGGATATAAAATGATCACTGGATTGGCATCACGGATGGCTGGACTATTCGCATGCTTACAAGTGTTGTAATAGTTGGCATACATTTTACGATATGCTTCAAACAAAGGAGCAATCTTTTCTTGTATGGCTTTTAGATCATCTAATGATTCATCAGGTGCCAAATTCAAAACGAGTGGAGATATTTTAGTGCGCAAGAAATGATCTGGGCAACTTGTACCCATTGGAGCTAATCGCGTAAGATCATTTGAATTGATAAATTGTAAAACACGATCATCATCTGTAAAATGACCGATCATTTTAGTTTGTGAGGAACAAAATCCACGAAGGATTGGAGCTAATGCAGCTGCCTTATCTAAGCGTGCTGATTTCTCTAATGATTTTAATTTTTCTCCACCGAAGATTGGTCCTTTTTTTCCATAATGATCTTCGAGATATTGCGCACAAATTTCAATTACTTCCAAGGTATTGAGATAGCATTCGTAAGCAGTATCACCCCAAGTAAATAATCCATGCGAGCCAAGTATGATTCCGCGGATGCCGGGGTTCTCTTCTAAACAGGCTTTCAATTGTAAGCCAAGATCGAATCCTGGCTTCTGCCAATCCACCCAACCGATGGTTCCTTTAAATAATTCTTTTGTGATTTGCTTGCCATCTTTCGCTGCAGCAATTGCAATGGCAGCATCAGGATGCAAGTGATCAATATGTTTAAATGGAAGAAATCCATGTAATGGAGTATCAATAGAAGGTGCTTTAGAAGCCAGGTCATAAATACAATGATTAAATAATTCTACCATTTCATCTTCGTGATCCAAACCTCGATACACATTTTTTAAACTACGCAAACGATCAATATATAAAGCTGCTAAACCGTTTCGTTTCATAGTTCCTAGGTCTCCACCACTACCCTTCACCCACATTACTTCTACTTGCTCACCAGTTATATTACCACCTCCGTAATTCGTTAATCTTAAATCTACTCCTAATAAATTAGAACGATACACTAATAATGCTACTTCATCACCTTCCATTGATGCAGCTGTTGCATCATCCCATAAATAACTGACCTGTTTAAAATTTTGTTGACTGCTCGACATCTTACTCCTATTTAAAATTATTGCTTTAATGAATTTCCATATCCCACTATCAAAACTGATACTATAATGGTGAGGATACCTATCACAATCGTTGTTGTTGTTTTTTTATTAACGCCCTTCCACTCTTTCAATACAATTCCCCACAAATTCGCAGTAAGAATAATGAATGCCATGTGCAAGATCCAAGAACTAGGTCCATTCCCTAATTTGCTTTCTCCCATTCCATAAAAAAAGAATTGCAGAAACCAAGTAGTACCTGCTAATGCTGAAAAAATATAGTTGGGTAATAATGGTGTTTGCTTATTCGTATAATCTCCAAATGTTTTGTTGCGCGCATTCAAGATCATGCACCAAATAAAATTGGTGGTTAATCCTCCCCACAATAACACCACATAGATCACATTATTCTGATACAAAAAATTTCCTTGATTTGGGTTGGCTGCTTTCCAAATTTCATTTGCAAGATCTGCCATTGGTTTCCCCGCTTCTAAGCCAAAATTGAAACATGCACTCAATACACCAGATACGATTGATACAAACATGCCCAATGCAAATTTGTATTCTGTTTTGAGTTCCATACCATGCGGATCAGATGTTCTGGCATCAGCCAATTCTTTCTCCTTCATCACACCTGCTTTGCCTGAAATGATGATGCCGATAATACAAACGAATAATCCTGCTAATACTGTCATTCCCCAATTGCTGCTTGCGATGGCACTAAAACTATCTTTCCCAACCTGCGGAAAAAAATTATAATAAATAGACGGAATGATGGCACCAAATACCATACACAAACCAAGTATGATACTACTACCTAAAGAAACACCCAGATAACGAACACCTAGTCCGTAAGTTAATCCGCCAATTCCCCAAAGCACCCCAAATAAATAAGTAATCCCAAGGGTACCTGAAGCAGAGCCTTTAATAATGTCTACAAATCCTGGAATGGTAATCCATGCAGCGATGGGTGGTACTATTAACCAAGAGAAAAGTCCACCTACGATCCAAAAACTTTCCCAACTCCAGCCTTTGACTTTTTTAAATGGCATATAAAAACTACCAGAAGCAAAGCCTCCAATAAAATGAAATATGACGCCTAGGATTGCCTGCATAGCTCTTGTAATTTGTTATTGTAAGTAATTTTGAATAATGCATAATTTACTACTAATTTTTCTATAGATTTCAATAAACTGGGAGAACCCATGGCCCAATTGAACCTGAAAATGAGCATCGGCTTATTGAAGTCGCTTTTACTCTGACGCTCCGGAAATCTTTATAAGTGATTTCAGCTTAGTAACTTAGGTTTAGTTCCATAAAATTGATATATTAGAGTCCTTGTTTTAAAACGACTGCTACTATGTTATTATTAGGTATTGATATTGGAACGTCCTCCATCAAAGTGGCGGTTGTAGATGCCGCTTCACAACAAACGATTTGTACAGTTCAATATCCTGAAACAGAGACTCCAATCATTGCTCTTCAAAAGGGCTGGGCCGAGCAATCACCCAACGATTGGTGGAAGCATACCAAACTAGCGATTCAAAAAGCAAATGCAACTAATCAATACAATCCCGCTGATATAGCTGCGATTGGGATTGCTTATCAAATGCATGGATTGGTTTGTATAGATAAAGATCAAAACCTTTTATACAATAGTATTATCTGGTGCGATAGCAGAGCAGTTGCAATTGGCAATGATGCTTTTAATAAACTGGGAGGAGATTATTGCCTCTCGCATTTATTAAACTCACCAGGAAATTTCACTGCTTCGAAATTGGCTTGGCTCAAACAAAATGAACCAGCTGTTTACGAAAAGATCGACAAGATCATGTTGCCCGGAGATTTCATTGCAATGAAATTTTCAAACAATATTACTACCAGTATCTCGTCTTTGAGTGAAGGCATGTTCTGGGATTTTAAAAATAATTCACTGTCGGATGAATTATTTCAATACTATGGATTCGATAAAAATTTTATTCCAAATATTCAAGATGTATTTAGCAGGCACGGCGAATTAAGCGCCGCGATTGCTTCTGAGCTTTCACTAACTGCTGGTATCCCTGTTACTTATAAAGCAGGTGATCAGCCAAACAATGCGCTATCGCTCAATGTATTTGAACCGGGTGAAGTAGCGGCTACCGCAGGCACTTCGGGAGTGATCTATGGCGTAAGTGACCAATTAAAATACGATCCGCTTTCGAGGGTGAATAGTTTCGCGCATGTTAATCATTCTGATCATTTAAATAGGATTGGAATCTTACTTTGCATTAATGGAACTGGTATACTGAATAGCTGGGTTAAGAAAATTGCAGGCGGAAATCTTTCCTATCCTCAAATTAATGAAGCAGCAGCTACTGTTGATGCAGGATCGAATGGATTAAAAATGTTGCCTTTCGGAAACGGTGCAGAAAGAATGCTTGAAAACAAAACAGTGAATGCGCATATGAACAATATTGATTTGAATGTTCATACAGCCGCACATATTTTTAGAGCAGCGCAAGAAAGTATTGCATTCGCATTTAGATATGGACTGGATATTCTAAAAGAAAATGGAACAACCCCATCAGTTATACGTGCAGGAAAGGCCAATATGTTTCAGAGTACCGTATTTCAACAAGCATTCGTGGATGTTACAAATGTTCCCGTTGAATTGTACAAAACAGATGGAAGTGTTGGTGCAGCAATTGGTGCAGGTATCGGGTTAGGTGTGTATGCTTCATCTAAAGAGGCTTTTAGCATCAACGAACCATTGGCGATCATTGAACCAAAAAATGCAAGTACCTACGATGCCTTGTATGAAGAATGGAAAGATTATTTAAATAAACAAATAAGATCATAAATTTTTATCAAACTATAAATTAGCGTTATGTCAGTTGTTACAGGAACCACACAATATTTTCCAAACATTGGGAAAATAAAATTTGAAGGACAGGGTACAGATAACCCACTTGCTTTTTCTTGGTATGATGAGACTCGAGTGGTAGCAGGAAAACCCATGAAGGAATGGCTTAGATTTGCCTGTGCTTACTGGCATAGTTTTGTAGGAAATGGTGGAGACCCTTTTGGTGAGCCCACACATATCTATCCATGGAATGCCAATGCTGATGCAGTTTCCAGAGCAAAAGACAAAGCAGATGCTGCTTTTGAATTTATTACCAAACTTGGTCTTCCTTACTATTGCTTTCACGATGTTGACGTGGTTGATTATACAAACGATGTAGTTGACAATGAAAAAAGATTAGCAGCAGTTACTGCTTATTTGAAAGAGAAGCAAGACGCTAGTGGGGTTAAATTATTATGGGGTACGGCAAATTTGTTTTCTAACCGCAGATATATGAACGGTGCGGCAACCAATCCAGACTTTCAGGTTTTGGCACACGGTGGCGCGCAAGTGAAAGCTGCATTGGATGCAACGATTGCTCTAGGTGGTGAGAACTATGTATTCTGGGGTGGCAGAGAAGGTTATATGTCTCTGTTAAATACCAACATGAAAAAAGAAAAAGAGCATCTGGCTCGTTTCTTACATACTGCAAAAGACTATGCACGTAAGCAAGGTTTTAAAGGAACCTTCTTTATTGAACCAAAACCATGTGAGCCTAGTAAGCATCAGTACGATTATGATGTAGAAACTGTGATCGGCTTTTTACGTCAGTATGATTTGTTGAATGATTTCAAATTGAATATTGAAGTAAACCACGCAACACTTGCTGGACATACTTTCCAGCACGAACTACAAGTTGCGGTTGATGCTGGTTTATTGGGAAGCATGGATGCAAACAGAGGTGATTATCAAAATGGATGGGATACCGATCAGTTCCCTACGAATATCAATGAACTAGTAGAAGCGATGTTGATCATTGTTGAAGCTGGTGGATTTGCAGGTGGGGGAATTAATTTTGATGCAAAGCGCAGAAGAAATTCAACTGACCCAGCAGATTTATTCCACGCACATATTGGTGGTATGGATACATTTGCAAGATCATTGATTGTAGCAGATACTATTCTTCAAAAATCTGAATACAAAAAACTCAGAGCTGACCGTTACGCATCTTATAATGATGGAAATGGAAAAGCATTCGAAGAGGGAAAATTAAGTTTAGAAGATCTAAGAAACCTAGCAGTATCTAGCGGAGAGCCAGCAGTAACAAGCGGCAAGCAAGAATACCTAGAGAACTTGATCAACAGATATATTTAAACCATAAACCACCAAATGAAAAGGTTCGATGAAATTCATCGAACCTTTTTTATTTATTTAATCTAATGCTGGGCTCCCCGGCTTGAAAGCCGGGGTTAACGTATTCTCTTTTAACTTCTTCTTCCACTCCTCACTTCTCACTTCTCACTTCTCACTTTTTCTGTACTCTCATATTCCTAAAACGAACCACATCTCCATGACCTAGAAATCCTATATGTCCGCTTGTTCTTAATAAACCCGGGTGTTCTTTATGATCGATCGTACCATTCATTGAGGCTTCTTTGATATCGCCATCAACAATGATAGTTCCGTTCAAAGTCACTGTAATTTTATTTCCTTTAATGGCAATTTCCTCTTGATTCCACTCGCCTGTAGGTAATAAGTAACCACGTTTGGCAGGGATTACACCGTATACAGAACCATGGTACTGGTAAACCTGTAAATCCTTGTACTTAGGGTGTTCACTGTCTAAGACTTGTATTTCCATACCTACATAGGCAGCATCTCCTTCTAGTGGAGCACGAATACCAATCCCATTATTAGCACCGGGTGTTAGTTGAAATTCAAATCGATAAACAAAATCAGAATACTCCTCTTTCGTGTATAAGTTTCCGCCTCCACCTGCATCTGGATTAACTTCTACCGCACCATTCTTTACAATATATCCGGTAGTATTACCTGTCCACTGATCCAAATTTGTGCCATCAAACAAAGAAACAAATCCCTGCTTTTTTTCTTCTTCAGAAATGGCAACAGGGTCAGTTGATGGTAATTCTCTCAAATAAATATTCCTATACGCCACATAAGTTCCATGTGCTTGTAACTCGATCTGTTCTTTCGGGAAAATCGGAATTTTACGATCCCAATAATTCTCTAGTGCTATATTATCTGTTACTAATATTCCGTTCAAATACACCGTAACTTTTTCTCCTTTCATGATGATATGAAAGTTATTCCAGCTGCCAATTTTATTATCAGCAACAACCAATGGTTTGCTTTGATTTTTCTGGTTATTATACAAACCACCTGACCCAACCTGCGCTCCAACTTCTCTTCTACTCGTGTCCCAGATCTGCACCTGTGGTGATCCTCTTAAATAAATGCCAGCATCACCTTGTGCTGTTATTTTCCAATCCACAAACATTTCAAAATCGGCAAACTGTTTATCGGTTGCGAGGTTATCTCCATGTCCAGTAAAAATGAGTAGGCCGTCTTTTACGATCCAGTCTCCTTTTGTTTTTTGATTTGCTTTCGCTTGCTCAACCTTTAATGCGGAGTCTCCCATTTTCGATCTCAAAATTGGATTGCCCACCAATGCTTTCCAACCATTCAAATCATTCCCATTAAATAGATAGATATAACCATAATCATATGGCATTTTTTTCAGCAACTTAATCACAGCTTTTGCTAAAACTGCACTGTCTTCTCCCTTGATCAATGGCAAGGCTTTTTCCAATGCCTCACGAACTGCTGGGCCCTGTACTGTTTCATCAGTCAATGCCAAACGAGCAGTTACGATAGCTGCATCATTACTAACAATTGGGTCATTTAAATATTTGCTGGCTAGCATAAAGGAAGCAATCCCTGGAATTCTAGAAACGCGATTCAAGAATTGCTTTATTGTAAGAGGATTCACTTTAGCTTCTAATAAATCTTGTGCTAATAATAACTGCTGACTAGCATTTAGATTTGTTTTAGCTAATGGATCGGCCGGTTGACGAGTATCGATTTTAGGCAGACTTGCTAAATATAAATTTACTTCAGACTGATCAGTCAATAAATTCAGCTGAGCTTGAACAAACTTTTTAGCATATTCAGTTTTAACCTGTTTAAGACCAATTGCTAAATTTTGTTTGGCTATTGGCTTTTGATCAGCCGATAAAGAGGCCTTATTTACAAAAGCGTTTAGGGCATATGTTGCTTTTAGTTTTAGGGAATCGTCATCTAGCATTTTATAAAATGACTTCCAATCAGATTTTTCCCAGGTCATCATAGCATTTAAAGCTGCATCAACTTCTTGGTGCTGTTGATATGGAAATGGTTGGATGGTTTCAATTACTTTATTATTCACTTTTTGGGCAGACAATTGCAAAACCAAAAAAGTTAGAATACCTATAAAGCTGCAAAGTTTTTTCATGTGTCGATTTTTAATTTTTTACACTTAAATGTGCCATGGTCCACGCATAGATGGATTGATCATATAATTCGCTTCTACATCATCTATAAACTCTTGTTTCACTGGATCAAATTTTAAATTGCGACCAAGCTGTAATGCAATCTTACCCAGATTGATAATTGTACATGACCGGAATCCATTTTTCTCATTCAAGGCAAAAGGCGTTCTGTATTTAACTGAATCCAAGAAATTGGTTACTTGTGGAGCCGGATCAGGCATCATTGCCAATTTCTCTTTTAAATTCGGAATCGTTGATTTGAATCCAGCAAATAGTTTGCCGTTGGGTCCTTCAATATATGCTGCATTCGGATCTTTTGCTTCTCCATCTAAAATGATCTTGCATCCATCTTCATAAGTGAAAGTGAGTTTTCTGAAAGTGCCACATGCATC
>JAPLEO010000125.1 GCA_026391125.1 Bacteroidota bacterium
GATCTTATTTCTCTTCCAAGATTTCAGTATTGCGGTGATCATATTATTGATTGCAGTATTGGGAATTAGCGGAAGTTATATGGGCTTATATTTTACTGGCACTGCTTTAAATGTGGGAAGCTATACTGGTTTGATTATGATTGTAGGAATTATTGGGGAGAATGCCATATTTACTTTCTTACAATTCCGTGAATCATTGAAAGTTTCAAACAACGTAGACGATGCAATTATCTATTCCATTTCAACAAGATTGAGACCAAAATTAATGACTGCATTGGGCGCCATCATTGCACTCATGCCAATAGCCATGGGTGTAGGTACGGGTGCGCAATTACACCAGCCACTTGCCATTGCCGTTATTGGCGGATTTATAATAGCCCTTCCCCTATTATTGATCGTTTTACCGAGTTTGATTCGATTACTTTACAAGAATAAGAAACCAGTAACACCTAATTCAGAATTGCTACAAAATGCGTAATTAAGTTTGTTTTCAATAAAACTTAAAATATGAAAAAGTATTTTTTAATTCTTGCACTTGGAATTTCATTTTTTGCTATTTCACAGAAAGTAGATTTACCATCTGCATCAAAATCGGCATTTGATAAAGCGCACCCAGGTGCATCTAAGATTAAATATGAAAAGGAGGATGGAAATTTTGAAGTGAATTTCATTGAAAACGGACAAAAAATGTCTGTTGTTATAGATGCCAAAGGACATATACTTGAAACTGAGTTAGAATTAAAAGCAACTGAACTACCTCAAACGGTTCAATTGTATATGAAGGATCATTACATGAACATTACGATGAAAGCTGGAGCAAAAATTACAAAAGCAGACGGCTCAATTAATTATGAAGCAGCCATAAAAGGTAAGGATGTGATTTTTGATGCAAATGGCAAGTTTATAAAAGAATCTAAAGACTAATTAATTATTTATCCAAACATAAAAAATGAAAATTTCAATTATCAAATTAACTGTGATTGCCGCTATAACGCTCATATTCACACAAATTACAGCACAAAAATCCAGTGGCTATAAAGTGTCAAAAACATTTCATATTGCTAGCTTGGGTGGCTGGGATTATATTGCTGTTGATGAAAATTCAAATAGATTATATGTTTCTCATGGCACGCAAGTAAATATTTTAGATAAAACCACAGGAGATTCTTTGGGTGTGATCTTAAACACTACAGGTATTCATGGAATTGCTTTCAATCAGTCATTGGGAAAAGGATATACAAGTAATGGTAGATTGAATACGGTAACAGTTTTTGATTTAAAAACTGCTGCAGTTCTTTCTCAAATCAAAACAGGAGAGAACCCGGATGCGATCATGTATGATGAGTTTTCTAAAAAGATCATTACCTGTAATGGTAGAAGTAAAGACCTTACCATCATTGACCCGATCACTGAAACCGTTGTTGCTACAATACCTGTTGGCGGAAAACCAGAAACTGCTGTGAGCGATAATAATGGTAAACTATATGTGAACAGTGAAGACAAAAATGAAATTGTAGTAGTAGACATGGTTAAATACACTGTATTGAATCATTGGACCTTAGCCCCTGGTGAAGAACCTACAGGTTTAGTGATTGATTTGAAAACTAAAAGACTCTTTGCCACATGCGATAAGTTATTAGTTGCTATGGATGCAACTGATGGCAAGATCATTGCACAATTACCAATTGGTGAAGGTTGTGACGGAGCAGCGTTTGACCCATCTACTAATTTAATTTTTACTTCTAATGGTTCAGCAGGTACTGTCACTGTTGTTAAAGAACAGAATGCCAATAGCTTTGCTGTGGTTGAAACTATTACTACAAAGAAATCAGCACGTACTATTACAATTGATACAAAATCACATCATTTATATCTACCTGCTGCAGATATGGAAGCCTTGCCAGCAGATGCACCAAAGGGAAGCAGGCCAAAAATGGTTGCTGGAAGTTTTCAGGTTTTGGTGTTAACAAAATAATATAACCCCGGGTACTTTTAAGATCCTGTTTCTCATTTGTGATTTATTCATTAATTGAGAAACAGGATTTTTGTTTCATGCATGAAAATTATCGCTCACTGAAATCTGCTTTTAATCTCCTATTTTTAAAGAAATAAGATGCATGTCAGGTTTTTATATTGATCCCAATATTGCTAGGGCTAAAACAATTGCCAAAGATTTCTATATCAACTCGAAATATTTTGAGTTATCTAAAGAAAAGGTTTTTGCAAGTAGCTGGCAGTATGTTGGTCATCAAGACGAGGTTAAAGAAGCTGGCTCTGCATGTCCGGTTACACTTTTAGAAAATTATATCAATGAGCCCTTGGTAATTACTAAGGATAAGGACAATACGATTCATTGTTTATCGAACGTTTGTAATCATCGTGGAAATTTATTGGTTTATGAACCCTGCAAGCTCAATCAATTGCGCTGCAAGTATCATGGACGTTTGTTTCATTTGAACGGACGTTTTATTTCTATGCCGGAATTTGGAGAAGTAGAAAATTTTATACCAGAAAATAATCATTTAAAACAACTTCCATTATTCGAATGGGGAAAGCTATTGTTTACAAGTTTGAATCCGATATTTCCAGCATCTGATTTTTTTGCAGAAATGCAAGAAATTGTTGGATGGCTGCCATTAGATAAAATGGAATATCGTAAAGACCTCAGTAACGAATTCTTGGTAAACGCCAACTGGGCATTATACTGCGAAAACTATTTAGAAGGATTTCATATTCCATTTGTGCACCCTACACTGAACGCGGTTATTGAATTTAAAAATTATACGACTGAAACATTTAAATATTCAAACCTTCAAGTAGGAATTGCTAAAGAAGGCGTATTGTCTTTTGAACTTCCAGAAAATAGCAAGTATTATGGTAAGCAGGTTGCTGCTTTTTATTTTTGGGTATATCCAAACATGATGTTCAATTTTTATCCCTGGGGACTTTCACTAAATATCATTGAACCACAAACCGAATCAACCACTAAAGTTCGTTTTCTATGTTTTGTTTATGACGCATCTAAATTAGAACAAGGTGCTGGAAGTGGATTAACCACCGTTGAAGCAGAGGATGAAGAGGTAGTAGAAAATGTTCAAAAGGGAATTCGTTCTCGTTTTTATAAACACGGTAGGTATGCAGTTCATCGCGAACAGGGTACCCATCATTTTCATTCTTTACTTGCCGAATCTTTGAACGCATGAGTGAATTCAAAAGAAGCATATCACTAAACACTACCATCGCATTAGTAATTGGTGGAATCATAGGATCGGGGATCTTTATGAAACCAGCCTTGATGGCTTCGCAATTAGGTTCTCCGATTTTATTGATCAGCGTTTGGATTGTAGCAGGTATCATCACTCTTTTTGGTGCATTAAGTAATGCAGAAGTAGCTGCCATGTTTCCCGAAACAGGTGGGCAGTATGTATTCTTTAAAAAAATGTACGGTGAGGCCTTTGCCTTTTTATATGGTTGGGCCGCGTTTGCTGTTTTTAATACTGCTGGTAATGCCAGTATTGCTTATGTGTTTTCACAGTACACAAATTATTTTGTTGAGTTACCTCATTTTAGCACAGCCATTGAAAAAGCTTACACTCTACATATTCCATTTGTTGGAAATATTTTTCCGCTTGAAAATTTTGGAGTTAAAATACTTACCATAGTATTAATTGTAATTCTTACGGCGGTAAATTATTTAAGTGTTGCATATGGAGGAGCTTTACAGCGCGTGCTTACAGCCTTGAAAGCAATTGCGATTGTTCTTTTAATTGGTGGGATTTTATTTTCAGGGAAGGGAAGCTTTCACAATATCGTATCATCATCAACAAGCGTTATGCCACAAGGATGGGCATTGATTGGCGCTTATATGGCTGCAATTGCTGGCGCGTTCTGGGCCTATGATGGATGGAACAATATCACATTTGTTGCCGGTGAAATCAAAGACCCTCAAAAAAATATTCCTAAAAGTCTTTTCTTTGGATTAACGTTTTGTATCGTGATCTATGTTTTAGTAAACCTAGCCTATATCTATGTTTTACCAATCGATAAAATGGCGGTTTCTCCTTTTGTTGCATCAGACGCCGCTACTGTTACCTGGGGGCTCATTGGCGGTGGTATCATTGCTGCGATGGTAATGCTTTCAACGCTTGGGGCTGCCAATTCCAATGTGCTTGCAACCGCAAGAGTTACTTATGCTATGAGTGAGGAAAATCGTTTATTCTCATGGGCAGGTAAGCCTCAAAAGAAATACCACACCCCCGGAAATGCTTTGATCTTAAATGCTATATGGACCATCATTTTAATCCTAAGCGGATCATTTGATATGCTTACAGATATGCTCATTTTTGTAAGCTGGTTTTTCTATGGTATGAGCGGACTAGGAGTTTTTCTTCTTCGTAAAAAAATGAGTACAGTTCCTAGAGTTTATAAAGTATGGGGATATCCGATTGTGCCTTTACTCTTTGTAAGTTTTGTATTCTTCTTTCTCTGCTCAACACTCTATACCGATATCGTTAATTATCAAAATGGAACTGCACCAATTATTAATTCATTACTAGGTGCAATTATTACTTGCGTAGGAATACCCATTTATTATTTTTCGAAAAAGAAGAATTGATTATTTTTTTTCAACTGTATGCATACTAATGCTCCAATCACTACCACTACTTACATGAAAGGTTTCTGCAAAACTTCCCATGTTTAATGCTATAGATAATTGCATCAAACTATTTAGATAAACAAGCGGCTTACCTTTTGCAACAGCTCCAAATGTTTCACAATAAGGTGCTTGACCTTCCCATACTTTTACTCCTTTATGAAAGATCTGAATGCTCAGGTTTTGTGCGTATTTTAAACCAATCTCTTGTACCATTTCTGCAGGGATGTTGGTCCATACATTCCCATATTGAATATCTAAAATGGAAATATTTCCTTTTAATTGATTTCCTTCTTTCACTGCCTTTTGATAAGGAATTGAAACTACTTCATTCGATAATTGAGTACCCACTTGTTCAAAACTAATGGCGCCTGAAGCTAATCTTGCAGCAGTAAACGCATATACATCGCGGCCATGAAATGTATAGGATTTTTGTGAGCCATTCCTTCTGTTAACAGCCTCATTAATTTCTCTTCTTTCTGCAATACCTAAAGAAGTAGCGATCAGTGTAAGTGTTCCATTATCTGGTGTTACTATAAAGTGACCAGTCTTTGTTTTAACTACCACAGATTTTCGATTGGTACCAACACCAGGATCAACAACTGAAACAAAAACTGTTCCTGCGGGCCAATATGTTACCGTTTGTTCTAAACGATATGCAGCTTCCCAAATATTATAAGCCGGGATCTCATGCGTTAAATCAAACAATTTTAAATCAGCAGAAACACCCATTGCTACTCCCTTCATTGCTGAAACAGCACCATCTTTTAAACCAAAGTCTGACTGAAAAACTACCGTTTTATTTTGCGCGTTCACCTTCGCTATAATTGCAATGGCGATGATCACTAGAATTTTTTTGAATCGCATATACACCGTTTTAAAATAAAAAAATCTGCGAACAACTGCTCCATTGAACAGCTACTCGCAGATTTAATTTATAAATGACTAGAAGTTCAATACCAATTTTGTAAATAATCTTAACCCATTAAAGCCCATTTGAACAGACTCCCATGGTCCGCCTGTTTCATTATCCAATGCCTCATATCTTGCATTTTTAACAGCTGCAAAATCTGGGTGTACATTGAGCAAATTATCAGCGCCCATGAATAAACTAGCCGCTTTACAAAACTTATAAGAAGCAAAAATATCGGTAGTTACTTTCGGACTATATTTAAATACTTCTGGAGTTACATGTATCTGATCGTTATAGCCATCAATGTCTACATAAGGATCAATACCTGCAAAGCTTCCAGAAATTGCTGGATCACCAGGACCGTTGGTGCCTGTGCGACTAGCCAAACCTGTCCATCCAAATCCTTTAGATGATTGTTCTCCAAAATAAGTAAAGTGTGCACCCATACCAATTTTACCTACACTATATTCAAGGTTCAATGTGATTTTTGCATTTGGTGCAGAAGCTAACAAGAATGCTTCTTCACGATCACTGAAGAATGTTTTCTGATGTTGATAGCTATCATTCAAAGCAGCTGGAACATGCACCGCATCTAATTTCATTTTCTGAATATTTCCAGCTAATAAAATTTTGAAAGATTTATTGCTCCATTTTTTTGAGTAATCTGCAACGATATCAACACCTGTGTTGGTAGTATTTACAGAGTTTGCAAAGAACTGTGCAGTTGCAACGCCTAAAGCATTTAATTGATCAGTAAAATTTTTAGGTAATGTATTATCGCTTGCACTAAACAAACCCGATAACACTACTCTGTCTTTCACTGCTACAGAATAACCATCTACTGTTATTGTAAATCCTTTTGCAGGCTTCCATGCAAAACCAATACTAGCATTCAATGAAGTTTCTTGTTTCAAATTTGGAATTCCCGCAGCCTTCGTTACCGCGTCATTGTTACGTGCAATACGAGATTGTACTAGTTGTCCACCACTAAAAGAAGTAAGGGTATTACTGAAATTGATTTGTTGTAAGGAAGGAGCACGGAATCCTGTACTGATAGATCCACGTAAATTAAAGTTGCTGGTTACTTTATAACGAGTTGCTAACTTATAAGTATTTACAAATCCAAAGTCAGAATAGTTTTCTAATCTTACTGCTCCATCAACCAACCACTCTTTAGTAATATTCAATTCGGCATCAAGGTATCCACCCAAGTTATTGCGACTTGCTTTAACAAAATCGGAAGGACTAAACCCTGGAAAACCTTGTGCACCAGGGGCTTGACCTAAACTATTGGTATAGCCTTTATAAGAAGCTTCTTCCCCTTGATAAATGCCATATTGTTCAAAACGGAATTCAGCACCCCAAGCAATATTCAATCCTTGCGCAATTGATTTGAATGATTTATTGAAATCTAAATTGGTGGTGTTTTGTAAGAAATTAAATCCGCCATCATCAAAATGTGTTTGTGATACATTTCCAATATTGGAAGCATTGAAAGTTTTATCGCCATAATAATGGAAATCATTTCTTCCAATGGTATTACTCAAATCCCAAGTCCAATCATTCTTTGTAACACCTTTGATCCCTGCAGATAATGAGATGTCCTGAATCTTTGTTTGAATATGAGGGTTGTACCAAGTTTCACCATCTTTATCAGTGGTCATAATTCCTGGAACGTTAATCATTGCACCCGCGACAGTAACCGGGAAACGATCAGGTCTCGCACTCCAGTTTCTACTGTAGGCATATGCATCAGACTTTTTATAGTTGTATCCACCAAACGCATAGAAAGTAGTCGTTGCATTGGTAGGAATTTCCATATTAAACATCGCACCAGCAGTTGTAACAGAACCATCGCCATATGCTCTTCTTCCTGAATTCAAAATTTGTGCATTAGGGTTTGTCCATACATTGGTATCTGCAACCTGTCTGAAAGTTTTTGCTTGATTTAAGAAGTCGAACGATACATTAATAAATCCACCCTTGTTACCAATCTTCACACCATTGTTTGCTGAGAAAGAAAATGTACCACCATCTATTGGGTTACTATAAATGTATCTTTTTGTATCTCTTGTATTATATGAATTATACTTAGTATCATAATAGCCAGACCATCCTGTATTGATGCTCCAATGATTCACGTCTTTTTTTAGTGATAAATTGATTACTCCTGCGATCGCATCAGAACCATATTGTGCAGACGCACCATCACGTAAAATTTCAATTTTATCAACGGCAGATTGTGGAAACGAATTCAAATCAACACCTGAATTTCCCCTTCCCTTTGTTCCAAATAATGCAACAAACGCAGTTTGATGTCTTCTTTTACCATTGATCAAAACTAAAGTTTGATCAGGCCCTAATCCGCGTAGGGTACCTAAATCAACGTGGTCTGCTCCATCAGCACCAGATTGTTTATTATAATTAAAAGATGGTGCTACATAATTTAAAACGGATGTCAGATCCATTTTTGCAGTTGGTGTTCCAGCTTGATTAATATTGATTACATCAACAGGAACAGCTGATTCGGTTTTTACTCGGCCGCCTTTTCTGCTTCCTAGTAAAACCACTTCCTGCAATTCAATTGCAGCTTCTTCTAATACAATTGTTAGTGGATTCGAATTTGCTTTTGTGATGGTTGATTCAAAGCCAAGGGATGTGATGGTTAAAACATCCGTTTCACTAGCTTGAATACTAAAACTACCGTCTTTAGCAGTTGGCGTAGTTACACCAGTTGTTTTATTTCTAACAGCTGCCCCTTCTATTGGCTGGCCTTTTTTATCTTTTACAACCCCACTAATTGTTTTGACTTGGGCTAATAATACCTGGCTGATGAGTACTGCTACAAAAAGTAGAAATACAGATTTTATATGCTTCATATTTAAAGGATTTCAAGACAAATTAACCAAAATAATATCAAATGGTCATAAAAATGAACCTAACATGTTGATTTATAATTATATTTAATTAATTATAATGTAAATAAGACTTTTTAGTCGGCTTATTTCAATAATCCCGCAGCCCACTCGGCAGCGTACTTGGCTTTGAAATATTTGATGCGCAGATTCACCAATTTTTCGGCTGTTTCGATCAGCTTAGATTCTCGGCTATTCAACAAGAAGAGGCTGCTTTCGCCATTATAGAATTTCAGGTTCTCGGCTTTAAATAATGCGAGATACCCATTATAAACACCTTGAACAGATCTGATCTGTTGTTGCAAGAGAATTGCTTCGCTGTAGTAGTTTCTGATTTTATTTTCAGTCTCCCATTTCTTAGCGTTGAACTCTAAGTTCGTTTCCTGGATTTTTAATTTCGACTTGTTATAGTCGCCTCGCCCTTCTCTAAATAACAAAGGAAGCTTTACATCGATTCCCCATTTATAATTATTCTGAAAGAAATTACCGTCTACTCCTTTAACCACATTATACCCTGAGTTGAGTAAGTTGGCCTTCACATTCACCATTGGCAATAGACTCTGAAATTTTAATTTCTTTTCTACATCTAATGCATCTAATTTAAAAGCATATGCTTTGAGTGAAGGATTTTCATTTGCCGATCTACTTAATAATGCCTCTACGGTTTGATCGTTAACTGCCATTACGAATTGTATGGTATCGGGGAAATATTGTGTGGGCAATTGATAAGCACTATCATTTTCTGACCACAAAAAATTACTTAGCTCAAGGCTTGCAGAATTAATTTTCTGACGGGCATCTGTCATCTGAGCTTCATAATTCTGAACTTGTGTCATTGCTTCTACCGTATCCATTGTTGCCCTATCTCCATTATCGAATGCGATCTTTACCAATCTCAAACGGTCTTTTGAAATTTGGTAATACTTATTATAGATGCTATACAGTTGATACGCTCCCGCCCACTGCCAATAAGCATTGTAGGCATTGAACAAAAGATCATTCAGCATTTTTAATTGGTCTTGCTGACTTTGCGATTGAAAGATCTTTGCTTGTTGTAAAGTAGCCCTGCGCTTATCCATGAGCAAGCCCTTACCAATTGGCATTTCAACTCCTAAGTAACTGGTTTGTCCAGCACTCACTTCTGGGTTCAAATATTTACCGCCATTACTTTCTAAACCAGTTTTGATATCAAGTCCACCCAAACCAGTTGGAATTTTTAATTCAGGGTTATTATAATAGTAATAGTTTTTACCATCGAATGTTTTATTGCTTGCATCGAAATTAAAACTCGGATCAAAGCCTCCTCTAGCAGACTGTACATCAGCCTTTGCTTTCTCAACTTGAATAGCGGCCTGTTTTGCTACAGGATGAAACTGCTTCACCTGCTGAATAAAAGATTCGGGTGTATATAATTGCGCCTGCATTTGCAGAGCCCAAGCCATCCCCAATATCAATAGTACCTGCTTCATGCTTTATTTTTTCTTTGCTTTATATGCATCAGCTTCTTTTGCTTGATAATATTCAGGAGGGAAACCATTGATGTTCCTCCACAATTCATACCAGATCGAAACATCTTTGAGTAATCCAATTCCTTGTGCAGCCCCGCCCATTCTTAATTGTTGTGGCCATTTTTTTTGAGCAGAATCTTCTGTTACTAATATTCGAAATTTCCCATTACTACTCACAGAATTTTCAATGGCAGCAACTCTTCCAGCAAAAGTGCCATAGCTCGATTCGGGCCAACCACTAAAAATAATTGCAGGAAAACCATCGAATACAAATTGCATTTTTTGTCCCTTCGAAACCAAGGGCAGGTCCATCGGTTCTAAAAATAATTCTACTGCAAAATGAATATTGTCTGGAACAATTTCAACCAACATCTCACCCTCTTTTACCATCTCTCCCAATCCCGCTTTTTTTGCCTTGGTGATCTGTCCACTCTGCGATGCTGTTACATAATACAATTGATTTCTGATATCATAATTGCTATAGGTATTTTGCAATTTTGAAACATCAGCTTCACCACTGGCAATATTTGAGAGCGAACTGAACTTATCACCTTCTGCTTTAGAGATCTTATCTGTGTAATCTTGAATGATTCCGTTTTTGTCGATATACAAATTATTCAACTCTTGTTTACTTTGTAAATCACTAGTAACCGACTAAAGTTAATTAAAAAGGGGTAAAAAAGTAGGCTCCAAAAAAGGAGCCTACGGAATGTTGTAGATTTGTTTTACGAGAACAATAAACAACATGAGCAAAAATACAGAACTTAAATTAGTCGGTCA
>JAPLEO010000151.1 GCA_026391125.1 Bacteroidota bacterium
ACTATTTATATAATATTGGAAATGAAATTAATTGTTACGGCTTTTGTTTTTATTCTTACAACAAGCTTTACTAAGGCACAAATTGATGCAGCAATTGCAATCAGTGGTAATCCAATCGAAATGCTTTTCCCGGAAGGAAAGACAAAAGCATTCATTTTAAGTTTTGATGATGGCAGAACAGAAGATAGGCAATTAGTAAAACTGATGAACAAATACGGGTTAATTGGAACATTTCACCTGAATTCAAATAAACTGGGCACATCAGGTTATTTAACACAAGAAGAAATTAAACAACTTTTCAAAGGCCACGAAGTTTCAGTTCATTCGGCTAACCACCCGAATTTGATATCTCTGTCAAAAATTGATGTCGTATATGAGATTTTGGAAGACAGAAAAAAAATGGAGCGATTAATGGGCTATCCTGTTCGAGGAATGGCTTACCCATTTGGTAACACCAACGACTATGTAATTGATGCAATAAAAGGTTTAGGTATTGAATACGCTAGAACAGTAGGCGATACATACAATTTTAGTATTCCCACTGATTTTCTTAAATGGCAACCTACCATTCACTTATTCGGAAAAACAAATTATATACCCAATGACACTGCAAATGACAGAAAAGAAATGGTACAATTTTACCAGGTAATTAATGAATTCAGCAGCACCAAACAACTAGCCGTATTGGATGTTTGGGGACATAGTTGGGAGATGGGAAACGACCAACACAAATGGGACGAAACAGAGAAATTGTTCAACCTGTTGGCAAATAAATCCACCATTTATTATACTACCCAAATTGACCTTGTAGATTACATCAATGCATTTCACAACTTAAAGTTTTCTGTTGAAAAAAACATGGTGTACAATCAAAGTTCATTAACAATTTACTTTAAATTGAATAATAAAACTTATTCCGTTTTACCAGGCAAAATGCTCCTACTATCTTATTGAAATAGGATATAATAACAAAACAACTTATATTAAAATTTAAAACACGAATTATCAATGGTAAATACAATCTTAATTATAGGAATGGGAGAAGGGCTAAGCCTAGGCATTGCTGAAAAGTTTGGGCAAGAAGGTTTCAAAATTGGGATGATCAGTAGGAACGCAAACAAATTGCTGGGACTTCAAACAAAACTAAAAGAGCAAAACATTGTATCAGATTTTGCAACAGCTGATGTGGCAGATACTAATCAAATGATAAAAGCGATACAAGAAATCAAAAATAAATTAGGAAGCATCTCAATTCTACAATACAATGCTGTTGACTACCGGATGAAAAACATAATGGATGAGACCGTTGACGACCTTTCAAATGGATTTAAAATTAGTGTAGCAAACGCATTTGCTGCCACAATTGAACTTTTGGCAGATCTCAAAGAAAATAAAGGGTCGGTTTTATTTACAGGTGGAGGTTCTGCAAATTATCCAAATGTAGATATGGCATCCATTTCATTAGGCAAGGCTGGAATCAGAAATTTAGCATTACAATTAAACCAAGCTTTGAAAGTTGCCGACATTTTTGTGGGTACTGTTACCATTAGTGGATGGATTAGACCAGAAAGTGAAACACATTCACCAAAAATATTGGCGGACAAATTTTGGGATTTAAACCAAGCAAGAAACCAGGTTGAAATCGTTTATTAAGAAAATGAATAGTTTAAAAAATTACTAGTGAATGAAACTATTCTATTGATTATTTGTTATTTGCTCTTTAATTCTCTTTAACATGTTCAAGAATATCACCAGGTTGACAATCTAACACCTTACAAATTGCTTCCAACGTACTGAAACGTATCGCTTTTGCCTTTCCAGTTTTTAATATGGAAAGATTTGAAAGTGTTAGATCCACTTTTTCTGATAACTCATTTAACGACATTTTCCGTTTAGCCATCATCACATCAAGGTTTACTATAATCGGCATAAGTTATACAGTTAATTGGTTTTCTTCCTGAAGTTCGATACCACGTTTGAAGATCTGAGAAATGATATAAATAATTCCGGCCATAAAAAGATATTCATCGTCTGAATTTCTAATTGGCAACTGTATACCAGTTTCTTGCTTGAGATAAAAAGTATAGGTCTTCCAGAAAATACTACTTACAATCCATACATAAAACATGATGTATGCCATCATTTCTAATTTTTTTACAACTTCCCTTGAAAAGGGTGTTTGCAGTTTAATTTCTGATAATAAGCCAAAAACCTTGTACCAAAAAAGGGCTTTTAAAACGGAGACAGCGATCGTTAAAATCATCGCAAAAACGTAAAACACAATACTTTGGTCGCGGATACTAAATAGATTCAGATCTACCTGATAGGTAAGTTTTGCCCATTCAGGATTGATAAAACTCGATACTAGTGTCAAAATTTGACTTCCAAAAAGAATAGAACATCCAACACCTCCTAGCAGGGCTAAATATTTTGAAACCGTTAAAATAGTTTCTGTTTTTATTTTCATGTTTACAAGTTTAGAATGCAAATATTAATAAATATTTATTGATAAACAATAAATATTTATTTTTTAATTGATTTTTAAAATAATATTTTGCGCAATCAAATAGTTGCATTTATATTTGCAATCGAATAGTTGCAAATAACAAAAAAATGGAAACAAGAAGAGATATTTTTCAAGCCATCGCTGACCCTACTAGAAGGGCCATTATCGCACTGATTGCGATACAAGCCATGACTCCAAATGCCCTGGCGGAACATTTTCATACCAGTAGACAGGCAGTATCAAAACACATTAAAATATTGACAGAATGCGAATTGGTAACCCAAAAGAATTCGGGAAGAGAAATTTACTATCAGCTAGAAATTGATAAAATGAAAGAAATAGATAAGTGGTTAGACCAATACCGGAAAATTTGGGAAAACCAATTTAACCAACTAGACCAAGTATTATCAACACTTAAAAAACAAAAAAATGAACAGTAATTTATTCTTTGATTTTACGGCAGATAAAACAACAAATTCAATATTCATCAAAAGAGAATTTAACGCAGCTCTTCCGTTGGTTTGGGATGCATTTACCAAGCAAGAAATACTTGATCAATGGGGTGCACCCTCTCCTTGGAAAGCAGTAACTATCTCCATGTCCTTTCAAGTTGGAGGTAGGAGGTTTTATAAAATGGTAAGCCCTGAAGGTCAGGAGCATTTTTCACTGCAAGACTTTACTTCCATCACTCCCAAGACCAATTTAAAATACCTTTCTGGATTTACTGATAAAGATGAAACTATCAATCCGGAATTTTACGGATCAGAAAACAATGTAGATTTTAGCGAAACGAACGGCGTTACCACAGTTAACATATCTATTCAATATAAAACACTTGCGATATTAGAAATGATGGTAGCTAGAGGCTTCAAAGAAGGAACTGCTGCTACATTTAATAATTTGGATCAACTATTTCAAGCTTGATCCTAATATATATTGGAATTTAAAGAAAGGAAGGCCAGCATTTTCATAAACTTTTCCATTTATATAAATTCTTAGGCTTTTTGTCTAAAATTCCTATGCGGTTTTGTTACTAAATAGTACATTGGATAATACTTTTTACAAACAAAACCGAACTATATGCGTAGGGTATTATTAAGTTTACTATTAGTAAGCGTAGTCGTTACTGTTATGTCACAAAGCAATGCTGCATGGTTACGCTATCCAGCTATTTCTCCCGATGGCAAAACCATTGCATTTGGATACAAAGGTGATATTTATAGAGTAGATATGAGTGGTGGTGTAGCCGTGCCATTAACCATTCATGAGGCACAGGATATGATGCCAGTTTGGAGTCACGATGGTAAATCCATTGCTTTTGCAAGTGACCGCTACGGCAATTTTGACGTGTTTGTGATGCCTGCAACCGGCGGTACCCCAACACGAATTACTTACAATAGTGCTGGAGATTATCCTTTCGATTTTTCTGCAGATAATAAGCAAATTATTTTTGGTAGTGCAAGAAACGTACAGTCGAGCAATGTCCGTTTTTATAGTCCCAGATTATTTCAAAACCTATACAGTGTAAGCATTACAGGAGGCACCCCTATTTTGGTATCAGGTGCTGGTATGGAAAGAGCACATTATAATAGCAAGGGTACTCAAATTGTATTTGAAGATCGAAAAGGCTACGAAGATCCTTGGCGCAAGCACCATACATCCTCAGTAACTAGAGACATTTGGGTGATGGATGTTTCATCAAAACAATACCGCAAAATCAGTGGCTTTGAAGGAGAAGACAGAGAGCCTGTGTATAGCAGTGACGATCAATATGTATATTATTTAAGCGAAAAAAATGGCAACCAAAACATTTACAAAACGCCATTAAAATTAAAAATTGCTGAACAACAATTAACTAAGTTTAATACAAACCCAGTAAGACATTTAAGCGTTAGTACAAATAATACCTTATGCTTTACGCAGGATGGCGATATCTATACTTTACAAGATGGAGGGTCACCAAAAAAATTGTCAATACAGATCTTTAACGATGGCAGACAAAACGTAGAGAAAAATGTAGCCGTAAATGGAAATGTGGGAGAATTTGCTTTATCCCCTAACGGCAAAGAAATTGCTTTTGTTACCCGTGGCGAAGTATTTGTGACTAGTGTTGATGGTGGTCAAACTAAACGTATAACCAACACCCCACAACAAGAACGTATGATATCTTGGAGTGCAGATGGTAAAACTTTGATTTATGCAGCAGAACGTAACGACAATTGGGATATTTACACTTCTACCATAGTGCGTAAAGAAGAACCCTATTTTTATGCTGCTACCCTATTAAAAGAAGAACCTTTAATTGCAACAGCTGCAGAAGAGTTTTTACCAAAGTACTCACCTGATGGTAAAGAAATTGCCTATTTAGAAAACAGAAATGTGCTAAAAGTCTACAATATCGCATCAAAGCAAACAAGAACCATCATACCTAAAGGACACAATTACAGTTATGCAGATGGTGATCTAGATTTTAATTGGAGTCCGGATAGTAAATACCTTTTAGCTGATGATGAATACTTTGGCTTTGGAGGATCACACGCTGCGATCATTAAAGCAGACGGTTCAGGCAAAATTGAACACCCCATCAATAGCGGTTTTGGTGAAGACAATCCTAAATGGGCAATGGAAGGCAAATTAATGACGTGGATAAATAACAAGGATGGCCGCCGTTCTATTGCCTTTCAGGGTAATAGAGAAGTAGATATTTATGGCGCATTCTTAGACCAAGCAACATACGATCAATTTAAATTGTCGAAAGATGATTATACTTTATTCAAAGAAAAATTAACCGCAGAAAAGAAAGATTCTACTGCTAAAAAAGATTCCGCAACAAAAAAATGGTCGCCAGATTTTACTGATATTGAAAACAGACGAGTGCGTTTAACTATTAATAGTTCATCAATCAGTGATTATGCAATAACACCTGATGGTAGCAAAATTTATTACCTCGCTGCTTTTGAAAAAGGATACGACTTATGGGTAACCGAACCAAGAACAAGAGAAACCAAAATCTTGGCCAAATTGGGTGGTAGTCCAAGCGGAATAGAAATGAGTAAAGATGGCAAATCAGTATTTGTAACAAACAATGGTAGTTTGTTGAAAATTGATGAAACAGGTAAGCCAACTAATATTGGTGTGTCGAGTGAAATGGTTCTTGATGCCGCAAAAGAAAGAGCTTATATTTTTGATCATTGCTGGCGCCAAGTAAAAGAAAAATTCTATGACCCAACCATTCATGGTATCGACTGGAAAATGTATAAAGACACTTATGCTAAATTCTTACCGCATATTAGTAACAACTACGACTTCCAGGAATTACTAAGCGAAATGTTGGGCGAGCTAAATGGTTCACATACTGGTGGTAGATATAGCCCTCAAATGCAAAATCCCGATGTTACTGCAACACTTGGATTACTCTATGATGAAACATATGCGGGTAATGGACTTAAAGTTGCTGAAGTGATTGCTGGCGGACCCGTAGATAAAGCCACTAGCAAAATCAAAGCTGGATACATCATTGAAAAAATAGACGGAGAAACTTTAGTAAATACAGAAGATTGGTCAAAATACTTGAATCGTAAAGTGGGAAAAAACACGCTCCTTTCTGTTTTGGATCCAAAATCAAATACGCGTTTTGAAGAAACAGTAAAACCAATCTTGTTTGGCGAAGAAAGTGGCTTGATGTATAAACGCTGGACGAATATGATGTTCAACTTGGTTGATAAATTGAGTGGCGGCAAAGTAGGTTATGTACACGTACAAGGGATGAATGATGGAAGTTATCGTACTACCATTGATGAAGTAATGGGCCGCAATAAAAATAAAGAAGCATTGATTGTTGATACACGATTTAACGGTGGTGGTTGGTTACACAATGACCTAAATACTTTTTTAAGTGGTAAAGCATACCTCGGATTTGCTCCACAAGGCAATCCTGTTCCACCAACCGAACCAATGGATCGATGGAGTAAACCAAGTTGTGTGGTGATGAGCGAGGGCAATTATAGCGATGCATTTATTTTTCCTTATGTATACAAAGACAATGGAATAGGTAAATTAATTGGAATGCCTGTACCAGGCACAGGAACAGCGGTATGGTGGGAAACACAAATAGATCCAACAATTGTATTTGGTATTCCTATGATTGCTACTATTGGTAAAGAAAAACGTCCGACTGAGAACTTACAATTAGAGCCCGACATGAAAGTGTTATTGCCTTACGAAGATTTCTTAAACGGTAAAGACCCTCAATTGGAAGCTGCAGTAAAAGAAATGTTGAAAACAATTGGAAAATAGCAGGTGTGCAGTTTGACAAAGAAAATTTGAACAATCAGATATGAAAAAGAAATTATTATTCATTCTCTACTTTATTGGCTGTTTCTATGCCGGGAATGCACAACCCTCACTATTCAGTTTTGAAAAATTCACAAATGGAAAGGGAGACACATTGAATTATCGACAATTGTATCCCGACTATGATCCTATTCGCAAATACCCACTCGTTATATTTTTACATGGTTCTGGAGAACGGGGAAACGATAATGAAGCACAATTAAAATGGGGTGTAAAGAATTTCGCAACTGATCAAAACATGCAATTACATCCTGCTTTTGTAATTGCACCTCAATGCCCTACGAATTCTGATTGGTCGAATATTTCTTACGATGAGAAAAGATCAACTGTTTTATTGCAAAAGACTCCTTCTAAACAAATGGAGCTTCTTGTTGCTCTGATTCATGAAACATCAAAAAAGTTTCCTATTGACACTAACAGAATTTATATTACAGGCTTATCAATGGGCGGATTCGGAACATTTGATGCAATTGAAAGATATCCCAATTTGTTTGCTGCTGCTGTACCTGTTTGTGGAGGAGGTGATATCACAAAGGCTGGTTTAATTAAGCATATTCCTATTTGGATCTTTCATGGTGCAGAAGATGCATCAGTAAATCCTACTTTTTCAATATCCATGATTGAAGCTTTATCAAAAGTTGGGGCCCATCCTGGATTCACTCAATATCCAGAAGTTGGACACTTTTCATGGATTGCTGCCTATAGCGATCCACTAATGATGGAATGGCTCTTTAGACAACATAAATAATATTAAGGTTAAGGATATGGACGTAAAACAAGCATATAATATTTGGGCAGACCAATATGATACCAACCTCAACAAAACAAGAGATCTTGAAGCTATATCCTTAAGGACTTCTTTGGATGATCATGAATTTCAAAACTGTTTAGAAATAGGTTGTGGCACAGGGAAAAATACAGCGTACTTATTAACTAAATCAAAACAAGTAACGGCCGTTGATCTTTCAGATGAAATGTTAGCTAAGGCAAAGCAGAAAATTAATGCTGAACATGTTCAATTTGTGCAGGCAGACATTACAAAGGAATGGATTTTTGTAAGTGGTCAATACGACCTCGTTACTTTTAGTTTAGTGCTTGAGCATATTGAAAATTTAAATGACATCCTTCAGAAAGTGTCAACTGTAATAAGTCAAAATGGTTTGGTATATATTGGAGAGCTGCATCCATTCAAACAATATTCTGGCACGAAAGCAAGATTTGAAACAGAAGATGGATTACAAATAGTTACCTGTTTTAATCATCATATTTCTGATTTCGCAAAAGCAGCAAAACAAAATGGTCTTGAAATTGTAGAAATAGAGGAATACTTTGATGATGATGACCGAACAAGTATTCCTAGAATAATTACTTTGCTTTTGCAAAAAGAATGACGCACCAAGATTAAATTTTTCATTCGGGTTCGTTTTGTTTAATTGTATACCTGTTTAAAAATTCCTTGGTGATCAACATCCATCTTTTCGAATGGATGTAATGTAGCATCCAATAATTTGGCAAACTGAATTCTAGTTAAAGCTTTCCCTTCATCTAATTCTCCAAAATGCCAATTCTTCCATTCTTTGGATACAAGTACTTTTAATGATTCTTTATTAATCTTGTTTTTTTCTTTTATATCTTTTGCGAGTAAGGTTGATATTTCAACAATGATGTTTAGTGCATCATTGATAAATAGCTGTTCTTTTTGAATATTAAAAGAATGATTGAAAACTGATTTAAGGTCTTTAGAAAGTGTAATTCCATTAATAGTGGAATCTGGATAAAAATAGGTTCGATTTGCCCATCCTTGAGCCACGCCCTTCCCTTTTAAAATATCTGTAGCTCCAATTCTTTGTGCCGATAAAAAATGAGGATTTGTTGAAAGCACATCGAAATATGGCATGATATAAGCACCATTACCTAATAAACTATTTTGTATTACACGAACTGAAACATCTAGCGCATTTTTATTTTGTTGGATTGCAATTGCAGCAAGTGTACCTGCAGCCTGACCTATCAATAATACGCATGGTTGTAAGCGAGTGGTCCCATTAACAACATTAGAAACGCTGATTCCTTTTTCCGCAACGATTAATCCATTAAAAGATGCAGGAATTAAAGAGCCAATTGGAATATTAAAAGAAGGCACGGGATAGAAACTTAGATTTTGAGGTGCATTCGGATTTTTTCTGTGGTGCTGATCTATTGGATAATCACCAACTGCAATACCAGTTCTATTTAAATGCATTTCCCCTGAAAATGGTTCAGCTATATGATTTACATTAAAGCGAACAACACCCTTTACTCTTCTACCTTCTCGATAATAAGGTAGTAGCGGGAAACGATCACTGCTTGGGAATTCATCATCTGCAAATCCCAGATTCTTATAGCCCAATTCATGTTGAATAAAATAAACAAATCTAAGTGTCTGCTCTTTAGCTTTTAATAATTCAATCTGTCTACTATTTTCATCCATCTCAATTAGGTTCAGGTAAATATCATTACCATAACCTGGCCAATTGATCATATATTTTTGGTTAGGCAATTTGCCATAATCCAACATTTTCTTTGCGTTTACATTTGGTGCCTTTCTAGTTTTGTCATGGTAATAATCAGTACAAGCCCCATCAAATTCTCTTGGATCATATCCTTTTGGTTTAGTAATTGTACAATCTTTACCAATCCCATAATCTTTCAGAATAGCAACATATGTAATATCCTGAACAATATTATTAGAAGTTAAAACGCCAACATTTTCTCCAGAAACCTTGCCCGCTTCCATTCCTAAATCATAAGGAACTCCTGCATTAGCAAACACATCTCCCAATTCAGTTGCATCAATTGTTTGTTTTGCTAAAATGGTAACAGTTGATTTATTCAGCTTATTTAAAAAAGTGGCACCAAGGATTCTATTTTTATCCTTTATGACAGTTTTAAATTGGTAATTATACAACACTTGAATTTTTGGAACAGCTGCAACTAATTGTTTGAATATGCTATCCCCAACTCTTGGTTCAAATAATGAATTACTTACCCATCCAGTTGCTATTTGTTTTGGGCCTCCATATTTTTGATATAATTTTTCTCGAAACTCCCCAAAAATACCTGAGGGTAGATTATTGTTTCCGTCAAATGCAGAAACACCTGCAGCTGTAATCATTCCACCCAGCCAGGTAGTAGGTTCGGCAATGATGGTATTTACCCCAAGCCTTCCAGCTTGCAATCCAGCTGCTACACCACTTGCTCCACCCCCCACTACTAAAACATCAGTATGTAAGGTTTGTGCAAATGTTGAAATGCTTGAAAGCAATATCAACAGGTGTACATAAAAATAATATCTAAGTTTTTTCATCAAGTGTAATCATGAACTCTTTCGAACCGAAAATATTGGTCTATTCTATTTTAGAGAAAGTTACCCCTTAACATTTAAGAAATAAAAAAAATCACTCTATTTATTTGATCAAGCTTTCTTCTATTTTGCTGATGCGTGAAATAGTATACCTTTTTACCACATTTATTTTCATTTCGTCTAGCACTTTAACGATATCTCCATAACTAGATTGATCCCCAGGCTTAATGACCACAAAAAAATCCTTCTCTTTAGTAGATGATTTTTTTTCAATGATTACATTTCTTAAATCGCTTAAGCTGATCTTCTTTAGATTAGTCGCTTCCAATTTCCCTTCATAATAGTACACCGAACCATTAGAGGATGGTAATAAAGTTAAAGCGCCTGACTCTTTTATGGGCATCGGTTCGCCGCGGTCATCAGGCATCACCAATTTCATTGCCATTGGCTGACTCATCGCAGTAGTAAATATGAAAAAAGTAATTAGCAAAAAACCAAGATCTACCATTGGGGTAAGGTCAACCTTTGTAGAATGCACCTGACGCTTCACAATTAATGAACCTCTATTTTGGGTAGTTGATTTCAAAGTAATTTCTGCCATGATAATTGGTTTATTAATGAGATGTTTTTTTCGATAACTTCCATAAATAAATATGGAATGCCTAATTTTCTGTTAGACAGAATCAATTAAAATGACAAATCAAGAATTATATCACGAGTTAGCATACTAAACCTTATCTCATAAAGGGAATGCACATTAAAAAAAGCCTTGTAGATTTACAAATGAATAAATTCATACTCATCTGTTTTTGTAGCATCGCATTCGGCCCTGTGTTTGCGCAGACAAATAACTCAAAACAGCAAGATAAAAGCAAACCATTTGTTCTTGGTGTAATCGATGAAATACAATCCACAGTACTTGCAGAAAAGAGAATCCTAAATATCTATTTACCAGAAGGCTACAACCAAAATGATGCAAAGAAATATCCCGTCATTTATTTATTAGATGGATCTGCAGACGAAGACTTTATTCATATAGTTGGACTTGTGCAATTCAATAGTTTTGAATGGATTAACCAAGTTCCAAAATCTATAGTGGTAGGTATTGCAACTGTTGATAGAAGAAGAGATTTCACATTCCAAACATCTATAAAGCAAGATGCTATAAAATATCCGACTACAGGGCATTCCAATCAGTTTATTTCGTTTATAGAAAAGGAATTACAGCCATATATAGAAGCAAAGTATCATTCTAATACTGACAAAACTATTATAGGACAATCGCTGGGTGGACTTTTAGCAAGCGAAATTTTATTGACAAAACCTGGCCTGTTTAATAGATATATCATTGTTAGTCCGAGTTTATGGTGGAACAATGGATCCTTACTAAATAAAAATGTCTCCTCATTGAATCAAAGTATTAATCATCAAACAGATATCTATATTGGCGTAGGGAAAGAAGGCCTAACGCCTACTGCCATTCCTAGGGTAATGGAAGTTGATGCAAATTTGCTTGTAGAGAAAATAAAAGGAATAAAAAGTAAATTGGTGAAAGTTAACTATGACTATTTGCCCCAAGAAGATCATGCAACAATTATGCATCAAGCGGTTTCGAATGCATTCAAACTATTATATCCATCCATCCAAACAAAATAATTAATAAACTACTTGCATTTAAAACTTTTAAAGTAATTTAAAACTTAAAAGTTTTAGCTATGGCAAAAGAAAAAAATAGTTGGAAAAAAGGCCGTGGAAAATTAGGTGCACTTTCACCTCTACTCGGATCTTGGGTTGCGGAAGCAACATCGCCGATGGGTAAATTAACCTGTACAAGAGTTTTAGAACCCATCCTTTCTGGCAACTACATTCAACTTACTGCTATTTGGACTTTCGACAAATTTGCATACACCGAACATGCCATTTTTGGTATTCATGAAGACAAGCTTTCGTTCTGGTCTTTTACTTCAGATGGAAAAAAATCTCAAGGTGCGATTGCAG
>JAPLEO010000089.1 GCA_026391125.1 Bacteroidota bacterium
GTTACTAAAGATGTACCTGATAATTGTATTGTTGCAGGAAATCCAGCAAAACAGATCAAAACAATTTAATTTCTAGTTAATATCCTAGGTTTAAGAAAAGTGTTGCTTTGATCACACTAGATATTTTTAAAGTTGTTGCTGTTGGATTTTGTTGTTGAATATTGAGGTATCCGAAAACAAAATTGTCGTGCTTATTCACGGCATAACTGAAGCCAATAAAAACGCGGTTCTGGTCAAATACATGATTAGACAAAGTAGGGCTATAATATAGATATAGTTCATCACCCATTGCAAGCGAAAGTGATTTAGCGTGAAAGCCTTGCTTGCTAAGAGGGATCTGGTAAAATATATTATATCTTAATTTATCAGTGTTTGTATTGCTATGTGCAACTGTAGAATCATTCAATACATTTTCTTTCCATTTTTGCTCTAACCTTACCCATTGCATGAGTTTGTATTTAGTCGCATTATTGAACCACTGAAATTGTTGCCAAAGAAAATGCTCAGGTATTGAAATTTTTTGATGTCCCTCAGCTGGAAAATAATCAGAGAAACCATAACCGGCAGTAAACTTGTTACTATTTTTTAAGAAATAAGTACCTGCGAACCGAAGGGTAAACTGTGAGAAGTTATTGAAATAGTTCTCACTGGTATGCAGTTCCCCATCTAACCAAAGTCCCCACCTGCTATTGAATTTAATATTAGCATTATATCCTGACCAAACTTGCTGTTCATGCACCACCTGCTTTGACTGTGCAAATGATACAAGCGGAGAAACAAATAATAGAATCCAAAAGAATAGATACTTCAATGCCTTACGATTAAATTAGGCTGCAATTTACAAATCAAATTGTAAAAAGAATCATTTCAAGTGGTTAATGTATTTTCATTTCGTTAAGAACTTCATTAGTTGATCGGTAATTGCCCATTCATTCTAACAAATGCTTCAGCGGCTTTTACACCCATTTCTCTTCCACGAAAATCCTCCAATACTGCATGTCCGCATTGATAAATACTAGGAGGATCTTGGCTTACATGACAATAGACTGCTTTTCGTTTTTGTTCTTGGGTCTCAGTTATATCAACATAATCTGTTGGATGAAAAATAAATGATTGCATCCCCGTACAAACTTCAAAAAAATACAAAGCGAATTTTTTTCCCAATCTAACCCAACTTTGTATGGCTAATAAACTTGCCACCTGATGATCTTTGTGTGCATCTAATGGCCAATGTGTAAAAAGGATGTCTGGTTTTTCATCGGCAATAATCTGTTTTACCTTTTGCAACCAGTCGTTGTTCATAATAGTATCCCCATCAATCTGACCTGCAAATATGTAATTAGCACCTAAGATCTTACAAGCCTGAATGGCTTCTTCTTTTCTAATCGCAGCTGCTTTATCATAGGATGTGCCTTCTATCCCCGCTTCTCCAGTTGTTAAGTAAATGATTGTTACATCATGGCCGGCTTTTCTCATCACGGCTAGTGTTCCACCACATCCAGATTCCGGATCATCTGGATGCCCGCCTAAACAAACCACCTTCTTTTTCTTTATACCATCATTAGCCTGTGCTGATAGCATTGCGGGTAAACTAAAAGCTCCCATACTTGCTGTTGCTTGCTTCACAAAATTCCTTCTTGATTGATTTTTTGGCATAATTTTGACTTTACATTGATTTGTTTTCTGACACTTACTTAAATATAATCCATTATTCATTTATTTTTTGTTGAAATGATAGGAAGAACAATACGTCGATTATGTTCAAGTGTCAAATGGAATATTTGTATGAGTAGTTTTCTGTTGCTATTGTATTTATGTATGGGATGCAAATCTGGTACTATTGAAGTTCCAATTGTTGACTCCACAAAAATGGGTTGCGATTATCAGTTCAACGAATCGACACTAATATCGAATGGCTGGACAAAAACTTTTGAAGATAATTTTGATGCCGATCTATCAAAATGGAATATTTGGAATAGTGGGGCTTATAATAATGAACTGCAATTATATCAAACATCCAACCTAGAATTAGCAACTGGAATCTTAACCATCAAGGCAAAAAAGGAAACTGTTTCGGGTGCTACACTACCCACAAATTCTACGATCAAAAAATTCGATTATAGTTCCGGAAGAATTGAATCTAAAACCACTATTTCTGCTAATTCCACCACACCTAAAATTAGAATTATTGCTCGTATGCAACTCCCAAAAGGTTATGGTTTGTGGCCTGCATTTTGGAGCTACGGCGACCCTTGGCCTACACAGGGAGAAATTGACTATGTGGAGGCTAGAGGTAATAATACATTCCAGTATTTAACCAACTACTATTATGGATCCAACCCAGGTATTATTTTCAATGAAGACAATACTGGATTTATAAATACAGTGGCTGATCTAAGCGCTTGTTTTCATGTGTATGAATTTGAATGGACACAAACCTCACTAAATTCTTATCTAGATGGCAAATTAGTAGAGTCAAAAAAATCGGGCAATCACATCATGGATCTTTTTGGTAAAAACGAAAATGTCGTTTTTAACCTAGCAATTGGCGGCGGCTTTTTTCCAAATCTTAATCCAGTCCTGATTGAAACGGGGAATATGTACATTGATTGGGTGAAAGTATTTGCATCGAAATAGCTAATGAATAACAGATTAATCAGCAAGTGGCTTTACCATGATATTTTTAAAATAAACAATACTCTTTGGATCATGGCCTTGCAAAGCAAAAGTTCCACTTGATATTACCCGAAGGGAATCAGCCCCCCTTTGAATTTTCACATCATCTGGTTCAGTATAATCAACTACCGTCTTATCATTTAACTTAATGATGACTCTTTTTCCTTCTACTTTAACATATTCAGTATACCACACGTTGTCTGGAATGCTTTGTTCTTTTACATCTTGAATTCCATAAAGACTTCCTGTTCTTCGCCAATCGGTATGTGAATTGTTTACCTGAACTTCATATCCTTTTTCAGGCCAGCCACTCTGCTGAAATGCTGTGTGGAAATAGATCCCAGAATTCGCACCTGGCATGGTTTTGACTTCTGCTTTGAATTCAAAATTTTTAAAATTATGACCTTGTACATCACCATCATAAAAAAGGTGTGCTGTTTTTCCATGAACAATTATCATCCCACTGTCTACTGAAAAAGTTTCAGCGTTTTTTCCAACTTTCCAACCAGTTAAAGTCTTTCCATCAAATAAACTGATCCAACCTTTCTTTACAGTTTCCTGTTTATTACTAAATGCCAATACACTTATGATGCAGCATGCATAAACAAGAATTCTTTTCATAAACGCAGTTTTAATTAAATTTTATTTTGCCCCTTTTACTTTCATCTTCAAAACATAAACAGATTTGGAGGCGGTGATAAACAAAATATTATTTTCTTTACCTCCAAATGTTACATTACCTGTCCAAACTTCTGGTACAAGAATATGTTCGATTAATTTACCTCCTCGATCAAAAACAGTAACGCCATCACCAGTTAAATATATATTTCCCTGATCATCCATTGTCATACCATCAGATCCCATTGAAGCAAATAGTTTCTGCTCAATTAATTTTCCATCGTTTGCAATTTGATAACGATAGGTTTTACTTGCTCCAATATCCGCAACATAAAGGTTTTTGCCATCTGGTGTTCCTATAATGCCATTTGGCTGTACTAGGTTATCAGCAACAATCATTGGCTTTCCATTTTTTGATAAGTAATAAACTTTTTGTCCATCCAATTCAGAAGAATTCCTAGTCCAGTATTCACGCTGATAATAAGGATCTGTAAAATAAATTCCAGCAGCAGGTGTGATCCATAAATCATTGGGTCCGTTAAAATGAAGTCCATTCAAATCGTTGAGTAATACTTTGGATTTACCATCAGGTTGAATACTCCATAACTGATTGTGTTCATCTGCACAAGTAATCAAATTACCCTGCTTATCGAAATACATACCATTCGATCGTCCAGCTTTTTCTAAAAAAATAGAGAGCTTCCCTTCAACATTATATTTCCAAATCCGATTGTTTGGCTGATCAGTAAAAAATACATTCCCGTGTATATCAGTAGCCGGACCTTCCGTAAATCCAAATTGATTGGAAATTAATTGGAGCTTCGCATTATCAGCAATGATATTGCTCTTTTGATGTAACGCATCATTCACTTGCTGTCCATTCGTTTTTGGCAGAATCATACTTATATACATTAAGAGTAAAAAGAATGGCAATCGCATACTACAACATAAGTTATAAATAATATCTTCAATTAACAAGAATGCTGCTATGAAAAAGATAATTCTCTTCTCTTTAATACTGACGTTACAATACTCCTTCACTCAAAAGGAAATTTCTTGGGTGGCTATTGGAGATTCTATTACCTATTTAAATGATCATCAAGACGAAGCAGGAAACCGAATTACCAAAGGTTATATGACTAGAGTAGTGGAGAAACTACCTAATTATCATTTTACTAATAAGGGATTTAATGGATGGACAGCCATTAATATTGCAGCCAATATTGAAAAACTGGGTTTACAAAAAGCCGACATCTACACTGTTTTCTTGGGTACAAACGACTGGTGGGGCGCAAAACCATTGGGTAGTTTTGAGGATTATGAAAACAATAAAGGGGCCGCAACAGTTTATGGTGCCTTTCGAGTGATCATCAATAAATTAAAGCAACTCAATGAAAATGCTAAGATCGTTCTCATCACGCCCATGCAAAGAGTTGATTTTGTACATATCAGTAATTATACTAACAATGCTTCTGGATCATATCGGGCGAAAAATGGGCAGCAATTAGAAGATTTTGCCAATGCAATTGTTAGTATCGCCAAATATGAGCATTTACAGGTACTCGATTTGTATCACAAAAAAGAAATGGAACATTCAAAGCTTGTTCATTTTAAGCGTTTGAAAGATTCTCTATCAGGGGAATATAAAAATTATAAATACCCCGATTTTATTGATAAAAGTTTTGATCCTTCCACTGACGAATACCCCTACCCAGTAAAAGCTGCTAATATTACATATGATGGTTTGCATCCTTCTGATAAAGGCTATGAAATGATTGCCAAATCATTGGTCAAAATTTTTAAAAAATGAATTAAAAATTAAGCATCTTTTTCTCCCACAAAAAATTAACAGCAGCACAGTTGAATGAAACAGTTAAACTCTTTGGGCGTTTCGAAATGAGCAGAACAGCTGTTTTATATAAAGGATTTGAACATCAAACACACCATCGAGGTCAAATTACTGTTTATATCAGATTGGCTGGCTCAAAGCCACCTCAAGAAAAATTATTCTAAAGTCCACCTGTTTTATAATAGTGCTGCAGTCAAAAGGGCTAAACATGGAAAGTTTAGTCCTTTTATAGTATATATAATGGCAAACTAATTGGAATTTTTTATATTATACATACCTTTTGCCCTTAAAACATTTATCCATTTTAGTTGTTGGTTGTTTAAAATAAAAAATATGTATTTAAGAAAACTTGCGCTCTTAGTTTTATTTGTAGTCACTCAATTAATGAGCGCTTCTGCGCAAATAAAAAATATCAATTTCCAAATTTCAACAATCTCAAGTTCTACGGGTCACTGGAAGGGAACATTAACCTATCTAGATTACTCAAGTGCTAATTCATATACTATGCCTGCTGAAATCGACATCAGTTATACAAGTAACAAAGCTGGTTATATCAGGGCATATACTTATCCAAATGAGCCAAAGGCAAATTCAACAGATACTACTTACACCAAAGAATCCGGTAGATATTTTGGCAGAGAAAAAGTGATCAGTTTTGTAAAAACAAATTCAAGGGATTTTACTTTAATCACCGAATTTGATGATGTAGATGGCAATGATAAAAAGGAAGCAACTATTAGACATAAATACAAATTGGAAGGAAACTCCTTTATCATACGGATGGATGTTAAATTTAAAGGAACTACCAATTGGTTAAACCGACATGAATATCAATTCACAAATGAAAAAAAGGTGGTTTCTTCCGATCTGGCTTTATATCATAAAATTAAAGATCTTGATAGTTTAATGTTTAACGCGTATAACCAACAAGATCTATCAAAAATGAAAAGCTACTTTACATCCGACCTAGAGTGGTATCAAGACAATGGTGGCTTGTTGAATTTTGAAACAGTTTTCACAAACTTTCAAACCATCTTTGATAAAAAAGATAAACTAACCCGTGAACTGGTTTATGGAACATTAGAAGTGATTCCTATTAAAGGGTTTGGTGCTATTGAAATTGGAAAGCATAAATTCAAGCACATGGAAAATGGGAAATTAGAAATTGGCACATTTAGATTTTTAATGATCTGGAAGAATGTGAATGGAGATTGGAAAATATCAAGAGTGGTAAGTTTTGACCATTAGAAAAATGAATAGATGCCTTTAAATTAGCATCTCACTTAGCAATAATGAATAAGAACAAATCTCAGAAACAGATTTACCTCATACTTATTTTGGGTCTTTTAACTGCTATCGGTCCGCTTTCGATAGACATGTATTTACCAGCATTCCCTGATATCGCAAAGGGTTTGAATACTTCGGTTTCTTCGGTTATGCTATCGCTATCCTCCTTTTTTATTGGGATCTCGGTTGGTCAATTAATATATGGTCCACTCTTAGAAAGGTTCGGTAGAAAAAAGCCCTTGTATTTTGGTTTGATCATTTATGCATTTGCTGCAATAGGTTGTGCAACTACAATGTCGGTCAATGGCCTAATTCTTTTCAGACTTTTTCAAGCATTAGGAGGATGTGTGGGTATGGTTGCTTCAAGAGCAATGGTGCGAGACTTGTTTGAAGTGAAAGACAATGCCAAAGTATTTTCAACATTGATGTTAGTAGTTGCAGTATCTCCCATCATTGCGCCTACCCTCGGAGGATATATCACTGCTTACTTAGGTTGGAGATATATTTTTGGGATGCTGATCATAATAATTACAATTATTCTTATAGCAGTTTATTTCTTATTACCAGAAAGCAAAAAGCCGGATCCTAATTTTTCACTTCGTCCAACATCAATCGCAAAAAGCTATTTAGCAATCATCAAAAACCCACAATTTGCGATCTACACTTTTACAGGTGCCGTTGCATACGCAGGCTTATATTCCTATATCAGTGGGTCACCATATGTATTCATGGTAATCTATGGCGTAAGTGAAAAATATTACGGGTGGATTTTTGCTGTGATTGCTGGGGGACTGATTAGTGCCAGTCAATTGAATAATATTTTACTGAAAAAATATCGATCAGAACAAATTGTAAAAGCCGCTTTATTATTTCAGAATAGTTTTGGTATTCTTTTGGTTACTACCTCTATTTTAGGAACACATAATTTGTACTTAACGATTCTGTTAATTCTGCTTTTTTTATGTTGCCAAGGTTTTATTTTTCCAAATGCCTCCGCTCTTTCAATGGCTCCATTTTCACAAAATGCAGGAACAGCTTCTGCACTAATGGGTTTTATCCAAATGAGTGTGGGTGCAATATTATCTGCCATGGTTAGTATTCTGCAAAATGGAACTGAACTGCCCATGACTGGTGTAATGGCTACCTGTTCAATCTCAGCCTCATTACTCTATGCAATTGGAAAGAAAAGGGTGACCAATAAGGCAAGCAAAATATTAGTGGAGGAAGAAGAAGTTGAAATGATCAATACACTTTGATTTTTTCAGGAAGGATTCAATTAATAATTATCCAAAATTTATGCATTATTGTGTCAGCATGACGCAATAATTGTTTATTTTGATACCCCGATTGTTTCATCATCAAATTGACCATATGAAAAGAAGACACTTTCTACAGAGTATCACATTAGCAACTGCAGGTTTATATACCAATAATCTTATGGCAGACAATTTCAAAAAAAGATCATTAGGTATTCAATTGTATACCGTTAGAGATGCTGTATCTAAAAACCTGGAAGCCGCTTTAGAAAAGCTTGCGGCACTAGGGTTTGATAATATTGAACTATATGGTTATAACGGAACTTTCTTTGGGAAATCTCCGGCAGAATTCAAGTCGATCTTAGCTAAAACAGGCATTACAGTGTTCAGCTCACATCATACAACTGGGTTTGCGATGAAGGGAAAGGGAACACTAACCGATGGTTGGGAAAAATCGGTAGAAGACCTGCAGAATATTGGTGCAAAGTATATGGCCTGTTCTTATTTATTCCCAAATGAACGTACAGCAGAAAATTATAAAAAGCTTCCTGAATTGTTGGATAAATCTGGCGCCGTTACCAAATCTGCAGGCATACAGTTTGCATATCATAACCATGATTTCGAATTCCAAAAATTTGAAGACACTTTGGTGTATGACCATTTACTTACAAAAACCTCCAGCGATTTGGTGAAAATGGAATTAGATCTTTATTGGATCGCAAAAGCTGGACAAGATCCTATTAAATATTTTGAAAAATATCCTGGTCGCTTTGAATTGTGGCATGTGAAAGACATGTCTGCAGGTGCAGGCGAGATCACAGAGATCGGTAATGGTGTTATAGATTTTGACAGAATTTTCGCTGCTAGGAAAAAAGCCGGCCTCAAGCATTGGTTTGTTGAACAAGATACTAGTAAGGGCGATATGTTTGAAAGTTTAAAAACGAGCGTCGCGAATCTTTCTAAAAAGAAATATTAATTTTTTAAGTTATTATTAAAAGGGATAAAGCTGATGCTTTGTCCCTTTTTTGTTTTATATCTTTATTTCCAAATATTAGTAAAATGAAGATCCCATTATATATAGTAGATGCGTTTACCAATAAATTATTCTCAGGGAATCCTGCGGCTATTTGCCCTCTGGACCATTTTCTCGATGATGATACGCTACAGAAAATTGCGATGGAAAATAATTTATCCGAAACGGCATTTTTTATAAAAACAGAAGATAAGTTTGAGATCAGATGGTTCACACCTGGAACTGAAGTGGATCTTTGTGGTCACGCTACATTAGCTGCCGCATATGTTTTATTTAATCAGCTAAATTATCAAGGACCAATCATTAATTTCTACTCCAAAAGAAGTGGCGATTTGATGGTAACTAAAAATGGAAATATGCTTACGCTAAATTTCCCTTCAGATATATTCAATGAAGTTGCTATCGAACCAAATTTTAAAAATTGCTTAAATATTCAGCCAACCAAAGTATTCAAAGGAAAAACTGATCTGATGTTTGTGTACGAAAATGAGCATCAAATAACTCATATCATTCCAAATTTTATAGAGATTACTTCATTAGGTGGTAGAGGATTAATCGTTACAGCCAAGGGAAATGAAGTTGATTTTGTTTCCCGTTGTTTCTTCCCCCAATCTGGAGTTAATGAAGATCCCGTAACGGGTTCAGCTCACACAACACTAATCCCCTATTGGAGTAAGCAATTAAATAAAACCAGCTTAACAGCAAAGCAGCTCTCAGAAAGAGGGGGCTCTCTTTTTTGCGAATATTTAGGAGATAGGGTTAATATTTCAGGAGAAGGAATGCTTTACTTAATTGGCGAAATACAACATATCTAATCCATTTTTCAAGGAAAAAAGCAGTTTAAAAAAAATTATTTGGAAATTAAATTATTCATCGTATTTTTACGATGAATATGGGAGCCAGTAAAACCACAGAATACACAGAAAAAGAAATTGAATTAGCAAATATTGCTAAGGCTTTGTCGCATCCTGCTCGTATTGCGATCTTAAACTTATTGGTCAAAAAACAGGCCTGCATCTGTGGTGATATTGTAGATGAATTACCCTTGTCGCAAAGTACCGTTTCGCAACATTTAATCAAATTAAAAGAAGCGGGTTTGATCAAGGGTGATATTGAAGGTGCTTCCGTATGTTATTGTATCGATGAAAAGGTTTGGAAAAAAGCAATGTCACAAATGGGAGAACTATTTCAAACATTGTTGACTTCAAAATCAAAGTGCTGTTGATTTTTTTTGAAATGATTCATCGTCTTATTACGATATTATAAACAACTTAAAATACGAATTATGCAAACAGATGAACAATTAAAAGAGATAGTAAGACAAAAGTATAGCGAGATTGCCTTACAAGATAAAGAAACCAATATGTCTTCCTGCTGTGGTGCAGGTGGTTGCTCAACCGAAGTATACAATATCATGAGCGACGATTACACAAATCTAGAAGGTTATAATGCTGAAGCTGACCTTGGTTTAGGCTGTGGTTTACCAACCCAATTTGCGAAAATCAAAAAAGGCGATACCGTAGTGGACCTTGGAAGCGGCGCTGGTAATGATTGCTTTATTGCACGCCATGAAACTGGTGAATCTGGTAAAGTGATTGGAATAGATTTTACAACAGCCATGATCGATAGAGCAAGAACAAATGCAGAAGTGCGTGGGTTCAATAACGTTGAATTCAGACAAGGTGATATTGAACATATGCCTATCACTTCAAATGTAGCAGATGTAATTGTGAGCAACTGTGTGTTGAACTTGGTTCCAAACAAGGATGGGGTTTTCAAAGAAATCTATAGAGTATTAAAACCTGGTGGCCATTTTAGTATTAGCGATGTGGTGATTACTGGAGTACTACCCGAAGGTTTACGCAAAGATGCAGAAATGTATGCCGGATGTGTATCTGGGGCAATTCAAAAAGACGTATACCTTGAACTGATCAATACCAATGGGTTCGAAAATGTGGTGCTTCAAAAAGAAAAACCAATTACCATTCCAGATGATATTTTGAGCCGGTATTTAACTCCTGAAAAAATAGAATTACTTAAAACTGGCGTAACTGGTATTTTCAGCATTACGGTATTTGCGCAAAAACCATTAACAGAAAAAAAATCATGTTGCACACCTGGATCTGGTTGCTGCTAATAAAAGAAATACAAGCAAAATTAAAATATGAAAAAAGTACTCGTACTATGTACTGGCAATAGTTGCCGCAGTCAAATTGCTCACGGTTATCTTCAGAAATTTGCTGGAGATAAAGCTCAAGTTTATAGTGCTGGAGTTGAAACGCATGGAGTAAATCCAAAAGCGATTGCAACTATGAAAGAGGATGGAATCGACATCTCAAACCATACTTCCAATAATGTATTAGAATATCAGGGCATTGACTTTGACTATGTAATCACCGTTTGCGATAACGCAAAAGAACGGTGCCCTTATTTCCCTAGCAGGGCTGAGAAGTTTCACTACAATTTTCCCGACCCCGCAAAGGCAACTGGTACAGAGGAAGAGGTTAAAAGAGAATTTGCCAGTGTTCGCGAAATGATTAAGAATTATTGTCTGGCTTTTGTGAAAGAACATATTTAAGAAACATTTTCAATAAAAAAGGTCCCCCCGATAATTCGAGGGAACCCTTTTAGATTGCTGCTATTTATCTATGAACTACTTTTTGGGTTTTGCAACAACGTTCTTTAATTCGTTGATCGCAATTTTTGGAACCACCAATTTATTTACTTTTTCAATAACTACTTCTTTAGGAAGTTTGAAACTTGCAGA
>JAPLEO010000133.1 GCA_026391125.1 Bacteroidota bacterium
TGGGTTTACGAAGCATTACTTTTGGAAAACTAACTTTCAAACAAAGTTATTCTAACAAACCGCCGTATACCGAACGGTACGTACGGTGGTGTGAGAGGACAGTAAGGGAAATAATCCCTTACTTCCTACTCGATTAGACAAAGACCGTCCATTTTTCACTTTTATCTTTTATCTCTTCACTAAAAACACCAAGAGGAGAATTATTTTAGTCTTGTGCAGCAATTCTGTAAAAGCGGTTGTCTTTTATGTACTCTCCCCCATTTTATCCTTATCCTATAGTATTTAGAGGTTCATCTTTGTTTAATCAAAGTTTGAACGTTAATGGTGGAGACATCAAGATATTCGGTTTTATAAACTATAAAAATCCAATTTCCTATAGTAAAACCGCTTGGCCCCATTCTACGGAATGGGGTCTTTTATTTCCAGAAAGCACTGACCCTTGTCTTCACATTCTCCCTGACATTCAGGTAGTAAAGGTTATAATCAGCGATATGAAAGTTTTTAGAAGTGTAGAACATATTCCCGAAAAAATGGGGCTTGCCTGCCCAAAGGATCTTATTAGAAACTGTTGCATCTGCGACACCAGGAACCAGTTTATTAAAATTTAATAAGATGCCACCCTTATTCAAATCACGCTCTGCGTGTAAGGCTGAACTGCTCCAGGTAAGTGGGTTGGTGACGATAGAATTATAGGGCTCTTTTTCAACAAAGGGCGGAACGTAGTCGTTTTTATAAGTACGCCAAGCACACACACAACCCGTTTGATTAGGGGTTTCACAGGCTGGAATTGTGGTCAGGTACTTAGTATCAAAAACCATCCCAACCACATAAGCCACCACCAATTTGTTCTTCAAAACCGTACCGTCGAAAAATTCTTTTAGTAGCCTTTTACTATGGGTGCTACCCTGACTATGTGAGGCAATCACGATGGGTTTTCCATTATTAAAGTGCGCTAAATAATATTCAAATGACGCTTTTACATCCTGATAAGCAATTTCAAATGCCTTAGCGGCTTCAATACTGTCTGATTTGTCTTTTGGAAAATAGGCCGACAAATGGGCTTGACGATATCTTGGTGCAAAAACCCTTCCAGCTTCATTAAAAATGCTGGCTTGGTATAAGATCGATCCCATATCTGTTTTACCATTAAGTGCAGGGTCCTGAATATCGGCATTCCAACCAAAATTCTTTTCTACAGCAGTATAAGAGGTAGGGTGAATAAAAAAAATATCAACCGTAGAATCCGCTTTGTAATTGGCTCTCAGCGGTTTTGGCACACTGTCGGACGGGTCCCGTTTATATGGATGGGCTGCCCAGAAATGTAAATCGGCATAGTTCGGTTTGCCATCCACCGATTGAAATTGATAGGCTTCCTTATCATCAAACTTTTGTGGCGGCTTCGCACAACTAATGAATGCAAGGAGCATTATGACATAAGATAGGTTAACAGATTGCTTCATATAAATGGTTGATAAAGTTCTTGCAATATGCTTCTTTTATACATACCAAAGCATTTGCTGGTTCTTTTGTATTTTTAACAGTATAAATTTAACATTGTTCATACTAAACATTGTAACATGAGTATACCTGTTGTTGACCTAGCGGAATTTCTAAGTGGAGATCCGGTAAAAAAAGCAAGTTTCATACAAGCTCTTGGTTCGGCATACGAAACGGTTGGATTTGTTGCGGTTAAAAACCATGGGATCCCCGATTCGTTGATCGCCAAACAATATGAATATGTTCAGCAATTTTTTTCTCTACCACTGGAGAAAAAATTGCAATATGAAATTCCTGGTTTAGCTGGTCAGCGCGGCTATACAAGTTTTGGTAGAGAACATGCAAAAGGTAGTGATGCGCCAGATTTGAAGGAGTTTTTTCAATACGGACAAACAGTTGCCCCCTCTGATCCGCTCAAAGCAGATTATCCAAACAATGTACAAGTCAATGAGATTGCTGAATTCAATCAAACCATATTCGATGCTTATCGCCACTTCGAAAAAAGTGGGGAAGCTTTGTTGCAAGCCATTGCTTTGTTCCTCGGACTTGATGAATATTATTTCGATAGTTATATAGAAAAAGGGAATAGCATTTTACGATGTATCCATTATCCGCCCATCACAAGCGAACCTAAGAGTGCCATCCGTGCAGAACAGCATGAAGACATTAATCTGATCACTTTATTAGTAGGTGCATCAGCAGACGGGTTGCAAGTTTTGACCAAACAAGGAGAATGGATCGGGGTCACATCTTTACCAGAACAGATCGTTGTAAACGTAGGTGACATGTTGCAACGCCTTACCAATAATCGTTTAAAAAGCACTACACATAGGGTTGTGAATCCCACACGCGACCTTTGGCATACCAGTAGATTTTCAATGCCATTTTTCTTGCACCCACGCAGTGAAATGAGTTTAGATTGCCTTGAATCTTGTATTGATACAGATCATCCGAAAGTTTATGATACTATCACTGCAGGAGAGTACCTTGATGAAAGATTGAGAGAGATTGGATTGAAAAAATAATAGAAAGCGCTCTTTTTTATTTTAGAGACTTATTTTAAAAGAAAAACAATAATTACCGCGAATAAAAGAATCAGACCAGTAAATGCAGTTTTCCAAAATAGGTGTGCGTTTCTCAAATCCATAAACTGAAATGAAACCAAACCAATTTTTATTACGGCGATTCCTATAATAAAATAGGCGGCAGATTTCAAATTTGCTAAGTTAGTGGTAGTTGCCGTAAGTATCATTAAAGCAATCCAAGCATTTCTATTTTGGTGATTCATCTGAAGGGATATGAAATTATACTATTAGATAAAGTGTTGGGAAGAGTAGTAACCAGATTAGATCGCACATATGCCAAAATGCGGCAGTAGCTTCCATATCTTCAAGAAGAATATTTTTATCAATTTTAATGTACATAAAAATTAAAAAAACAGTTCCTACCAATACATGTACCAAATGAAAAGCAGTTAAAAGCCAATAGAAAGTATAAAATAAATTTGTATCCAATGATATGCCTATCTGTATTTTTTGAAAATATTCAATACATTTTAAAGTAATAAAAAGTATTCCTCCTGTGATGGTTAAATGCAAATATATTTTGGCTCTGTTCTGCTTCTTTTTTTTCCATTGATTAACCGTTTCGGCCATGAAATATCCACTTGTTAATAGCAAAAAAGTATTTGTAACCCCAATTACCATATTTAGGTTAATTCTGCTTTCATGAAATGTTATTGGATCTTGTTTCCCATAAAATAAAAACGCAATTATTCCCATGCCAAATGTTATCAGCTCAAGAAAGATGATGATCCAAATAAGTAGGCCTCCAGGCGGATAATAAAAATTTTCAGATTCTTTTTCTAACAAATCCATTTTTCTTACTTATGATTGATGTTTAATTTTCTCGTATAATTTTACCAAGGCTTGTAAAAGTTCTACCGGCGTTGTAAGAATTTGATAATGATTTTGTCCAAACATTTGGGGCAGATAGAATTTAGCTTCCGCTTCAATTGCCAGGGCATAGGAATTTATCTGGCGCATATTCAATTCTCTCAGAGCCTGTTTAACATCTTGTATCCCATAATTCCCTTCGTATTTATCATAATCGTTAGGCTTGCCATCTGAAATCAAAATGACCCATTTATTTTTAGAATCACGATGATCAAGTAAAGCACCTGAATGCCTCAGGGCGGCACCTATTCTAGTATAGCCACAAGGTTCAATAGCACCTATTTTGTGTTTTGCAGTATTCCATCCTTCCTCAAAACCTTTTAAGCTTAGATAAGATGAGTGGTTTCTTGTTTTGGAATAAAAACTAGTAATTGCAAAGTCGATATTGAATTCATATAAAATTTCACCGAACAAAATACTTACTTGTTTTTCAACATCAATTACCCGGTTTCCATTTGCATACCCATCACTCGATAAACTGATATCGAGTAAAATTAAAATACTCAAATCTTTTTCAATTTTTCGATTAGATAGGTAAATTTTTTCAGATGGGGTATGTCCAGAGTGCACATCTGCATATAAATCTGTTACTGCATCAATTTCAAATTCATTTCCCTGAACCTGTCGTCTTTGCTGTTGCATTTTATTGTTAACATGGGTCATCATTTTTCGTAACCCACTTAAGGTACTTGAATATTTTTTTAAGGTCTCTTGATAGTAGGAAACAGCAGTATTTGCGGGACTGTATGGATAAACTTTGCAAAATAATTTTTTATAGGATTGTTTAGACTGATCCCATTCGTCGTAGGCATAATGGTGCCCATTAGTTTCATTTTCCTCGCTATAAGAGATATTCGTATTCTCCGTAAAATCTGCCTGATAAACCGAGTGGGCCATCTCATCAACCCTAACCGTATATTTCATCTTCAATTCATTCAGTGCGTTTGCTTGCTTTTCTAATTCATCATCTCCATCAAAGTCACGCCATACGCCACTAAACTCATCTGCGGTTTCTACTTTTTCAAAGTTGTGGGTAAACACATATTCTTCCTGTTGTTTTTTATCTACCTCAATAGTAATTACTTCTTCTACTGCGTTAGCCTTAATAACCGTTGGTGTTTTGTGTGCTTCTATAGTCTTTGTTTGGTCACCAATATTTTTCAGATTATTTTTTTCCTTTTTTAAAATAGTATCACGCATCCATTTGCCATAAAGCCAGCTTAATTCGGGTTGCTTATTGGAAGTAGTGCTTTGCTGTAACTGTATTTTTAATTCAAGATAAATTTCTTTCGTGACCGGAAATTCTTCAAATAATTGGGATAGAATTTTTGGAGCATTTTCTGCAGCAAATTTTTGTGCATCTTGAATAGGAAGTTCCTCTAAGCCATACCAATTCAATTTTAGTTTTTTTTGGGTTGAAAGGTAGAGTGTACGAAAAAAATAAAAAGAAATATTTTGGTTCAGTTCAGAAAATAAAGCACAGGATGAAGGCATAAAAAAATTATTTTCTTTGAACCCGCCTTCTCGTTCAGCTGGAAATATTTCAATGGCTTCACCGGTAATAGCTCTTGATAAAATAATTAATCGTTGTTTAATATCATTTAGATATACAGTTCGTTCTAAAATTTCTGCAGATACTTTTTTATTTTTCTTAAAGTAATTGGCAGCTTTCCCAAAAAGATATTCATCTAATGCCATTCTTTATTTTTTTTCATTTCAATGCGCAATCAAATCATCAAATCATCAAATCGGTCAAATCGTTCAGGGCTGATAAAATTTGCGGATCATCTGTTAGTGGTTCCACAACTGCAACTTTTACTGCGAGTCTTTTAGACAAACCGGATTGAATTAATTTACCCGCATCTACCAATAATCTGGTAGAAACGGTTTCTGTTAATCCGAGTTCTGAAAGGTTTCTGATTTTAATACCAAGTGCTACCAGTTTCTTTGCCATTTCTGGTTCTACCTTACTCTCGTTGATTAAGATTTCTGTTTCAATTTTTGCATTTGGATAATTAAAAGTCATAGCAACAAACCGCTGTCTGGTGGATGGTTTCAACTCTTTAAAACCACGTTGATACCCAGGGTTAAAGGAGGCAACCAACATAAAGTCTTCATGTGCTTTAAAAGTCTCCCCTAATTTATCAATAAACAGTTCTCTTCGGTGGTCGGTCAGTGGATGAATGGCAACTATTACGTCTGGCCTTGCTTCTGCAATTTCATCGAGATATATGAGGTAGCCTTCTTTTATGGCAATGGTAAGGGGCCCGTCTAACCAAACAGTTTCAGCTCCTTTAATGATAAATCGTCCTATTAAATCAGTAGAAGAAGTTTCTTCATGGCAACTGATGGTTAATAATTTTTTATTTAACTGACAAGCCATTGATTCTATGAATCTTGACTTGCCTGATCCTGTAGGCCCTTTCAATAGTATAGGCAACCGATTTTGATAAGCGTGTGTAAAAACTTCTATTTCTTTGCCAACTGGATGATAATAAGGTACATTTTCGGCCATGATAATACGATTGATTCTTGTATGGGATGAATAAAAAGGGTGGCCAGGTTTGAAAATATTTCAGCAAGGCCACCCTCCTCTATAGTTATTTTGAACTCATTTTTTCAGCTCATCAAAGCTTATGCATCATGATCGGTTGCTGCAATTAAAGCTTCATCAGTAGGCTGACCATATCTAATGAATTCTGCAATAAACAAACCAATGCCAGTTGTAAACATGGTAGCACAAATGATCAAAATCAGGAAGTGAACCTGTATTTCTTTTTGAACATCACCAAATTCTAATCCAACCCTTCTTTCTAAATAGACCTGCGCAACACCAGCTACGCCAAATGCTACAGTCATTCCTAGCATTCCAATATTCGAAAGCCAAAAAGCAAGTACTCCTCTGTTACTGTCATATAATTTTCTACCAGTTAAATTAGGTAGCGAATAGCTTATGAATGCTAACACAATCATACCATAGGCACCCCAGAAAGCAAGGTGGCCATGCATGGCCGTAACCAAGGTTCCGTGGGTGTACATATTCACCTGTGGTAAGGTATGGGCTAATCCTAATAGTCCCGCACCTACAAAAGAAACAATGGCGGTGCCCAAGGTCCAGCTCAAAGCAATTTTATTTGGATGTTTTTTCTCTCCCTTGCGATACATAGCAATTGCAAACAGAGCCATTGCCAAAAAAGCGAGTGGTTCAAGCGCAGAAAAAATTCCGCCTACAATAAGCCATACTTTTCCAACGCCGATATAATAATAATGGTGACCTGTTCCTAGAATGCCTGAAATAAATGTTAATCCAACAATTACATACAACCATTTTTCAATCACTTCTCTATCAACACCTGTAATTTTAATTAACAGAAAAGCAAGTATACCACCCATGATTAATTCCCAAACACCCTCTACCCAAAGATGCACTACCCACCAACGGAAAAAACTATCCATGGTTTGGTTATCGAACCAGATCATACCTGGTAAATAAAGTAAAGCGGCAAAAACCAATCCCATAGTTAATACCAATGAGGTTGTTGTTCGTTTTTTACCTTTGAAAAGAGTTGTGAGAATAATCCCAAGAAATGTAAGCACATTGGCAACTACTAACCAGTCTAATGGGCGGGGGATTTCTAAAAATTTTCTTCCTTCCCAATAGTTAAAGTGATAGCCAATCACAGCGGTCACACCCACTAAAGCCAAAGTAATTAATTGTATATATGCCAGTTTCACATTAACCAATTCATATTCTGCCTCTTCGGGAATAATATAGTAGGCAGCTCCCATAAAGCCTGATAAAAGCCAAACCACTAAAAGATTCGTATGCACTGCTCTGGCTGTATTGAAAGCAATTACGGGATGAAGATTATCATAACCCAAGTGGGCAAATGCCATGATGAAGCCGTAAATAATTTGTAAAATCAGTAGTAGCATAGAAAAGGCAAAAAACCAATAAGCTACTTTTTGTGATTTATATTTCATTTTTTTATGTTTAATAGTTAGTTGATTATTTCTTTAAATCTGGTTTAGGAGGAAAGCCATTCAAATCGATTTCTCCAATCCATTTTAAAAAGGCAACTACGTCACTTGCATCTTTATCGCTCATACCATATGCCACCATTTGGCGGCCCCTAGGCTGCCATGGTGTTTTGGTCATGAGGGCTACTTTAATATAAGCTTCTCCTCTGCGCTCATAAACTTTAGTAAGTTCAGGGGCATAGTAGGCGCCTTCTCCTAGAATGGTATGGCATCCCATACAATTGTTTTTTTCCCAAATATGTTTACCAGCAACTACTTGGGCAGTAAGATTTTCTTCATGTGTTCTTTTGGGCACTTCCTTACTAAGTGAATTCCAGGATAATCCCAGAAAAATCACAAAAGTTACCATGGTACCACCAAGGAAAAACACTTTGGCTTGCGATTTTGATAGCATCGTTTAAATTTTACAAATGATTTTAAAAAGAAAGGGTATCAGTAATGTTGATTCGTTTTTCAAAAATACAGGCGTGTAAGTGGGAATTTTGTGATTTGAATCAGGTTGTTAAATCAAATGCAATAATGTTTACGAATATTTGCAACATCGTATAACTTACCTTTATATTTTACCAATTTTTTAATATTGGTGTTATTCAGACATATACCTTTTTTAAAAGCCGTGTTTTTACACAGCTTGACTGCCTTTGGCGGCCCACAGGGTCATATGGGTATGATGATGAACACTTTTGTACACAAAAGAAAAGATCTAACAGAAGAAGAATTGTTAGAATACAATGGATTCTGTCAGTTTTTACCAGGTGCTTCCTCCACGCAAACACTTACCCTGATTGGATATAAGAGAGGTGGTCTGTCTCTGGCTATTTTAACGCTGATCATTTGGATCATACCAGCCAGTGTGATCATGGGTGCTTTATCTTTTCTCATCGATTATATGGATGACAAGAGTTTACCCCAAGGAATTTTTCTTTTTGTACAACCCATGGCGATTGGATTTATCGTGTATTCCACTTTTAGGATTTTTGGCATCGCGGTTCACAATACCATCACTCAAGTAATCATGGCAGTTGCAACTGCGGTAACATTTCTGGCATTTAAAACGCCCTGGGTTTTTCCAGGATTGATCCTGGTGGCAGGCATCACTACCAATTTTAGTGATCGAAGAATTCCACAAAAAGGTATCCGACCCAAACAGATCAAATGGGGTAATATGCTCATCTTCTTAGCTGTATTTGGTATTGCAGCTTATCTTTCTGAAACAGCAACCCGACAAAACTGGCAGAATAGAAAGCCATTCAACTTATTTGAAATGACTTTTCGAAA
>JAPLEO010000115.1 GCA_026391125.1 Bacteroidota bacterium
TGGTGAAGATGCTTCAAGCTTATCGGCTATATTATTAGATGACGTTTTTTATAAGTTCACGATAGACAATACCATTATTTCTGATGGGTTACATGTAGCAAATGACTGTGCATTAATTTGTTTAAAAGTCAGGGCATTTTTAAGCAATAAAGCAAGGCGGGATGAAGGTCATTCTGTTCAAGAAGTGGATATCATAAAGCATAAAAATGATATCATAAAATTAACGGCAATACTAGATCCACAAACTAGGGTAGAAGTTCCCTTGATGATTAAAACCGATCTAATGTCCTATATCGATCACCTCAAAACGGAATCGCCAGATATTAGTCAAATTCTTAAACAACAGGGGATGGGGAATATCAGGTTGGAGCAAATAATACAGCAATTAAAAAATACATTTTTATTAGAATAACTGGGCTAAATGAAAAAGGAAGAACTTGATTTCGTGAATTCTCGTGTTATCATGGTATTTAAGTACATTTTTGGAAAACTGTAATTTTCTGCAACAAAAAACCCTTGACTATTAATATAATCAAGGGTTTCAGTTAATCTAGTGTAGCCGGTACGGGAATCGAACCCGTCTTTGCCCCGTGAAAGGGGGCTGTCCTAACCGATAGACGAACCGGCCATTTTTATAATGGGTTGCAAAAATAGGGGCGTCATGCCTTTCTGCCAAAATTTTCTGACCTTTTTTATATATTTTTCTACTTCTCCACAGATTTAATAGAGATTTAGCACCCTTTTTTTGTACAATTCGTTAACTTCGCAACTCTTTTTAAATATTTATCATTAAAATCAATTGTTCATGAGTACAGTTAAAGTCGCCATCAATGGTTTTGGACGTATCGGCCGTCTTGTTTATCGTCAGATTTACAATATGGACGGAATTGAGATTGTTGCCATTAATGACCTGACCAGTCCTGCTGTTTTAGCACACCTTCTGAAATATGATAGTGCACAAGGACGTTTCGACGCCACAGTTACAGCTACAGCTGATTCTATCATTGTAAATGGAGAAACAGTAAAAATATATGCTCAAAGAGATCCAGCACAGATTCCTTGGGGAGCACACCAAGTAGACGTTGTTATCGAATCTACAGGATTCTTTACCGATAAAGAAAAGGCACAGGCGCATATTACTGCTGGTGCTAAGCGTGTAGTTATTTCTGCTCCTGCTACAGGAGAAATGAAAACTGTTGTTTTCAACGTTAACCACGACATTTTAGATGGTTCTGAAACTATCATCTCTGGTGCTTCATGTACTACCAACTGTTTGGCTCCAATGGCTAAAACATTAAATGATTCTTTTGGGATCGTTTCTGGTATCATGACTACCATCCACGCATATACTAACGATCAGAATACTTTAGATGCGCCGCATCCTAAAGGAGACCTTCGCCGTGCAAGAGCAGCTGCTCAGAACATCGTTCCTAACAGTACTGGTGCTGCAAAAGCAATTGGCTTGGTTTTACCTGAATTGAAAGGCAAATTAGACGGAAGCGCTCAGCGTGTTCCAGTAATTACTGGTTCATTAACTGAATTGACTACTATCCTTGCTAAAAAAGTAACCGTAGAAGAGATCAATGCAGCAATGAAAGCAGCTAGCAACGAAAGTTTTGGTTACACAGAAGATGAAATCGTAAGTACCGATGTTATCGGAACTCATTTCGGTTCATTGTTTGATGCAACTCAAACTAAAGTATTAACTGTTGGTGATCACCAATTGGTTAAAACCGTGAGCTGGTACGACAATGAAATGAGCTATGTATCTCAGCTAGTTCGTACAGTGAAGTTTTTCGCTGGGAAAATCAGCTAATAAAAGCTAATCATATTTTAAAAACCGCAGAGACAATTGCGCTGAGTTTATTTTCTCTGCGCAATTTCGACCCTGCGGTTTTTTCATTTTTAAATTATTAATCATGAGCAAATTTTCTGAACACAATTTCAAAGGACAGAAAGCTTTAGTTCGCGTTGACTTTAACGTGCCCCTAAATGCTGAATACGTTATTACTGACGATAACCGTATGCGTGCTACGATACCCACTATTAAAAAAATATTGGCAGATGGCGGAAGCGTGATCCTGATGAGCCATTTCGGACGTCCAAAAGACGGACCTACAGAAAAATATTCTTTAAAACATTTAGTGAACCATTTGATCAAATTGTTAGATGGTGCAACTGTAAAATTCGCGGACGATTGTATTGGTGAAAGTGCTATCAGATTGTCAGCTTCTTTACAAGCTGGTGAAGTTCTTTTATTAGAAAACTTACGTTTCTATAAAGAAGAAGAAAAAGGGGATGTAGCTTTTGCTGAAAAATTAAGTAAACTTGGCGATATCTATGTAAACGATGCTTTCGGTACTGCTCACCGTGCACACGCTTCTACAGCAGTGATTGCTCAATTCTTCCCTGGCGATAAAAAAATGTTTGGCTTAGTAATGGAAGGCGAAGTTGCGAGTGCTGAAAAAGTAATGCACCAAGGTGAAAAACCATTCACCGCTATTATTGGTGGCGCTAAAGTTTCTGATAAGATCTTGATCATTGAGAATCTATTGGAAAGAGCAACTGATATTATCATTGGTGGTGGAATGGCTTATACTTTTATGAAAGCACAAGGTGGACAGATCGGTAATTCTCTTTGTGAGAATGATCGTTTAGACACTGCGATTGAAATCTTGAAAAAAGCAGAAGCAAAAGGTGTTTGTATTCACCTGCCTTCTGATTCTGTGATCGCTGATGCATTTTCAGCAACTGCAAATACTTCCAACGCGCCAAGTAACAGTATTCCCGATGGTTGGATGGGATTGGATATCGGCGTGCATGCAACCGAACAATTCTCGAACGTGATCAAAAGGTCAAAGACCATTCTTTGGAACGGTCCGATGGGTGTATTTGAAATGGAAAAATTCCAACACGGAACAAAAGCGATCGCTATTGCTGTTGCTGCTGCAACAAAAGATGGCGCTTTCTCTTTAGTAGGAGGTGGTGATAGTGTTGCCGCTGTTAATCAATTCGGATTTGCTGATCAGGTTAGCTATGTTTCTACCGGTGGTGGAGCCATGCTTGAATACTTTGAAGGCAAATCGCTTCCTGGTATTGATGCAATTAATTCATAATCAAATCTATTTTTTAAGTGAGACTGTCCAATTGGGCAGTCTTTTTTATTGTATTAATTCAAAGTCTGCCATTTTAGCTATCTTTTTCTAATGGCACTTATTTTGTAATATTATTAGCGGTATTGCGACAAACATTTAAATTACACTTAAATTAAAATTTGTATGAGCACAAAAAACATCACCTTGATCGTTATCGCCGGATTAATATTAATACTTGGTTGGTCAGGCTGCAATGGATACAACGGTTTGGTACAACAGGATGAAACTGTTAAAAAGGCATGGAATAACGTACAATCAGATTATCAGCGTCGTGCTGATTTGATTCCTAATTTGGTAAGCACTGTTAAAGGGGAAGCTAATTTTGAGCAAACAACCCTTACGAATGTAATTCAAGCTAGAGCTAGCGCAACGCAGATCAAATTGGATGCGAAGGATTTAACGCCTGAAAAATTACAACAGTTTCAAGCTGCACAAGGTCAGTTATCTCAGGCTTTAGGTAAATTAATGGTATTGACCGAAAATTATCCAAACCTAAAAGCTAACGAAGCTTTCCGTGGTTTACAAGCGCAATTGGAAGGAACTGAAAACAGGATCAAAGTTTCACGTAACGACTTTAACGCTGCCGTTGCTGATTACAATATCAAAGCACGTTCTTTCCCAATGAATATACTGGCTAGCATTACTGGATTCAAACAAAAAGAAGGATTCACTGCTACAGTTGGTTCAGAGAAAGCTCCTGAAGTAAAATTCTAAAACCGATTCATGTTTTCTTTATTTTCAAAAAAAGCAGTCAGTTACTTTTCTGAGGCAGAGCAGCAACAAATAGTGCAAGCTATTCGGGAGGCTGAAACCAGCACCAGTGGGGAAGTGCGTGTGTATATCGAAAGCAGGTGTACCTATGTAGACCCACTGCGCAGAGCCAAGGAAATTTTCGGTAATCTTAAGATGCATGAAACGGCAGCTCGTAATGCAGCACTCGTTTATATTGCAATGAAAGATCGTCAGTTGGCTGTTTTTGGAGATGAAGGAATCCATCAAAAAGTGGGCGATGCATTTTGGAATGCAGAAGTGCAAAATATGCTAGCTCATTTTAATAAGCAAGATTATGCAAGCGGGATCGCCACAGTGGTAAAGTCAATCGGAAAAGCATTGGAAACACATTTTCCTTATGAGGCACATACCGATAAAAATGAATTACCCGACGAAATCGTATTTGGTAAATAATTAGTAGGAGCGTAAAAATTACGCTCCTACTTTATACTATCGCATGAAGCAATTCTTAATCATACTATTTAGTTTTTTTACACTATCGCTGGTATCGGCTCAAGACATTTTGCCCAAACCCAATCCACCAAGATTGGTAAATGATGCGGCCAATGTTTTATCGCCAGAACAACGAGATATTTTAGAAAGGAAACTTGTTGCGATTGATGATAGCAGTTCTAACCAAATTGCTGTTGTATTGATCAAGACTTTGAAAGATTACCCGATTGAAGAATATTCTACCAAACTATTTCGCGATTGGGGAATCGGTAATAAGAAAACAAATAATGGTGTCTTAATTGTTGCAGCGATCGACGATCGTAAAATAAGAATTGAAGTTGGTTATGGACTAGAAGGTGCTATTCCAGATATCACTACAGCTAGTATCATCCGAAATGATATCGCTCCGAGTTTTAAAACGGGCGATTATTATCATGGTATTGATGCAGCAACTACGTCAATCGCAAAAGCTGCTGTTGGCGAATATAAAGTGGCACGCCAGAAGCCATCTGGCGGTAAAGGCGGTGGATCTATTTTAACATTTATTATCATCCTCGTTATAGTGATTGTCATTGTTTCTGCCGGAAGAGGTGGAGGCGGTGGTGGCATGATGAGCCGAAGAGGTGTTGGTGGTTTAGCCGAAACTTTGTTATGGACTTCACTATTATCAGGTGGAGGAAGAGGCGGCGGCGGTGGAGGCTGGGGTGGTGGTGATAGTGGCGGCGGCTTCGGCGGATTTGGAGGCGGAAGCAGTGGTGGTGGCGGTGCCAGTGGAAGTTGGTAGTGGACACAATCCAGTTTTATGAAATACATCTATTTTTTTGCGCTGATTTCTCTTCAGTTTTCTGTTGGAAATGCACAAAGTTTGAAACTCCCCGTTGGAAAAAAATTTATAGTAAACTCAACTGCCAATAATCTTGCTGAAGTAACAGTGATGGATAATCATATGCAGATGCATAATGATGGCACCATTCAAACTATATATGAATTAACCGCTGTAACTAATACGGGTTATACTTTGCAGGTTACCCCTTTGCGCATGAATTATGTTGTTTTGATGAATGGCATAGAACAAAAGCTTGATACAGATAATCCGAATGACAAGTCAAATCCTATGTATGCCCAAGTAATGGAATTGATCAACCATCCACAAACAATTGAAGTTGAAAATGATAAAGTCGTTAAGAATTCAAAGTTGGCCTTACTAAATCAAACTGGAATGCAGGATGATAATAGTAGATTATTCTTAACTGTACCAAGTTCAAATTTGCATATTGGTTATCAATGGACTGATTCTTCTACATCAGAGACTACGAAAATTTTCAATCAGTTTATTGTGATGCAACTAAGCGATTCAACCGTAAGTATCCATGTTAAAACCGATTTTTCAATTCACACTAATGTGGAACAGGCTGGCATGAAAATGGAGCAGAATTTAAAAGGATTTAGTAGTGGTGAGCGTATTTATAATAGGGCCAATGGTTTAATGAAAGAAGAGAATATGGAAATGGATATTTCTGGCAGTACTGAAACGCAGGAAATGTCTTCACCTATTACGATGAAAGTAAAGATTAAGACGAAGGTGGAAGAGAAGTGAAGAGATAAAAGATAAGAGTGAAGAGAGGAGGAGAAGTGAGAAGTGAGAAGTGAGGAGTGAGGAGTGAGGAGTGAGGAGTGGAAGAAGAAGTGAAAGGATAAAAGATAAAAGTGAAAAATGGAGCAGCTCTCGGATGGGCTACCATTTTCTATAGAAATACGTTAACCCCGGCTTTCAAGCCGGGGCATCTAGGTAAAATAAAAGCCCCAAAGTAAACTTTGAGGCTTTTGCTTTTTAGATAAGTCTTTATTTTTTTGTAGGGATCTTACTGTTCACATAATCGGCCATTGCTTTTGCTCCGGCTTTTTCTTTCTTAGTTGCCAATCCTTTTAAGATCATATTGTTGATAAAAGGGTCGGTTTGAACTTTGATCTGTGCAGGAATTTCATCTCTGAACTTCACGATCTCGTCTACACCTTGCTCAAACTTTTGTTGATTAGTAATCTTTGCAAGGAATTCACCTACAGAACTTACTACACTAAATTTCTCCTGAGATAACGGCAGGCTTTTGAAATTATTCATGATATAATCATATGCAGATTCATCTCCGTATTCAATGATTACATTCGAAATAGCAGCAGTTAATCTTCCTTTTGAAGGTTGCTTTGCCAAGTCCAGGGCTAATTTATAGGCGGCCACACTATCAACTGTTGATAGTGCTACTAAACCCGCTCCTGCAACTGAATAAGATGAGTCGTTACATGCAGATAGATAAAGATCTTTGTAGGATGACTTCTTTGATTTTGCCAATAGATCAATTGCATCAGATCTTACTATTCTTTTAGGATCATTTTTTGCAATAGCCGCAATTTTTGTATAAGTAGCTTCATCAATTGTTTTAGCTAATGATAATCCTTGTATTGCTTTTGCACGAATGCGTTCGTACGGATCGCTCAATGCTTTAACGTGCAGTTGATAAGCAGTAGGGTCGCTCATTTTTTTAGAAGCAAAATCCAATGCTTCTCTTCTGTCTAAATATTTACCAGCATAGGTATACTGATGAATAAATTCAGCCAAGGTTTTATTATCTCTTTTGTCAGACAAGAGTATTTTATCACCATCCACATTGATCAAGTCGGGCTTTGTTGCAGCCGCAAATGAAAAAGTATCAGCTTTGTTATTTGCCCAAACCTGGTGTCTTGTTTTTTGTGCACCATAATAAATATCAATCGCCATTGGTAATTTGAAAACCTTATCACCAGTTTGTGATTGCTTCACATAAACATTGGCAATATGTGCAGCAGAATCGTAAGCGTAATTGATTTCTAATTTTGGATGTCCGTTTCCGAAGTACCACTGATTAAAAAACCAGTTCAAATCTTTACCAGTTACTTCTTCAAATGCCAAACGCAATTTGTGTGCGTTGCCATTTCCGAATTTATTAGTTGTTAAGTATTTATTCAATGAAGCGAAGAATGCTTTATCTCCTACATAGTTGCGCAACATGTGTAATATGCGTCCGCCTTTTTGATAACTTACTTGATCAAATACATCTTCTTTATCGTGATAATAAAAACGCACTAGATCTTTTGCGCCGCTGCCACTACCTAAATAACTCTGCATTTCTTTGTATTGCTCAAAGCCTGCAGCATCAGCTCCGTATTTATATTCTTCCCAAAGCAATTGACTATAATCAGCAAAGCTTTCATTCACAGTAATATTACTCCAGCTTTCAGCAGTTACATAGTCTCCAAACCATTGGTGAAATAATTCATGAGCAACAGTTCCTTCCCAACTATTACCATCTACTAATTCGCGGGCATCTTGTTGTGCTGATTCTTGGTGCAAAGTAGCAGTAGTATTTTCCATCGCGCCGCTAACATATTCTCTGCCTACTATCTGACTATATTTATTCCAAGGATATTCTACGCCAGTAACTTTTTCAGAAAAGAATTGCATCATTTCTGGAGTTAATCCAAAGATCTTGCGTGCTACTTTTTCATAATCTTTCTCTACATAATAGTTCACTTCTTTTCCTTTATATGTATCCTTCACAACGGCATATTCTCCAACGCCAATAAAGAACAAATAAGGTGAGTGTGGTAATTCCATTTTCCAGCTATCTGTTCTAGTGCCATCTGCATTTTTTACTTGGGCAGCTAGTTTACCATTTGATAGTGTAACGTATTTAGCGGGAACCGTTAAGTTAAACTCGTTGGTACATTTTTGATTGGGACGGTCAATAGTAGGTACCCAAACAGATGTACCTTCGGTCTCACCTTGGGTCCATATTTGAGTAGGTTTCTTTTTATCTGCTCCAGTTGGATTAATAAAGTATAAACCCTTTGCATCTGTGATAGCTGCACTTCCTTCTGTTTTAAATTCATTTGGCTTAGCAGTATAATCGATATAGATCGTATACTTTTCGTCTTTCTGATAGGTCTTATTCAGTTTAATAGTAAGGAATAAACTATCGTATGTATACGTGAGTTTGGTATTTTTTCCAGCAGAAACTAGTTCCACCGTATGGATATTCATTCCTTTTGCATCTAATTGTAGGGTATCAGTGGCATAGAAATGAGGTTTGAGGGTTAACCATACCTTTCCGTTCAAGTACGACTTGCTGTAGTCGAAGCTTGCATCAAGTTTGGTATGAACCAGATCGTTGATTTTGACTGGGGTTTCTCTGTAAATTTTTTTCCAGCTGTCGTTGTTGGCAGTTTGTGCCATAGATCCAAAAGCCCAAAAAAGGCCCAGGATTGCCATAATTTTCTTCATATTCAATGTTTTATCTAATAGTAAAGATAATAGTGCGTATTGTTTGAGCGTTAATAATTCAGTGAAAGGTAAAATTGGAATGAATTTTGCTTAAAAATGAAGGATAAGTGCGAGTTGAATATTTAAACTAAATTTGTAAAAAATCTGTCTTGATGCGTTTAATAGCCAAAATTTCAAAATCCCTGGTTCTGATCGTAGGCATTTGCCTATCGATGGGGGTGGCTGCGCAAAAGACAAATTTCCTCTTCATTCAATCTGAACCCAAGATTCCTTTTACGGTACAAATGGGTGATAAGACCTTTCATTCCAATAATACTGGGTACTTATTGATTCCAAGTTTGCCAACTAATGACTATTCTTTAGTAGTAAGTTTTCCTAAGAATCAGTTTTCTAATCAGACATATTTGGTGGAGTTAAAAGATAAAGACCGTGGTTTTTGGTTGAAGCAAGATTTAGATAATACCTTGGTTTTACAAGATCAGGTTAGCTTGGCGGTCACAAAAAATGCTGTAGGTAAAGAGGTTTCGAAGATCAATTACGAAACTAAGACCCAGAAAACTGCGGTTGATACAATTTCTACGAATGCAAAGGGAGAGCGAATTAAGATCAACAATCCCAATCTTGGAAATGGAACTTCCGTAACCTATAAGCCGGCTCCCAAATTAGGTCCGCCAGCAACCAGTGTTACAAAAACCTATGAGAAAGTGGGTGTAAATGGAATTAATCAGGCATTTGCCGTTTTGAACGGGTCTAAGTTAGATACTGTATTCTTGTTTATTCCAGCGTTGGATGATATTAAAGATGTGCCAACCCCTGTCAAAAAACTTAACAAAGGCAACACACAAAAAGAAGAGGAGAATACAGGTCCGAATTTTGATTTGCCGATGCCATCCAATGCTTCAGTGCCTAAGAAGGCAAAAACTTCCCTTAAATAAATTTTCATGCAGCGCTATTTTCTGGAACTGTCTTATAAGGGAACAGCCTATAGTGGTTTTCAGATTCAGCAAACAGGCGTTACCATTCAGTCGGAGGTCACCGATGCTTTAAGTACCATTTGTAGAACAGCGTTTCAGCTAACAGGTTCTTCGAGAACGGATGCTGGGGTTCATGCAGAACAGAACTATTTTCATTTCGATACGGATTTAGAACTTACTGATAAGCATGTTTATAATTTGAATGCGGTATTGCCAAGTGATATTGCAGTCAAGCAGATTCGAAGGGTAGGTCCTACAGCGCATTGCAGATTTGATGCTATTTCGAGGAGTTATCGTTATCAGATTTATCGGTATAAAGATCCATTTCTTACTGATACCGCTTGGTTGTATCCATTTACAATTGATAGGGCCTTATTAGATCAGGCAGCTGCCATATTAATGCGGTATACCGATTTTACCAGTTTTTCTAAGCGTAATACACAGGTAAAGACCTTTAATTGTAGTCTAGAGTTGTCGCAATGGGTGGAGCGGGACGGACTTTTATTATACGAAGTAAGGTCGAACCGTTTCCTAAGAGGGATGATTCGTGGATTAGTTGCAACAATGCTCAGGGTTGCAAGAGGAAGCATCTCGATCAATGATTTCAGAAATATCATCGAATCAAAGGATTGTGCAGGGGCCGATTTTTCTGCTCCGGCACAGGGATTATGTTTAACCAATGTTGCATTTCCTGCTTCTTTTTTCCTCTAGGTGAAATTATTTTTCTTCTGAAACAATTACTATCAGGGGGTTTGGGGAATTAACAAATGTTTTAGTGCAAAAAAGATTTGTCAGGAAACGTCTCACCCTTATCTTTGCACCCCGCAATTGAAAAACGGCACCGCTCTTTGCACACTGATTCAAAAAACACCACAGAAATTTATAAATAATTGTAAATCAATTTTGTTGGTTCAATAACAGTCTGTATATTTGCAACCCGCTTCGAAAAAAAGCGAAACGCTCTTAAAATATAACACGATAAAATTGGTCAAAATTTTGTAGAAAGTTTTGGTCATAATAATAGGAAGTATTACTTTTGCAACCCGATAAAAAGGGGGCTTTGGTAAGAAGCCGAGAAGATCTTTGAAAGTTTGGAAGCAACAGAAGAAATCTGAAGAATGTAGTAGTTTTTCAGGTAAGGTTTAAGCATCAAAATAAAATTTAAATCGATTTTAATTCAGATTTATTTTTGAGATTAAAGTCAGATCAAACAA
>JAPLEO010000041.1 GCA_026391125.1 Bacteroidota bacterium
AACAATAGCTTTACAATAAATCCGCCAGGGGTTCCAGTGGGAACTTTATATTCATGGAGTACACCTGCTTTATCAGGTTCCATCAGTGGAACTGGACCTGGAACATTACAAAGTACAGTCAACCAAACATTAACCAACAATACGCTGTCCAATCAAACTGCAACATACACAATTACCCCAAGCGCAGCTGGTTGTATTGGTCCAAATTTCACAGGAATAGTTACGGTAAGTCCACTTGGTTCAAGTACAATTATTGCAAATCAAATAACAACTGCTTGTTCAAATTCAGGTTTTGCAGTTAGTCCTTCTGGAGCACCTTCTGGTACACAATACACTTGGTCTACACCAACTTATACTCCAGCACTTTCTATGACAGGTGGCACTTCAGGTACTGCACAATTTAGTATCTATGGAACCCTTGTAAACAATACTGTTTCAGCGGCTTCCGCAACTTATACTGTTACACCAATTCTTGGTGTTTGTACGGGTAGTAACTTTAGTGTAACTGTAACAGTAAATAATCCAGCAGTTTTAAGTAGTTCATTAACTCCACCAGCAATTTGTAACAATTCAATATTCAGTTATACGCCAACAAGTACAACTGCTTCTACAAGTTTTACTTGGTCTAGAGCGATAGTTGCTGGCATTAGTAATACAGCAGCAACAGGTACTGGAAATCCCAATGAGATTTTAATCAATACAACTTCAGCTCCTGTTAGTGTTACTTATTTATATACACTAACTATTGGAAGTTGTATCAGTCAACAGTCTGTTTCGGTTAATGTAAATCCATCACCAACGCTTAGTAGCGCTACTCCTAATCCAGTATGTAGTGGGTCTACTTTTAATTTTACGCCATTATCGGTTACTCCTGGCACTACGTTTGCATGGTCAAGACCTGTTGTTCCTTCCATTACTAATATAGCTGCAAATGGAACTGGAAATCCAAATGAGGTATTAATAAATAATAGTTTACTACCGGTTTTGGTTCCATATAATTATACATTAACTGCAAACGGCTGTACAAATGCACAAACCGTAAACGTATTAGTAAATCCATTACCTGTTGTAAGCAATCAAACCGTTTCAATATGTAATAACACAGCATTTTCTGTAACTCCTTCTAATGTTCCATCTGGTACGCAATACACTTGGGCTTTACCAACTTATAATCCATTACTGTCTTTGTCTGGAGGATCAGCTCAAAGTACTTTACAGAATAGCATCAGTCAAACTTTGATCAATGCTACATTAAATAATGCAATAGCTACTTATACCGTTACCCCTAATGCCAATGGATGTATTGGCTCTAATTTCACAGTAGCAGTTACTGTTTATAATGCGTTGGTCTTAACAAGCAATTTAAATCCTCCTGCTGTTTGTAACAATACTGCTTTCAATTACACAGCTACTTCAAATACTGCAGGAACTAGTTTTAATTGGACAAGAGCTGCAGTTGCCGGCGTAAGCAATACCACTGCGAGTGGAACAAATAATCCAAACGAAACGCTTATTAATATAACTGCTAGTCCGGTTACAGTCTCTTATATTTATACACTTACCTCTCCTACTGGATGCATTGCAATACAAACGGTAAATGTTATTGTTAATCCAACTTATACTTTAAGCAATCCAGTGCCAGCATCAATTTGCAGTGGTACAGCATTTAACTTCGGACCAACTTCATCAACTGTTGGAGCAACATTTACTTGGTCAAGAGCTGCCATTCCATTTATCAGCAATGTGGCAGCATCAGGTAATGGAAACATTAATGAAACATTGATCAATACCAGTAACAACATTGTTACAGTTAATTATATCATTACCATTACTTCTGCAGGATGCAGTAGTAGTCAAATAGTAAGTGTAGATGTAAAACCTTTACCACAAATCGCGAATCAATCTGCGATCGAATGTAACAATACCAACTTTACCGTTAATCCAGTAGGTGCTCCTCTTGGAACAACTTATAATTGGGGCTTCCCTACTTATAGCCCTGCAGGATCAATAACAGGCGCAACGATTGGAACTGCTCAACCTAATTTTTCTCAAACATTATTGAATTCGAATGCAACAAATGCCATTGCAACTTATACTTTAACACCAACAACAAATGGCTGTACTGGTTCTAATTTCACTTTAGCTATCACTGTAAATAATACAGCAGTTCTTAGTACTACATTAACTCCTGCGGCAATTTGCAGCAATGCAGTTTTCAATTATATTCCAAATAGTATTACAACTGGTACTGCATTTGGATGGACAAGAACTGCAGTAGCAGGAATATCAAACCCAACAGCCAGTGGCATTGGTAATCCTGCTGAAACACTTGTTAATACTACTGCTTTAGTAATACCTGTTCCCTATTTATTTACACTAACAACTGCGAATGGTTGTGTGAATACACAAATCGTAACTGTCAATGTAAATCCTGCACCAGTTTTAAGTAGCCCTTTAATTGCTCCTTCCATTTGTACTGGTACTTTATTTAATTATATACCAACTTCCGCATCAATAGGTGCAACATATAGTTGGAGCAGACCTGCCGTTCCATCCATTAGCAATGCACCAGCATCTGGAATTGGTCTTGTAAATCCAAATGAAATTCTTGTCAACACAAGTAATTTACCAGTTACTGTTCCATATAATTATATCATCAATGCAAATGGTTGTAGTAATAGCCAAACTGTAACTGTTGTTGTTAACCCAACACCAAAAGTTCCAAATCAAACTACTACCATTTGTGGAAATAGCATGTTCAGTGTTATACCAACTGGCGTGATCGCTGGCACACAATATACTTGGACAATCCCAACTGCAACACCTATTGGTTCTATCACTGGTGGTTCAGCACAAGCAATTTTACAGGATAGTATTAGTCAGGTTTTAGGAAATGCAACTATCAATATAGCAACCGCTACATACACTGTTACACCAACAGCAAATGGATGTGCTGGTCCAACATTTACTGTTGCAGTTACTGTTAAACCTACGCCTGGTTTCTCTAATTTAATTCTTCCCTCTGTTTGTAGTGGTGTAGCATTTAATTATGCTGCAACACCTGCTCCTGCGGGAACAACTTATACTTGGAGTAATCCTGTGATTTCGCCAGCAAGTAGTTTAACAGGTGGAAGTGCACAAGCTGTTAATCAGACAAGTGTTAGTCAGACTTTAACTAGCAATAATAATTTGATTGATACTGCTGCTTATACCGTTACCCCATCCAGTTCAGGATGTACTGGTGCCACATTTATTTTAACGGTTCCAATTAAACCATTGCCATTTGTCAATAATATTTTTGATACGGTGTGCAGTGCTGCAGGCTTTAATGTAGTGCCTAGTCCGGTGCCAGCAAATACCACTTATACTTGGACAAATCCTACAAGCATACCATTTGGAAAAATCATTGGCGGCTCTGCGAATAATGTTCCAGTAAATGTAATTTCTCAAGTACCTGTGAATACAGGAACAACACCTGGACAATTATTATATACCATCACACCAACTACCAATGGATGTACTGGAAGTACTTTTACTTTATTAGAAACCATTGGTGTTCCTTTGAGTCCAATTCCAAATGCTACTGCAACCATTTGTAGTGGAACAGCATTTGATGTAACACCTGTTACGGTTCCTGTGAACACAAAATATACTTGGACCATTCAATCTATCACTCCTGTAGGAATGATCTCTGGTACCAGTACAAAAGCGACTCCTCAAACTAAAGTAACTAATGATACACTGATCAATTTATCAGCAGTTACTGCAACAGCAGTGTATGCTGTTACGCCAAGTAATACTGGTTGTATTGGGCCGATATTTTTAGCAACCATCAACGTTCGTGCTGTGCCTAAAGCAACGATCACAGGTAATGCAACCATTTGTGCTTATGTGAACGATACATTAACCGTAACATTTGCTGGAACAGCACCTTGGAACTTTAATTATTTAGACAATGGTGTACCTAAAACTCAAACAGGCATCACTACAAATCCTTACACATGGATTGTTCCAACACCACTGTTGGCTTCTACAAAAACTTTAGCGATCACTTATGTAACAGATTTAGCTTGCGTTGATAGTGTAGATACAGTTGTTTTTGTTCAGAAAGTTAATCCTCTTCCAATAGGCAATGTCGTGAGCATGCATGGACAATACATTTGTAATAACACGCCAGATACTTTGTTTGTGAATCACACGATGGACACTTTAAGTTATCAGTGGACATTAAATGGTGTGAAATTGCCAGGTATCAATTCAGATTCCATTTCAACTTTAACAGCAGGCAGGTACAATGCTTATTTTACGAATGGCTATGGTTGTACAGATACTTCGGCAGTTCCAGTGACACTTACATATATTGTTCAACCTACCATCAGTTTTAGTTATGATAGTTATTGTATCAATAATTTGATCAACTTTAAAAACTTAACTGATACTACTTATACGGGTCCAACCAGTTGGCTATGGGATCTTGGTGATAGTACTACTAGAAATAGATTTGATGCTGCAAATACTTATGCCACCGCAGGAAAGCGATCCATTAAATTAACTGCATTCCAATTTTATTGTCCAGCATATACAACAACATTAGATTCAGTAATTAATATTGAGTTCCCGATTGGAGGATTGCGAATGCCATCGGTGAGTGCCTACTTGGGTCAGTACACACCAATCGCAGCAAGGGCCATCCCTACTTATAAATATTTGTGGACACCAACTTGGGGAATTGATCATCCTGATAGTTCATCTATCAATTTCAATTATCAGCATACGCAAGAATATATTATCAATCTAAAAGCGCCTTCAGGTTGTATTAGTTATGATTCAGTATTGGTGAGGGTCTTCGATGATAAATTAGTAGACATATTAGTGCCAAAATCATTTACACCAAATGGCGACGGTGTGAACGATAAATTATATCCTTATTTAACTGGTGTAAAAACCTTCCAATACTTCAAAGTATTTAATCGCTTTGGAAAACTGATGTTCGAATCCAGAAATCCTGATGAAGGTTGGGATGGAACTGTTGGTGGCACACAACAACCAATGGCTATTTATATCTGGGTTGCGTTGGGTGTTGGTTTAGATGGAAGTCCGGTTGAAAGAAAAGGTGAAACATTATTATTACGTTGATCAAAATAGATTATGTCAAAATTGAAATATTTAATACTGCTGCTGATTGTCTTTTGTTTAAACAATCAAAAAGTAATTGCACAAGATCCTGTGTTTTCACAATTCTATTCATCGCCGATGAGTGTGAATCCTGCGTTAGCAGGCAATGGTGATGCAGATTGGAGGATTGTTGCAAACCATCGAAGTCAGTGGATTGGTCAAGGTTTAGATCCACTAACCACCAGTTCTATATCCTTTGATGGAAAACTATTTAAGCAAGCAAATAATGAAGCCAATTATATTGGAGGTGGATTGATGTTTTTACAAGACAAGGGTTTAGCAGGTGCTTATAAAACAAATTCCATTCATTTTATTTTGAGTTCGCATGTGAGTTTGGATGCAGATGATGCAAGTGGTATATCAGCAGGTCTTGGTGGTACTTATTCCAACACCATGATCGATTTTTCTCAGCTGAGTTTTGCGCAGCAATTAAGTTCATCAGGCTTTAATCGCGCACTACCAACGATGGAACCTAACCTTGCAAATGTGAAACCCTATTTCTCCATGTTTGCTGGAATCACTTATACTTTAAATACAGAAACATCCAGTTTTGATATTGGTGTTGCGGGTTATCGTTTCATGAAAACAAATAGATCAGCACTAAACGATCCAACTCAGTTAGATCCGCCACGTTATAATTTTCATGCAGGTTATCAAACCTATATCAATGAACGATTGGTATTGAACACCAATGCGATCTATGTATTGGAAAGTAATTTGCAGTCCTATACTCTCGGGCTAAACTTCGGAACATTTCTAGACAATTCAGAGAATCCGACCATTCTAAATACAGGTTTATGGTATCGGGGAAATGAAGCACTGATACCTTACCTAGGTTTATCGTATGGAAATTTCCAGGCTGGCATCACTTATGATATTCCAATGTCTGCATCGAATTCTTCGTTAAACACCTTAAAAACCTACGAATTTTCGCTCATATTCCGTTCCCCGAACAGAGGAACGAAGGGGATTCCTTGTCCTTGGAAATAGATTTTTATCCAAAAAGGGGTTTATCTTTTTATATTTTTATGTAATAGCTGCAATGACAAATTGAGACTTTATCCGGATTTTAATTTTTATTTTCCTCACACAAATTTCATTAAAAGCCATCGGCCAAAGAATAGATCTCAGAAATGATTCTCTATTTGTAGATTCTTATTATGTTGATGGTTCGACCAAGATTTCAACTTTGGACAGTTTAATGAAATCAACATGCAAAATAAAGAAAGGCAATGGGAAACACAAGGCAGGTGTCAGTGAAAAAACAGCCTGGAAAAGCTATATATATCGTTCAAAAGGGCTCATCTTCACTAAAAACGAGTCTGACACTACCCAACTTTCAATCGGAATAAAAATTCAACGAAATACAAACCAGGAAGTAGACCAGAACAATATGCCTACAAAAGTTTTTGCGGGAAGTCTGTTTATCGGCGGCAATTATATGAATGATAAAAGGCAAGTTGAGCAACTGAAGAAACTAGACGATTGTATTATGACTTACAACAAGGTTTTCATGAGTGTTATTGTATATCAACAAAGACAAATTAGAGTACTATTTGATTTTATGACACATGAAGTAACTTGTATTTTTATAAACTAGAAGGAAATTGTATGTAACAATTAAACTCCATGAAAAAACTTCGAATTCCCTATTTATTTGTAGCTGTCATTATATTTTTTATTGAGGTTTATATTGCACTGTATGTTCACGACGATTTTATAAGGCCCTATTTTGGCGATTATTTAGTTGTTATTTTGATGTATAGTTTTATACGTGCATTTTTCAATGTGTCGGTTTTGCGTGTATCCATATTTGTATTGCTTCTTTCCTATTTGATTGAAACACTACAATACTTTCATATTCTCGAAAAATTAAATTTGCAAAATTATCATTTGCTTGCGGTAATTCTAGGGACATCCTTTGCTTGGGTTGATATTCTTGCTTATACTTTAGGGATCATTTCTGTGCTACTAATCGAGAAATTCCTTCAAAACAAAAGTCCAAAATCTGCAATTAGCTGAATTTCAACAAAAAACCCCCGATTTCTCGAGGGTTTCTGATTCGTGTTTGGGAGGTCCAGAGCGGATTCGAACCGCTGTGGAAGCTTTTGCAGAGCTCTGCCTAGCCACTCGGCCACCGGACCAACTATTAAAAACAGCCCATTTTCAGGGTTTTGCTCCTAATCGGCTGCGAAAATAAAGCAAACAAAGGAATTTTAAAATTCTAAATCTGAAAACCCGAAATTTGCTCTCTAATCTAGAATTATGAGCCAGATCGCGCCAAGTGAATTAATTATCAATAACAGAGGAGCCGTTTACCACTTAAACCTTCGTCCAGAAGAATTAGCCAATACCATCATCACCGTTGGTGACCCAGATAGAGTTGCTGAACTGAGTAAGCATTTTGACCATATTGAAGGAAAATTTAATCACCGTGAGTTCATTACCCATACCGGCACCGTAGGCAATAAACGGATCAGTGTGGTATCAACCGGCATTGGTCCGGATAATATTGATATCGTATTAAACGAACTAGACGCCCTGGTAAATATCGATTTTGAAACACGTACCATCAAACCTCAATTAAGTAAATTAACTATTATTCGCGTGGGTACATCAGGCTCTTTGCAAGCTGATATTCCAGTAGATAGTTTTGTGGCTAGTACACATGGAATGGGGCTAGATAATTTGTTGAATTTTTATCGCCATACCAATAACGATGAAGAAAAATTTATTCTTCGTGAGTTTGTAGCTCACACACAATTAACATCATCTACTACTTCACCCTATATTGCTTCAGCAGGTACTTCAGTGCTGAAACATTTTGTGGATGGATTTCATCATGGCATTACTGTTACTGCCCCTGGCTTCTATGGCCCACAGGGACGTGTACTTCGTTTAGGATTGAGTAACCCAGACCTGGTAGATCAGTTTACAGGATTTAGATATGGCAACCATCGCATCACCAATTTTGAAATGGAAACAAGTGCGATTTACGGATTAGGTCGCTTACTTGGCCACCAATGTCTAAGCTTGAACGCAATTGTGGCGAATCGTGTTAAAAAAGAGTTTAGTAAAGATGGTGCTGCCGCTGTTGAAAAACTGATCGTAAAAACTTTGGAGACATTAACAAGTATCTAAGCTATTTTTATCTAGAAATCATTTGAATGAAATATCATTTTTATAAATATCAAGGAACAGGCAATGATTTTGTAATCATCGATAATCGTGATGGCAAGATTCAACTTACGCAAGAACATATTCACCTAATCTGCGATCGAAGATTTGGGATTGGTGCTGATGGATTGATGCTCTTGAATAGTCTAGAAGGATATGATTTTCAAATGGTCTATTATAATGCGGATGGCAAACCTGGCTCGATGTGCGGGAATGGCGGCAGGTGTCTTACCAAGTTTGCGTACGACCAAGGCATTCGCCCCGGAAGCTATCGTTTTCTTGCAAGTGATGGATTACATCAGGCCGAGATGGGCGAATTGGGCTGGATCCATCTTAAAATGAAAGATGTTGATATTATTACTAGTCATCATGGTGATAGTATCTTGGATACTGGTTCACCGCATTATGTAAAACATGTGACGCATGTAAATGATATTAATGTGGTGGAAGAAGGTAGAGAAATTAGATATAGCAAGACTTTCGAAGAAAAAGGGATCAATGTGAATTTTGTTGAAACGACCGATAAAAATATCATCGTTCACACTTATGAAAGAGGTGTTGAAGATGAAACATATAGTTGCGGAACTGGTGTAACAGCATGTGCACTGGTATTTGCACACAACGAAAATGGGTTCAATAGAATTGAAGTGCAAACCAAGGGTGGACACCTAGCTGTTGAATTCGACAAATTAGATGATACTCAATTTTCTAATATCTGGTTGTGCGGCCCAGCTGAATTTGTATTTAGTGGCGAAATAGACTTAGAAGATTAATAAAGGGGTATCGTTTGAATCTGTAAATTTGCATCTCATCGATTTTTTAATGCCTATAAGATCTAGTCAGCATGATTCAATACTTCAAGAATATAGATGGCGTAACCGTTGAGATTGACAGGCCAGATATGGGAGTTTGGGTAAATTTAGTACCTCCCTTTAAAGACGAAGAGTTTGTTGAATTGAGCGAAGATTTTGATATCCCTATTGAATTTTTAAGAGACTCTTTGGATATCGATGAACGTCCTCGTTATGAAGTGGAGGACAATGTAAAGTTTCTCGTTATCAAAACCCCGACTGAGAATAATTCCTTTAACGATAGCGACGCTTTTTATATCACCATTCCGATCTGTATTATCCTAACACATAACCAGATTGTAACAGTGAATTCTTTTGATAATGGAGCGATCAAAAAATTCTTAAATAGTTTTCAAAAAAGTCAGCCCGATAAGCGCAACATGATGGTGCTGAAAGTGTTTGAAAAAGTAGTTCAAAATTTCATGGAGTTTTTGAAAGAAATCAACCATCGCCGCAATCAATATGAAACGAGCTTATACGAAAGTAATAGCAATGAAGATTTATTGAACCTCATGCGGATTCAAAAGAGCTTGGTTTACTTTATCACTTCCTTACGCACCAATGAAATGCTCATGATGAAATTGGAACGAACCAATTTCTTAGCATTGAATGAAGATGAAAGAGAATTCTTGGCCGATTTGATCGTTGATACTAGTCAGGCCCTTGAAATGGCTAATATATATACCAATATTCTTACAAGTACCCTAGATGCATTCGCAAGTGTGATAAGTAATAACTTGAATAGTGTGATGAAACGCTTAACTTCCATCACGATTATACTTTCCTTGCCTGCCTTAGTTGCTGGTATCTATGGTATGAACGTCAAAATCCCATACGAAGAATCACCTTTTGCCTTTTACATTCCAATTATCCTATCACTAGTGGTTTCAGCTGTGATCAGTTGGTATTTTATGAAGAAAAAATGGTTTTAATATGGCCCTGTTCAACATTAGAGTTTATGGAATTTTGATCGACGATCAAAATAGATTATTGGTAAGTGACGAATTTATAAGAGGCAACTATTACACCAAATTGCCTGGAGGTGGCCTTGAAATTGGAGAAGGAACCAGAGATTGCCTTAAGCGGGAATTCATGGAAGAAACAGGACTGGATGTTACAATAGGGGAACATTTCTATACAACCGATTTTTTCCAGATCTCAGCCTTTAACAATAAAGATCAAATTGTTTCCATTTATTATCGGGTATTCGCCAATCAAAAAATTCAGATTGAAACCAAAACGAAGCCATTCGATTTTGAACCACAACAAGTAGCTGATCCAACAAAAGAATCTGAAGTTTTTAGATGGATCCCCTGTAAAGAACTTTCTGAAAAAGACGTATCACTTCCAATTGATAAAGTTGTAGTTACCATGTTAAAACAAAAAGGTTGTTTTAATGGCAAACAATTTACTTCGTTATAACAATTATAAAACTTCTTCTGATTTACCCATTGCAGCCATTTTCATTTGACGAGCAGTTTCGTGGCCCAGATAATGATCGATCCTTTTTTCAAATACATAAATCAATGGCGTAAGTATAATAGCTATCGTAAACTTATAGGCATAATTCATTAAACAAATCGCAAGCACTAATTGCCAACTCCATCCATTCCCAATTTTAAAAGCGATAAATAACACTACAAAACTATCTACCAACTGAGAGATCACAGTAGAGCCAGTTGCTCGCAACCAGATCCATTTCTCACCCGTAATTTGTTTGATTTTATGAAATACAGTTACGTCAATGATCTGACTCACCAAAAAAGCTACCAGGCTTCCTAAAATGATCCACATACCCTGGCCAAATATTCCTGTAAATGCTACCTGCATATCCTGAATCCCAGATTCTGTTTTTGAACCCAACCAAAAATCAGCAGGTGGGATCTTCATTGCCATATAAAACATTAAAAATGCATAAGCAATTAAAGCTACCGCAGTAAAACTGATCCTTCTTACTGCTTTTGGTCCGTAATACTCATTCACAATATCTGTTAACACAAACTCAAGCGGCCAAAGTAAAACACCACATGTGAGATTGAATGAAAGTCCGGACTGACCAAAAATGGTAAAATTAAAAGGACTAATTCCCAATAGCTTTTCTAGTGAAAATATTTTTCCGCCAATACATTCAGCGATCAGGGCATTCGCAACAAAAAATGCCGAAATACTGAGAAAGAGTTTAGTGGGTTTGTCTTTCAATATTTGATGGATCATTATGCTAGTATAAAGAAGTATAAAAATTGAATAAATAAAAATAACAGATTAGTAACAAGTAGCCATTTAGCTACCCCAATCGGTTGTTTCTTGATTAACAAAATGCCCGACCAAATGTTTAGTGCGAAATTTAGATAAGGCGATACCAACCAGCCCAGTATAATGATGAGCCCTTTTAGATCCTGACTAGGTATTATATCCTTGGTTCTTTGGAAAACCAGACAAACAATAAAGAGGATATTGCAAATCAGGGCTATTCGGTATAGAAATAAACGTATCCTCATAAAAAATTTCGTTCAAAATAGCATTAATTTGCGAATCGCATAAAATCGAAGTATGAAGAATTTTCAATGGAAGTCGTTATTACCGCACGCAATAGCTGTGGGCATCTTTTTAGTTGTATCAGTAATATACTGTAAACCTGCCCTAGAAGGCAAGGTTTTAATGCAATCTGATATCATGCACTGGAAAGGAATGGCTCAAGACTTGGTGCAATACAAAGAAAAAACAGGCCACTACCCTCTTTGGAACAATAATTTGTTTGGAGGTATGCCAGCGTTTCAGATCGCTATGGAGTCAAGCAATCCGGCATCTGTTGGCTTTTTACATAGTATTTTCATGTTTGGACTTCCCAAACCAATAGGCTTCTTCTTTTTACTCTGCATTAGCTTTTACTTCCTTTCACAAGTAGTAGGATCCAATTCCTGGCTTGGTGTCATGGGGGGCATTGCTTATGCGTATGCTACTTATAGTCCGGTGATTATTATCGCTGGTCATGAAACCAAATTATTGGCAATGGGCTATCTGCCCGCAGTGATGGGTGCACTTTGGTTAATTTATCAAAGAAAATATTTGTGGGGATTGGCGCTTACCGCTCTTTTTAGTGGTTTATTGATTGGTATGAATCACTTACAAGTAACCTATTATTTCTTATTGCTTGCTGGCTTCATGTCGATTGCATTTGCCATTCAATGGATCAAAGACAAGGATTTCAAACACCTTGCTGTTGCTTTTACTTTAGCTATCCTTGGAGGAGCCATTGGTGCCGGATCAAATTTGGTAAACTTAGCTACCACAAGCGATTTCTCAAAAGCAACTATGCGGGGTGGCAGCACCTTAGATAGTACGGCCAATAAATCCGATAAATCTGTAAAAGCAACTGGTTTAAATACACAGTATGCATTTTATTATGGTAGTTATGGTCCTGCAGAAACACTAAGTTTTATAGTACCTGGTATTTATGGAGGAAGCAGTGGCGGCGAGCTTACAGCAGAATCTAATTTCGGAAGACTTGCTCTAGAAAAAGGAATTCCTGAAGAACAGGTGAGTCAGTTTACCGCATCGATGAGTACCTATTGGGGACCTCAACCTATGACTTCTGGTCCGGTTTATTATGGAGCAGTGATCTGTTTTCTTTTCATTTTCGGAATGGTATATTTAAAAACCTGGCATCGCTGGTGGATTTTGGCGGTATGTGCTTTTTCAATTCTTTTAAGTTGGGGTAGCAACTTTGCTGGATTCAACGAATTTGTATTTAATCACATGCCACTCTATAATAAATTCAGAGCACCAAGTATCATACTTGTGTTACCGCAATTATTATTCCCATTGGTTGCAGTAATGGCGTTGCAACAATTCTTATTTGTTGACAAGGATAGAAAAGCAGCTATCGAAAAAATAAAATTGGCTGGATATATTACGGGAGGTCTTTTTGCACTTCTTGCAGTACTCTATGTTAGCTTTAGTTATACAAGCGCTAATGACGCTGGTTTGAAGAGTTACTTAGGGCAAATATTCAAAGGCGATCAAGACATTGTTAATAGCTTCTTTAACGCACTTAAAGATGACCGTAAAGCATTATTTGGTAAGGATTTGATCAGAAGCCTTGTTCTTGCCATTGGTTCAATAACTTTATTATGGCTCTATGCTCAAAATAAAATTAAGCAGTCGTATGTACTTGCAGGACTTGTCATCATCAGCTCAATCGATTTGATCTCAATTGGTAAAAGATATTTGAACGACAATAGTTTTCAAGAACCTGAATCTGTTAATGAAGCCATTTATAAAATGTCACCTGTTGATCAGGAAATCATGAAAGACAGCAGCCGACCAAGGGTTTTAAATACTACGGTAGGAAGTTATTTTAATGATGCAACTACGGCTTACCATCATAGAGATATTGGCGGATACAGTCCGGTTAAATTGAGCATTGTTGAAGACCTATTAAATTTTCAATTAAAGAAACAACCGATCAATGAGCAAGTGCTGAATATGCTCAATATGAAATATGTGATTGTTCAGAATCCTCAAAATGGACAGCAAGCTTTACAAACAAATCCAGGTGCATTGGGCAATGTGTGGTTTGTAAAACATTTAACCTATCAGAATGATCCGCTAACTGTAATGAAGGCAATGGATCATTTCAATCCAAGAGATACTGCTATTATAGAAGCTGTTTCCAAAAAAGACATCAGCTTTGAACCTGTGGCAGATTCGACTGCCACGATTCAATTAGTGAAAAATGATAACGATCTAATTGAATATACTTCATCAGCATCATCCAATCAATTTGCTGTATTCAGTGAGATCTATTATAACAGGGGTTGGAAAGCGTATATCGATGATAAGGAATCAACCATTATTCAAACAAACTATGTATTGAGAGGTCTTGCAATCCCTGCTGGCAAGCATCAGATTCGTTTTGAATTTAAGCCTGCCTCCTATTATGAAAGTAAAAAAGCTGCAACGGTTTCTTCTGCTTTGATATGGATCTTATTAATTGCTGCGGTTGCAAGTTCTTTTAAAAAGGAAAAATCTACTGAACAAAAAGCATAATGAGCAAGCCATCTGTATTAAGTATTGTCTCATATCGCGTTTTTCCTGCATTGATGGGCGGGCAAAAATGTGTCGTAGATTTTTATGAGCACTTATCAGATCATGCAAATATTCTATTAGCAGTTTCAAAAGACAATGAAAAAAACCCAAAGACAAATTATCCTGTCGAGAGTTTTTTGTTTAATCATTGGGCTGGAGATTTTAATATCATATATATTTTTCGTTTGCTCAAGCTGATGAAAAATCATAAAGTCGAATTTATTATTATCGAACATTCCTATTTTGGATGGCTAGGTTTAATACTTCGATTCTTTTCTAAGAAAAAGATGATCATCAGAATGCATAATATTGAAGCCCATCGCTTCAAGGATATGCAAAGATTTTGGTGGTGGATCTATTTGATCTATGAAAAATGGATCTGCAAAAAAGCAGATCATCTTTGGTTCACTGCCAGTACAGATTATCATTTTGCAATTAACGAATGGAAAATCAAATCCGACAAATGCAGTACCCTATTTTATGGGATTGAAAATACAGAAGTCCCAACTGCAGTGGATCGACAATTTTGCAGGAATTCAATCATCGAAAAACATAAGCTAAATCATAGTACTAAACTTTTCTTATTTAATGGAACTTTAGACTATGTGCCTAATACAGATGCGCTACGCATTATTGTTAATGAGTTATTACCTAGGCTAGCCAAAAAGAATTTGGGATTTAGAATTATCATTTGTGGAAATCGGATCACTGATGAATGGCAGGAAGAATTGGAACACTATCCTGAAATTATTTTTGAAGGATTTGTACCAGATATCTCTGTTTACTTTAAAGGGTGCGATTGCTTTATCAACCCTGTGACCTTGGGTAGTGGCCTAAAAACTAAGCTAGTAGAAGCATTAGCTAATAATACCGATATCATTTCAGTAGAATCAAGTACACAGGCCATTGATACCCAATATTCAGATAAAAAGATCGTGCTCATCGAAGACTACCATTGGGATGCTTTTGTTGATGCTATGTGCCATCACCAGAAAGAACCCAAGCAAGAAACACCAAATGCTTTTTATGAGGCATTTAATTGGCATCAAATAATACAGAAAGCCATTTTATCTTTACAAAAATTATGATTGAAGGAATTAAAATATCCGTTGTAATCTGCACTTATAATAGAGCAGCCTATATCCAAGATGCAATGGAAAGCCTTTATCATCAAACCATTGCTAAAGATCAGTACGAAATCATTATTGTCAATAATAACTCGAGCGACAATACCATTGAAGTTTGTGAAGCATGGATTGCCAAACACAAAGATGCTCAATATGCATTTTTTTACAATGAAGGCCGTCAAGGTGCTTCCTATGCAAGAAATACAGGAGCTGCTCTTGCGAATGGAAATTTACTTTGCTTCATGGATGATGATGCCATTGCAGAATCAGATTATTTAGAGAGGATCATACTTTTTTTTGAAGAACATCCTGATGCTGGTGGATTAGGTGGTCGGATCATTCCAAAATATATTCCAGAAGAACCTAAATGGATGAGCTACTATGTTTCATCGATGGTTGGGAATTTTGATTATAGTGAAACAGTTGCTGTATTCAGTGCCAACAAATATCCCCTCGAATCAAATATGATCATCCGTAAAATCGATTTTGAAGCAGTAAACGGCTTTAATGTTGATTTACCTGGCGTTGTAGGAACACTGCGGATCGGAGGCGAAGGAAAGGACTTCTTTTTCAAACTAAAAGCATTGGGCAGAGTGGTCTATTATGATCCCGCTATTCGTGTGCAGCACGTGGTAGAAACTAGCAAGCTCACAAAAGAATATATGTACCGAGTTGCAAGTGGCATGGGAAGAGGGGAAAGAGTCAGAACCCTTAAAATTTCAAATACAGCATATCTTAAAAAAATAATTGAATACATCATCAAATTAGGAGCAGCAGTGATTTTGGGTTTCAAATATTTGCTTCAAGGACATCCGGCACAATTCTGGCCAATCATTCAATTTAGGATTGATACTTTAAAAGGGCTACTAGATAGTTAAGTAGGCTAAAGCATTTTATAAAAATGGGGTTGATTACGAATGATCGTAAACGACAACCCCCAGACTATTACCACATTTTTTGCAAGTCCAACAATCTTAGTCCAATCTTTTAATGGGTTATTAAAATGCAATAGATTGTTGAAGAAACTTCCTACAAAAAACACTAAGACCCCAAAACTATAATTCAAGAGCTGAAATAAAAACCATGCAATCCCATATTGTTTTCTGATCCTTACATGATTAGAGACGATCAATTGAAGTCCTTTTTTATCAAATAAATTCGCATAAGTTTTATCGTCAGTGCCCGTACTATCTTTGATGGCTTCTCCTAAGAGGTGAATAATTTTAATATCACCATATAATACTAAGTTTCCCAACTGTTTTAATCTACTACACCACTCTACTTCTTCTGCATACAAAAAAAAGTCTTCATCCATCATTCCCGACTTCACTACAGCTTCTTTTTTAACCATCAGAAATGCGCCACTGATCCAATCAACATAAACCTCATCAGCAACCTGTTCAACCCCTGGTTTTTTAGTATGTAATATTTTTGCTAGTCCCTTTAAAACACTTCCCCAATAAGGAATTGGCAATAAATGATTAATGCCGCCTTTCATGAAATAGCTGCCGGAAATTTGTATGGAATGATCTTCATATAATAATTGAACCCCGCAACCAATAGCTGTACTATTCTCTAATTTCTGAACACATCTATCAATGGCGTTATCAAGAATGAGGGTGTCTGGATTCAATAATAAATAAATAGATCCACTGGCATGACGCATCCCTTCATTATTTGCCCTTGCAAAACCAGCATTATAACCCATATCAATCCACTGCACAAAAGGAAATTCCTGACAAATCAATTCCTTACTATTATCGCCTGATGCATTATCTACCACGATCCATTCAAAACCCTTGCCTGAATCAAATTGCATCGCAGATCTGATACAGTTGCCTATATAAGTGGCCGAGCGGTAATTGACAATGATCACAGATAGTTTCATATTCCTTACTGGATTTTCTCTGGTCTTGTAAGATAATTCAGGAACATCAATATTTTTGAAGCCGCACCAAATCTTAAAATAGAAGGAGTGAATTTATTTTGCAAATCCAGCATATGAGTAAATAGTGGCAATAGCTTATCTGGACTTACACCAGTTGCAATGATCTGATCAATCGACCTTACCCCATCATTTCTCAATAGCCTCCAGTAGTAATCATAGATCTTTACATCTTTAAAAGCTACTTCTCCAATTTTATAGGCAAACAAAATATTTTCCTTTAAAATGATGTCCCCATTATTTCTACAAAAAACAGTTGTTTGGTCTTCATGCAAACCAATACTAACTAAGTGTTCGTCGAGATATACATAGTCAAATCCTGCCTGCAATACCCTTACATAATAATCAACATCCACTAACCAAATGAAATCTTCATCGTACTGCACTTTCGACTTTACTTCCGCACGCAACATGGTATTGCTAGGAGGTCCTATTACCTGAGCTAGTACTAGGTGCAATGGGGTTTTATTAAGACGGGTTAAAAGCGAAGGGATATGTTGCAATACCATTTCTTTTCCGTCTTCAGTAATAGCTATGTTTTTGCAAAAAACGAATCCCACCTTGGGATGGCCTGTAAAGGCTTTAAGATATTTTTCTAAAGCATATTTATCGTGGTACCAATCATCTTGATGCAACAAGACAAAATAATCACCTTTTGAATGGGCTATGGCGTTGTTCCAATTAGCCGGACTTTTCAAAGCCGGGCTATTTTGTATATAAACGATGCTTAATTCTGATTTATAGGGCTCAATGGCTATTTTTACAGTATCATCAGGGCTGTCGTCAGAAATAACGACTTCTACCCTTTTGTAGGTTTGCTGTATCACGGATTTCAATAACCTAACCACAAAGTCGGGTTGCTTGTATGCCGGGACACAAATACTGATTAGCGGATCTGTCATAATTCGATTAAAAATGAGCAATTTGATAGCAAATATAGTTAAAGGCATCATAGGTAAATTCAAGCCTAAAGCCCAGGTGGGAAGATTCAAGGATATCAGCTGGACCCTTGAAAAAATTCTAAAGCACGAAGAAGATCAAACTAAGAAGCAAAAGAAACTGCCTATTGGCCTTGTTAACTATATCAGGCCCTATGAGTTATTGCATACTTACCGTGAACTTTTTGGTAAAGAAATGTACCTGTTTGAAGCAGCCAATGATACCCCTATCATTCTGGATTGTGGATCTAATATTGGATTGAGCGTATTGTATTTCAAAACCATTTACCCCAAAGCAAAAGTCTGGGCTTTTGAACCCGACCCCACCAATTTCGAATTATTGAATAGCAATATTCAATCTAACAATTTACAAGATGTTATTGCCAAACCTTCCGCTGTTTGGATCACAGATGGTAAAATCAGTTTTTCAGGAAATGGTTCTGAAGCAAGTCGGATCGACGAATCGAATTCTTCCACATCGAATAATGATGTTAACTGCTTTAGATTAAAAACTTTGTTGCAAAGTTTTGATCGAATCGACTTTTTAAAAATGGATATCGAGGGTGGCGAGTATAAAGTAATCACTGATTGTGCAGATATTTTGCATCGTGTGGAACATTTGTTTTTAGAATATCATGGAAAAACTACCGACACACAACAGTTAACCGAATTGCTGGATATTGTTCACAGGCAAGGATTTCAAGCATATATCAGAAATGCCGCTGACGCACTAGTGCACCCATTTGTAGAAAAGCAAACCAATACACAATTCGATGTTCAGTTAAATATTTTCTGTTATAAAAAATAAAGCATGTCGCAAAAGCCTTTAATATCTGTTGTAATTCCTTGCTTTAATGATGGAGCTTATTTGCCCGAAACAATTAGCAAATTAAAAGAACAGACCTATTCCAATTTCGAGATCATTGTTGTAAATGATGGATCAACTGATCAGGCTACAATCGATGTATTGAATAGATTATCAGGCGATGGGATAACCGTTTTACACAAAGAAAATGGCAGAATGTCTTCTGCAAGAAATTATGGTGTAGCACATTCAAAAGGAAGTATTATTGCGGCACTTGATGCCGATGATTATTATGATGCAAGTTTCTTTGAAAAAGCAATTAAGATTCTAGCATCAAAAGAAGAAGTTGCTGTGGTAACCAGTCATATCCAAATGTTTGGGGATTTTAATAAAGTTGCAAAGCCAAGGGGTGGTAATGCTTTTAATTTCTTATTCTCTAGTGAGTGCCCAGCATGTGCCATCGTAAGAAAATCTTGTTGGGATGAAGTTGGCGGCTATGATGAGGAAATGAAAATTGGTTATGAGGATTGGGAATTTTATATTCGGATCACTCAAAAGGGCTGGTATGTAGAAGTGATTCAAGAGAAGTTATTATACTACCGACAAACTTCAGGCTCTACTTTAAAAAATGATACAGTTCCTCGTAGGCAAGAGATCATTAATTATATCATCGAGAAGCACAAAGATTGGTATATCGAAAACTTAAAAAAACTCGTGGCTAACAAGCAAGTGCTATATACTGAGAGCAGAATAGCATTACCCACTATTTTCACCATGTTGATGAATCGTCTCAAGAAAAAGTATACTTAAATTACGATGGGAATTATTCAAAAGCAAAGTGTAAAATCTTCCCTGTTTATTCTACTCGGTTTTTTAATCGGAGCGATTAATATTCTGGTACTATTCCCGCGATTTTTCACGCAATCTGAAATTGGATTAACGAGGGCGATGATTGATATCTCATTAACGCTTTCAGTATTGTGTACACTAGGCTCACTACCAGTGATCTATAAATTCTTTCCTTTCTATAACGATTATACTGGGCCAGAGAAGAACGATCTGCCCATGATCACAGCTATGGCTTGTGCGCTGGGCTTTACCATTACATGTGTAGTAGGATATTTTGCAAGAGACTTCATTATTCGCAAGCTTGGAAAGTCTCCAGAGTTTGCCACCTTTTTTTATACGGTTTATCCATATACATTTTTCTTGTTGCTATTCATGTGGCTGGAGGCATTTGGTTGGTGTTTGAAGAAAACAGCATTGACCAATTTTTTAAGAGAAACAGCGATTCGAATTCTCACAACCATACTGATCTTATTATTCGCTTTTAAAATTATTGATCTTAAACTTTTTATTCATCTCTTCACTTTACTCTATTTATTACCGGCCATTGTATTATTGGTAACGCTGATCAGATCAGGAAAATGGAAACTAAATTTCATAGCACTGAGCTCAGTTACAAAGCGTTTAAAGAAACGGATGTTTACATTCAGTATGTTTCTTTTTGGGGTTCAATTTTTAAATGTACTGGCTAGAACCAATGACACTTTTTTAGTGATCGGTTTAAGAGGATTGGCCGAAACAGGGATTTTTTCGATCGCATTATATGTATCTGCTGCCATGGAAATTCCACAGCGTAGTCTCACATCCATTAGTATCCCAATCTTAGCAGAATCATGGAAGAATAAAGACATGAACAGAATTGCCAGTATTTATTCAAAAAGCATTTCGAATTTATTGGTGATCGCATTGGGAATGTTCGGACTAATCTGGTTAAACATTCATAATCTAGTGAGTTTTCTAAATCATCTGGCTTCAAAAACCAATGGATATTATGAGATCATTAGTCCGTTAGTTTTTGTAATGGGATTATCAAAAGTATTAGACTTATCAACTGGCGTAAATGGTCAAATTATTGGCACGTCAAATTATTGGCGTTTCGATTTTTATACCAATGTTTTTTATACCGTACTTTCTATTCCATTGAATTTTGTTTTGATCAAATATTTTGGATTGATGGGACTTGCCTATTCTAACTTAATTGCATTGAGTCTTTATAATATCTCCAGGTACATTTTCCTTTATAAAAAGTTTAAGATGCAGCCATACCAACTAAAGCACCTGGCGGTGTTGTTGCTTTGCTTATTTATTTATTTGGGTATTCACTATTTGCCACAAGCTGGCAATTTATATATCGACATTTTAATTCGATCAACGTTGTTTATACTATTATTTGCACCAGTAGTGTATTATAGTAAAGTAGCACCGGACCTGATGAAAATAGTTGAAGATAAAATCAAATTCATTAAAGCTTAGATAGCTTATCAAGAAAAAGGGATAATCCTTTTCTTTTATTATCGGTTAGTTCGTAGCTGATATTATAAGTATAATATTTTTTCAAATCGAAATGCTGAGGGCCTTGTTCCATCACCACTTCATCAATGTGTTTAACACCATCGGCATTTGCCCTATTAAAAGCGTCTTCAAAATCTTCACCTAGCGGTTTATTGGCAACCCATGCTGCAAATACAAATGGGAGCTTTGTAAATTCAATCCAAGCAGTAGCCAGATCATACATATATGGCGACATTTTACTTTGTTCAAGTGCCCGATCCCCAATTACGATTCCTGCTACATTGCCCTTGATCTCTGACCTGAAATCTTCTTTAGCATCTTGAAGCTTCACATCCTTTTTCCAATATTCCTTCAACAATACTTTAGCAAGATTTACAGAAGTACGACTTTGATAGTCAAGTAACACCGTTTCGATCTGCTCAATAGGCACATCACTAAAAAGAGCAACTGAAGCAACTTCATTTTCAGCACCGATACAATAATCTGTAATTATATGGGATTCTTTCAATTTAGGGATCACAGCAACAGGTACTAACCCTATATCAATTTCATCATTTAGGAGCATCGCCGCAATTTTGGAAGGATATTCCTCGATCAAATCTATCCGATCCATTAGGCCGGAACGCTTTATTCCATACAATAATGGCTTAGTATTTAAATAACTTACGGCTCCAACTCTTATCTTCTTGTTCAATTCAGCTAAATTTGCATGCAAAGAAAAGCAATAAACCCTTTATAACAAACATTCATGGAACTCAATAACCTAACAGCCATTTCACCAATCGACGGTAGGTATCGTAGACAAGTTAGTCAATTAGATGAATATTTTTCTGAATATGCGCTCATCAAATACCGTGTACTTGTTGAAATAGAATACTTTTTTTTCCTAGCCGATAAGCGATTCTTCAAACTTCCCATTAAAGCACGTACTGCGTTGAAAAAAGTAGTTGATGAGTTTAGTGTAACGGATGCACAACAAATAAAACAGATTGAAGCAATAACTAACCATGATGTAAAGGCTGTTGAATATTTCCTAAAAGAACAACTTGAAAAAGCAGGCATTGCCAATTTAAAAGAATGGATCCATTTCGGCTTAACCTCACAGGATATTAATAATACTTCCATTCCTTTAAGCTGGAAGAACTGTATGGAAAATGATTATCTACCAAACTTGGTTAATCTCCAAAATCATTTATTGAAATTGGCCAAAGATTGGAAAAATATTTCCTTATTAGCTCGCACCCATGGTCAAACAGCTTCCCCCACAAGATTAGGAAAAGAGATCATGGTATTTATAGAAAGAATTAACAATCAAATTTCTTTGTTCTCTCATATTCCATATGCAGCAAAATTTGGAGGAGCAACAGGTAATTTTAATGCGCATCATATTGCATTCCCTAAAAAGAACTGGATCTTATTGGGTAATGAATTTGTTGATAACCGTCTGGGTTTACAAAGAATGCAATTCACAACTCAAATTGAACACTACGATAGTTTAGCCGCACATTTCGATAGCTTAAAAAGAATCAATAATATTCTGATTGATCTTTGTAGGGATATATGGACCTATATCAGTATGGACTATTTCAAACAAAAAACCAAGGCTGGTGAAGTGGGTTCTTCGGCAATGCCACACAAAGTAAACCCAATTGATTTTGAAAATGCTGAGGGTAACCTTGGCATGGCAAATGCTTTGCTAGAGCATCTTTCAGCTAAATTGCCTATTAGTCGTTTGCAACGTGACCTAACAGATTCTACTGTACTTAGAAATATTGGTGTTCCAATTGCACATATCACCATCGCACTTAAATCACTGGAAAAAGGTTTAAACAAATTGGTTTTGAACGAAGCCAAATTAAAAGACGATCTAGACAATAATTGGGCCGTTGTTGCAGAAGCCATCCAAACCATTTTAAGAAGAGAAAATTATCCAAACCCATACGAGGCATTGAAAGACCTTACTAGAGGTAATTCTAAAATTGATAAGCAAGCTATTCAATCATTTATTGCAGGCTTGAAGGTATCAGGTGCAGTGAAGAAAGAATTAAAAGCAATAACTCCTGCAAATTATGTAGGTGTGAACCCAGCTTATTAAAAACGAAACTATTGATATTTAAAAACCCCGTTCTAAAGAGCGGGGTTTTATTATTTGTACTTGTCAGTTTTTTCATCTCCAGTCATATCCCCGTTGGCACGAATTTGAATTTGCACATTCGTGATCCATTCAGAACAGCCCTTACTATATAAGAACTCATTTACTTGATTGATCACAGACATAACTTCATCGTAAGTGCCTTCTAAGACTGTTGTAAAAGCACCTACTTCGTGCTTGATCCCAGAATCTTGAATGATAGCAATAGCATCATCCACCCACTCATAAGGATGTTTATCCTGAGCAAGAGGCAATAATTGTATGCTTGCATTCACGAGATACTGATGCATTGATTAGATTTTAGTGACTTCTACAATTGCATTCAAATTGATCGCACCATGAATATGTGGGAACACTTCATTGATCGAACCTGCCAATTCAAAAATGAGCGGACGATCCACTTTGTCTTTTTGAATTTTCAACTTAATTAAATTTTCTTGTCCCTGATAATAACGTTCTAATACACCCGCAACCTGTGCGCTGGTGCTGCAATGAATAAACCCTTCAGTAACTAATGAGTCTGTTTCAAATTGTCCCTTTACCTGAGCTTCTGCCCATTTTTCGAGTGTTGTAACATGATATACGAAATCCGATTCCATAATTTTTTTGTTTTTTTTCTTAATTCTTATTTTTTAACTACTTCTCACTCCTCACTTCTCACTCCTCACTTCTCACTTCTCACTTCTCACTTCTCACTTTTATAAAACCCGTTTAATTCTTTGTTCTAATAACATCAGATCAACCAAAACCATTGCAGTAACAGCTTCTAAGATCACAGGAACTCTTAATGCGATACATAGATCGTGTCGGCCTTTTACTGAGAACGATTCAATTTCATTGGTTTCCCAATTCCAGGTTTGTTGTTCCTTAGGTGTAGAGGAAGTTGGTTTTATCGCGATTCGATACACTAATTCATTCCCATTAGTATAACCTCCAACTATACCACCTGCGTGATTGGTAGTTGTTTTACCTGTTGCGTTTTCAATGGCATCGTTGTGTTCAACACCAAACATTTTGGCAGCGGCAAACCCGGTTCCAAATTCAATTCCTCGGACTGCTGGGATTGCAAAAACTACGTGACTGATCAATGATTCTACAGAATCAAAGAAATGCTCACCCAATCCAATTGGCAAACCATTAACCCTGCATTCAACTATACCACCAATACTATCTTTAGCTCCTATTGCTTTATCCAATCCACGCTCTATATCAGAATCACCACCAATTTCTAAAATGTTTGATACAACATTGATTCCATTGTTCTCCCCGCTATAATATTTCAATAATTTTTTTGCGATCACTCCAGCTGCAACTAATGCCACCGTTAATCTTCCACTGAAATGTCCCCCACCTCTAAAATCTTCAAAGCCTCCGAATTTAGTGTGCGCTGTAAAGTCGGCATGCCCAGGACGCGGTACTGCTCTTAACTTTTCATAATCGCCGCTTCTAGTATTATTATTTTCAAAAAGGATCGTAATGGGAGCACCTGTAGTAACGCCATTAAACAATCCACTTTTAAATATAGGAAGATCATCTTCTTTGCGAGGTGTGGTGCCTTTACCAGAACCACCTTGTCTGCGTTTGATATCGTCCATAAAATCATCAATAGAAAGGGGCAAACCTGCTGGGCATCCATCAAGATTTAAACCAACACTTTCTCCGTGTGATTCACCGAAAATATTAATGCGGAATATGCGTCCAAAACTATTCAAAATATTATTTTTTATTGGTTATTGGATAGTAACATCCGCTCCTAATTGCATTAAATGCTCATAGAAGTTAGGATATGATTTATTAATTGCTTCTGCTTCTGCGATCGAAACTGGTCCCCCAGCTTTCAAAGCCGCAACTGCACAAGCCATTGCAATCCGATGATCGTGACGAGAATGAACTGCTGCAGACTTCACACCAGTTCCACCCTTGATCAACATCAAATCGTCTTGCAGTGTAATTTCTATCCCCAATTTACCAAACTCTTCTTGTAATGTCAAAGCTCGGTTACTTTCTTTATGTGTTAACCTGGAAACCCCTTCTATTACGGTTGTTCCATCACAGTAGGCAGCGAGTGCCACTAAAGGAGGAAATAGATCCGGACAATCAGTGGCATTGAAATGAAATGCTTTTAAAGGCATTGGTCCGATTTCAATCTGTTCCGCCTGTATTGAAATACGACAACCAGAATCGATCAGTGCTTGTAGCACAGCTTTATCTGCTTGTGTCGAAAACACATCTAACCCTTTTATGGTGATATCACCCGCAATAGCTCCTGCCACTAATAAAAATGCCGCACCGCTCCAATCACCTTCAACAGTATAGGCTAAAGATTTTTCTGAGTTCTGATTTGTTGCAATATTGAAATGAAAATGTTCATGATTTTCATGAGTCACTTCCCATCCAAAATGCTTCATCACTTGAAGGGTCAAATCGATATAAGGTTTACTCTTCAGATCTTTCACAGTGATTGTTACACCATTTGCACCAGCTGCTCCATAAGCCATTAACAACCCAGTAAGAAACTGAGAACTTAAAGATCCATCAACTTCAATATTAGCGGGAACCAAGGGGCCTTGAATTTCTAATGGAAGCTTCCCTCCATTTGAATGAATTGTTACTCCTAATTGAGGGAGTATTTCATCAAAGAAATCCATTGGTCTGGTTAATAACGAGCCAGTTCCATTAATGCAAATTGCTTCATTACTCAATGCAGTGATTGGGGTAAACATTCTAATACCTAATCCACTCTCTCCACAGTTTATTTCCTTGTTAATGGGAAATATTCCATTAGAGTTAATTGCGATAGTATTTGCATCGACCTCTTTAATTGTAGCACCAAGTTTCTGAATCACATCAAGTGCAGCAAGGTCATCGTTGCTTTTACCAGGGTTAGTGATAGTTGTAACACCTTTGGTTAAAAGTGCAGCTGCACAAGCTCGTTGCATGCTGCTTTTACTGGCAGGTGCAAATAAGGTTCCTGAAATTAATGAAGGTTGAATCGTTGCATTCATAGCAGTCGAAATCCTTTTGAGATTAGTATTGTTTTAAAATGGTTTCGAGTTCTGTGAAAGTCAGCGACTGTATCACACCCTTACCAATTTTTTGTAACAAAATATAATTAATGCTCTGGGCATCTTTTTTCTTATCCATCTGCAGTGTTTTGAAAGCCTTTTTCTTGTCGAAGTCTGCGAATGTTGGCAAACCGTATTTAGCAAGTAAAGCAATCACTTTCTCAGCGTCTTTGAAGCCTTTGATTTGTGCAGACATTAAAGCAGCATAGGTCATCCCGATACTGATTGCCTGACCATGACTCAACTCATACATATTCTCTATAGCGTGACCTAAAGTATGGCCGTAGTTCAACAGTTTTCTTTCGCCTTGTTCAAACTCATCATTCACTACCACTTTTGTTTTGATCAAAGCATTACGTTGTATCAATGCTGCTAAAAGTGTAGGATTCTTTTTAAAACTTGTCAATGAATTATTCTGAAGCAATTCAAACATTGCTGCATCTTTGATACAAGCATGCTTGATGATCTCAGCAAAACCATTTTGCCATTCGGCCTGTGGCAAGGTTTTCAAAAAGCTTAGATCGTACAAAAGAAATTGTGGTTGACGAATCAAACCCACCATATTCTTATATACACCAACATCAATGCCATTTTTTCCTCCAATAGATGCGTCTACCATTGCAAGAATGGAAGTAGGAACAAATCCACATTTAATACCTCGCATATAGATACCTGCCACATAGCCCGTCATATCAGTAACCACACCACCTCCTACTCCGATCAATGTTGTTTTTCTATCCGCTCCAAAAGCAATTAATTGATCAATGATCACATCAACTGTTTGCTGCACTTTATAGGCTTCACCAGGCTTTAATACGATGGTATTCCAGCCTTTGAACTTTTTCTTATGCTTATCAAATAAATGATCATCGGTGATAATAACGGCATTCTCTTTCGATAAGATTTTTTCAAGATTCGAAAAATCTGCATTGAAATAATAGTCAACGGTTGACTTAGAAAATGTGTAACTCCCCTTTCGCATATATTAATCAACTACGAATTCATGATCTTGTTCTGGTGAGTAATACTCTCCATGTGAACAGCATCAAAATATTTAGTAACGAACTCTTTGCTCAATCCTAATTTTTCGCCTTTTGCAAAAGCTCTTTCAAGAATTGAATTCCAACGATTGGTTTGAAGAATGGTGATGTCGTTGTCTTTTTTATACTGACCAATTTTCTCAGCAATTTTCATACGCTGACTTAAGATCTGCATCAACTCATCATCCAGGTTATTGATCTGCTGGCGTAATTTTTCAAGATTCGCATGGTATTCTTCAGATGCGATATCTTCTTTTCTCCAGCGAATACTTCCAATCAAATCACCTAACACTTCAGGAGTAATTTGTTGTTTCGCATCACTCCATGCGTTATCAGGATCAATATGACTTTCAATAATTAAACCGTCAAAATCTAAATCGATCGCAGTTTGTGCCACTTCCTGCAAATTGGTTCTATTACCACAGATATGAGAAGGATCATTGATCATCATCACTTCAGGATAACGGCGTTTCATTTCAATAGCTAAGTGCCACATTGGAGCGTTACGGTATTCAGTATTTCCGTAAGAGCTAAAACCGCGATGTATTAAACCAACATTTTTGATACCAGCTTTTTGTACGCGCTCCATAGCACCAATCCATAATTCCAAATCAGGATTGATTGGATTTTTGATCAGCACAGGAACATCCACACCACGCAATGCATCTGCAACATCTTGTACACTAAACGGATTAACAGTTGTACGCGCTCCGATCCACAATACATCCACACCAAAGTGCAATGCATCTTCTACTTGTTTAGCAGTTGCAACCTCTATAGCAACTGGTAAACCAGAAGCTTTGCGAGCTTGTTGTAACCAAGGCAAACCCTTAGTACCGATCCCTTCAAAACTTCCGGGGCGTGTACGAGGTTTCCAGATACCTGCACGCAGGATATCTACTTTGCCAGTTGCGGCTAAACGGATAGCAGTATTCACTACTTGCTCTTCGGTCTCAGCACTGCAAGGACCGGAAATGATCAATGGACGCTTTTGTAATATTGCTTCCACAGATTTTACGTTTTCAATTGTTTGCTCCATAAAATGAGACGCTTGTGTTTTGCTTTTCTTAGATGTGGCCCCCCAGCTTGAAAGCTGGGGTTAACAGTTTATAAATAAAATTTTCCTTTCACGTTCAACCTTCCTCACCTCTCTTCACTTTTATCTCTTATCTCTTCACTTTTTATTCTCCTCTGCGAGGTCTACGTGACCTATCGCTTGAAAATCCAGCCGGACCTCCACTATCCGCATCATTCATACGAATACTACGTCCTTTATATTTCTTACCATCCAATGCACGGATCATTTGCCCAGCAGCACCTTTTTCAATTTCGATCCAGCTATTCATATCGCGCATATCGATCTTTCCAAGAACGTCTTTTTTCAAGTCGCTCATATCAAGAACATACTGCAAGAAACTAGCTTTAAAGAAACCGTCTTTGGTACCGAGGTTTACAAACAATCTGCTGTAACCACTGCCACCGCGTTTGAATTCTGCATTTCTAGCTTCAGTTCTTGGACTTAGACCTTCACGGCCTTCACGTCCACTTTCGCGTCCACCTTCACGACCGTCTCTTCTAGGAGCTCTATCGCTTGTAGCAGAACGGTCTCTTGGAGTTTTATCTCTTTCACGAACATTCAAATCTTCTGCATGCTCATAATATTTCAAGAAACGATCAAATTCCATTGCCGCTACACGCTTCAATACATCTTCCTTACTCACATCAGCAAACTTCTCTGCTAACATGGGAACATATGTTTCGTAATCACCGTGACTAATATCGGCCGACAATAATTTATCCATAAAAGAGAAGAATTGTTTTCTACAAACATCTTTTCCGCTTGGAATATCCATTTTATGGAACTGAGAATTATTGATGCGCTCAATTTGTTTGAATTTGTACATCTCTTTTGCGTGAACAATTGAGATACAAATTCCTTGCAAACCAGCACGACCAGTACGTCCACTTCTATGCGTATAAATTTCAATATCGTCAGGTAACTCAAAATTGATTACGTGGGTGATACCCTGTACATCAATACCTCGAGCAGCAACGTCTGTTGCAATTAATAACTGCAAAGTTTTATCACGGAACTGACCCATCACTTTATCACGTTGAACTTGTGTAAGATCTCCATGTAATGCATCGATGTCATATCCTTCGCGAGTCAGTCGTTCAGAAATTTCTTGCGCGTCTAATTTCGTTCTAGTGAAAATGATCCCATAGATTCCAGGATTGAAATCAATGATTCTTTTTAAAGTATCATAACGGTGCTGAGCAGTAGTAACATAATATTGGTGATCAATATTTTTGTTGGCAGTATTTACTTTACCAACGATTACTTCTTTCGGATCCTTCATGTACTTCTTACTCACTTTGCGAATTTCCGTAGGCATGGTAGCACTGAATAACCAGGTACTTTCACGCTTAGGTGTGTTCTTTAAAATGAATTCGATATCGTCTTGGAATCCCATGTTCAGCATTTCATCTGCTTCATCCAAAACCACATATTTGATCTGTTCTAGATTGATTGCCTTTCTTTCAATCAAATCAATTAATCTTCCCGGTGTTGCTACTACTATCTGAACGCCTCTTTTTAGGTCACGAATTTGTAACCCGATAGATGCTCCTCCATAAACGGCAACCACAGAAATGCCGGTCATATATTTTTTAAAG
>JAPLEO010000047.1 GCA_026391125.1 Bacteroidota bacterium
GAGAATTTCCATGGCGCAAAATTGTTTTCGATATTGCTGAAAGTGCCATTCCATTCCTGTGGAGCATTGCTCTCTTCCATGATTAGTGAACGCCTTAATTCAGCGATGATATTTAATGGCGAAATACTAACTGGACAAGCTTCTACACATGCATTGCAGGTTGTACAAGCTCTTAATTCTTCTACGCTAATATAATCATGTAGTAAAGATTTTTGGTCGTCTACGAATGACTTATTCAGCGTGACATTTTTGCCCACTACTTCTAACCTGTCGCGGGTGCTCATCATGATCTTCCTCGGACTCAATAATTTGCCTGTCATATTAGCCGGACAAGCAGCGGTACACCTTCCGCACTCTGTACAACTATAGGCATCTAACAAGCTCTTCCAACTCAAATCGAATACATCTTTCGCACCAAATCTGGCAGGAGGAGGTGCATCAGTAGGAGCTAATTCTGGTTGCATGGCGTAAAGCACTTCGTTCTGAACAGAAGTCATATTCTTCATCATACCCATTGGCTCTAAACGAGCATAATACGCATTCGGGAAAGCCAATAAAATATGTAAGTGTTTGGAGTAAGGCAGGTAATTCAAGAATGCAAATATTCCAATGATATGCAACCACCAACAGGTTCTTTCAATAACAACTAATGTTCCATCGCCAAGTCCAGAAAAAAGAGGACTAATCATTCCTGAAAAAAAGAAGGTTCCGGTTTGATGATAGTGTTCGCTGCCATGAGATTGTAAGGTTAAGTCACAGGCATTCATGGTTAAAAACAAGCTCATCAACACGATCTCGGTAAACAGAATATAATTAGCATCAGATCTTGGCCATCCCTTCAAATCCTTGCTGGCAAACCGTTTTAGCTTAATGATGTTTCTGCGAATCAAGAAAATTGCACAAAAAATAATTACAAGAACTGCTAAAAATTCAAAGGCATTAAGAAGCCAATTATATAGGAAGCCAATAAAGGGTACAAATAAACGATGGGTGCCTAAAAAGCCATCAAGCACAATTTCTAATACTTCTAAATTGATAATAATAAATCCGCCATACACCACCAAATGCATCACAGCAACCAGTGGATTTTTAAACATTTTCTTTTGACCCAGCGCTAGTAAAAACAAGTTTTTCCAGCGAGCTGATGGGTTATCGCTCAAGTCTTCTGGTAATCCTAAGAATATATTCCTTTTGATTTGGCTGGCATTTTTGGTGAAAAGCCAGACTGAGAACAGGGCTAAAGCTAGAAATAGTATTTGCTGGAGGATGGCCATAATATAAAATTATACGCTAAGTTAACAGTTTTGTATTGTTGTAAATTGGATTGGGGATTGGTTTTATTGTGCTTATTTTTGAAACACAAAATCGAAGAACTTGGAAAAAGTATATATCCTGAACCAGGAAGCCGCCAATCAGAAATTGCATAGAATGGCTCTTGAGCTTGCAGAGAATCTTAGTGGTAGTACTGCTGCAGTAATATTGGTTGGAGTAAAAGACAGCGGTTTAGTGATTGCTCATAAAATTGCTGGTTTATTAAGGCCCTATATCAATAACGAGATCAAAATCATTTCAGTTAGCCTCGATAAGGATATGCCCAAAGAAGTCTTGCTTAGTGAGCAGATTAATTTGAACGATTTAAACGTGGTTTTAATTGATGATGTAGCCAATAGTGGTAAGACCTTACTCTATGGTTTAAAACCGTTTTTAGATTACTATCCAAGAACAGTTCAAACGATGGTGATGGTTGAAAGGATGCACAAATTATATCCCGTTAAGCCCGATTATGTGGGATTGTCTGTGGCAACCACTTTAGAAGACCATATCCAATTAGAAGTTGCCAATGGGGAAGTGATTGGTGCCTATATTACCCATCGATAGTATCCAATCAGTGTTTACATGAAGTTTTATTTATTTGTTTTTGCACTTTATTTTTTCATTTCAGGCTCAGCTCAACAAAACGCTACCGTTTTTTCTGAAAATAAGACGAATGGGGCAACATTGTATGCTTCGAATAAAGGGTTTTGTCCGAGCACAGTGGTGCTTGAATTGAATTTAAGCAATATGACTTTTAGTATGGGGGAACAAAAAACTTTTGTAATACCTGCAGGTACTGAAAAGATGTTATTAGGCGAAATCGGTCCCACTGATCCCAAGAAGCGTTTCGGATTTTCCTATAAATATCAATCGGTCATAGGTGATGCAACCCTTACTGGATATGATTCATCCTATGTGTATGACCTGCCCTTTGAAAAAGGTCAAAAATTTAAGCTAACCCAAGGATATAATGGAACTTCCACGCATCAGAACCAAAATGCATTAGACTTTACGATGCCAGAGCATACATTGGTGGTAGCGGCTAGAGATGGCGTGGTGATGAAAGTCGTTGATAATAATAATGCGTCCTGTCCGAACGAATCATGCCTGAAATTTAATAACGTAATTACTATTTATCATAGCGATGGCACATTTGCTGATTATGCCCATATTCAATACAATGGTTCTAAAGTTAGACCAGGAGATAAAGTAAAGAAAGGTATGGTTATTGCTTACAGTGGTAATACGGGTTGGAGTAGTGGTCCGCATTTACATTTTGCAGTCTTCTTTCTGCAAAATAATCATCCTACAAGCATTGAAACAAGATTTAGAATTGGCGATGGTAAAAAGGTGACCATGTTGATAGAAAAAGAATTCTATTCAAAAGACTATTAATATTCTGTTTTAGATAATAAAGAAATTATTACATTAAGTATATTCGTATTAAATTAAAAAATACTAGTCATGGATGCTGCTATACAAGAAAGAGTAAACGTTTGGGCGAATGGGAACTACGATCAAACTACCAAGGATGCGATTAGCCAAATGCAGGCGAATAATACAGATGAACTAGCCGATTCTTTTTATAGAAATCTGGAATTCGGAACTGGGGGACTCAGAGGCATCATGGGCGTAGGTACCAACCGAATTAATAAGTACACGATTGGTATGGCTACTCAAGGTTTTGCCAATTATTTAAAGAAGACATACGGATCTGCTGAAATCAAAGTTGCGATCGCTCACGATAGTAGAAACAATAGTCGCTTTTTTGCAGAAACTACTGCAAACGTATTTGCTGCAAATGGGATTAAAGTGTTTTTGTTTGAAGCATTGCGTCCAACTCCTGAATTGAGTTTTGCGATACGTCACCTAGGATGCAATGGTGGTGTGGTTTGTACTGCCTCTCACAATCCTAAGGAATATAATGGTTATAAAGCTTATTGGAACGATGGTGGTCAGTTAGTACCGCCACACGATAAAAATGTGATCAAAGAAGTAGAAGCTGTTTCAGGAATTGATGAAGTGAAGTGGAATGGCGGTGAAGCCAATATTACGATTCTTGGTAAGGACATGGATGCCGATTATATCAAAATGGTAAAGGGCTTGAGCGTATATCCAGATGTTATTGCGCGTCAGCACGATTTGAAAATAGTGTATACTCCAATTCATGGAACAGGGATCACTTTAGTACCTGAGGTATTAAAAACTTTTGGGTTTACCAATGTGACCATCGTTGAAGAACAAGCAACACCAGATGGTAATTTCCCTACTGTTGCTTATCCTAATCCGGAAGAAGCAGCTACCATGGGTATTGGATTGAAACTTGCTAAGGAATTGGATGCAGACATATTATTAGGAACCGATCCTGATGCAGACCGTGTTGCCATTGGTGTGAAAAATCATAAAGGCGAATGGGTACTCATGAATGGTAACCAAACAGCAGTTTTGGCTTGTAATTATATGATGGAAGCACGCAAGGCCAAAGGTATTGCGCAGCCAAATGATATGGTGATCACTACCATCGTAACCACTCAGATGATTAACGATTTAGCAGCAGGTTACGGTGTAGCGTGCTATAACGTATTAACTGGCTTTAAATGGATCGCTGAATTGATCAAAGCAAAAGCTGGACAGGAGAATTATATCATCGGTGGAGAAGAAAGTTTTGGTTTAATGATCGGTGATCAGGTTAGAGATAAAGATGCGATCAGTGCTGTTGCATTGATGTGCGAAATGGCTGCTTACGCAAAAGATCAGGGTCTTACTTTATTTGATAAAATGATCGAACTGTATCAGCAATATGGGTTCTATTATGAGAACTTGATCAGTATCACTAAGAAAGGAATGAATGGACAGAAAGAGATCGCTGATATGATGGATGGATATCGTAAGAACCCACCATTAACCATTGATGGTTCTAAAGTATTACAGTTGTTAGATTATGAATTGTCGATCGGAAGCAATCCATCAACCGGTGAAACATGGCCAATCACTTTACCAAAAAGTAATGTATTGCAATTCATTACCGAAGAAGGAAGTAAGATCTCTGCTCGTCCATCAGGTACCGAACCCAAGATCAAATTTTACTTTAGTGTAAAAACGAGTTTGGCTAGCAAAGATGCATTTGATGCCACTTTTGCGGTTCTGGAAGATAAGATCAAAAGGATTATTGTAGATATGCATTTGAGTTAAAAAATAATCAGAAATACATTTTAAGTGACTGCTGTGAAGAAATAATTCACGGCAGTTTTCTTTTCACATCCTGCCCATTGCTTCTTAATGAAACACAAGATGACTTATATTCGTAGGGCTTATGAAACAATACCTCGACACATACCAACACAAGGGTTTACGTAAAAGGTTGGTTGACCTACTTCGCACAAAAGGGATTACAGACGAGCGTGTCTTGGATGCCATCAATGCCATTCCAAGGCATTTTTTTTTAGACTCAGCTTTTGATTTGATCGCATACGAAGACAGGGCTTTTCCGATTTCAGCCGATCAAACAATTTCGCAACCTTATACTGTGGCGTATCAAACGCAACTATTACAGATCAAAAAATCTGAAAAGGTTCTTGAAATTGGAACGGGAAGTATTTATCAATCTTCGGTATTGGCAGAATTGGGAGCGAGGGTGTATACCATCGAGCGACAAAAAAAACTCTTTGATGAGCAAAAAGATTTTGTATTCAAATCGAAATATCCCAATATCAAATTTTTTTATGGGGATGGATTTGAAGGCCTTTCGACCTTTATGCCATTCGACAAAATTATCATAACTGCAGCCGCGCCTTTTATACCTCCTAAATTAATTGCACAATTAAAACCAGGTGGGATGATGGTGATTCCTTTAGATGAAGGAGAAGTACAACGCATGTTGCGCATCACTAAAAATACAGATGGAACTTTGACAGAGGAATCTTTCGAAGCTTTTTCTTTTGTTCCCATGCTCACTGGAAAAAATTCTTAGAACTACGTTAACCTCGGCTTTCAAGTCGAGGAGCCGAACAACTATGTGTAGCCTTATATCAAAAAAGCTGATCCTTTGCAGGTATCAGCTTTTTCTTTGGGTTACAATAAATCTTATTGCTGCATCATATCCATTCCACCACCGGTGTCTGCTTTTGTATTTTTGCGTTTAAACAAATTCGCATCGAATTTGCCGAAACGATAACTAAAGTTTAAGCGAAGTACTTGAGGATCTCTTCTTCTAGAACTGATCTGATTAAAGTAAACACTTTCAGAATAAGTTTTAAATTCCTGTGTTCTGAAAATATCGTTCATACTCAAACTTAAAGAACCTGATTTACCATTTTTCCAAGTCCACTCTTTACGAACGGCTAAGTCAAAACCATATCTAGGAAAATTATAACCTTGAGAAGTAGATTGTGGGCCGCCGCCAAACATACCACCCATTCCACCTCCACGGCCACCACCGCCACCACCATTACTGCCACCTCCAGGAGGTAAAATGGTTTTAGCTTGATAGTCGCCACTGAATTGAATGGACAATCCTTTTGAAACCTTGAATGAACTATTGAATTTTGCAAACCAACTCAACAAAGAATTGTCGCTAGTCTGACCAACAATACCAGAATTGATCTTTGAATCAAATAAGTTGAAACTTAAAGTAAGATCAAACCATTTTGTAACAGGCATTTTATTAGACAATTCTAATCCGTATGTGATACTGTTATCAGCATTGATATAAGTATTAAAATAGGCACTATCTAAAGCTGTTAAACCATTTCTATCACGATACACATACCTAGTGATCAGATTAGTGCTGTATTTGAAATAAGCAGTTGCCAAAAAGTTTGCACCTTTTTTATAAGCATTGTTATAAGACAATTCAAAAGAATTGGTGAACTCTGGTTTCAAATTCGCATTACCGATATTGATATTCTGAGGATCAGAATAATCAGGGAAAGGCATTAACTGGAAGAAGTTCGGACGATTTACTCTTCTTGAATAGTTGATTTGAATATCTTCCTTATCATTCACTTTATAAGTTGCAAAAGCACTAGGGAATAGGCTGAGCGGGTATTTCACAGAAAAGTTAGATGAATCAGATCCATTCTGTTTTAATAAGGTTCCAGTATAACTAGAACTTTCCACACGGAAGCCTAATTGGTAACTCCATTTTTTCATTTTAAATCCATAGTTCACATAGGCAGCATATACTTGGTCGTTAAACTTGTATTTACTGCTAATGTTAGGAAATAAAACATAATCATTTAGTGCGTTGCTATAACGATATTGATCGCTGGAGTTCATAAAATCTCTTATAGCACCTCTTGCTCCAATTTCTAATTTCGAATCATCCGTTAATTGATCTTCATAATCTGTTTGGAAAGTATAGTTCTTAGAATCACCACCACCTAATGTTTTTTGTTTAAGTGCATTTCCCTTTATAGAATTGTCGAAATTATAAGTTTGGGTAAAGATGTTATTAGTATTATCGTTATTACTAGAGTTGAGGTTGAAATCTGCTCCAAGGTTTCTACCTGTTTTCACAAAATTGTATTTGTAACTCAATTGAGTTCCCCAGTTCTTCATCATACCAGTACTTTGTCCGTTGATCAGGTTATAAGAAGACTGTAATCCTTTTATGGTGGAATCTACACGTTGGTCCTGATCGTTGGTAGAATTTCCATTCATATAGTTACCCCCAAGTGTGATAGTACTTCTGTTACTTACGAACCAATCAATACTGCCTCTAAGCATCCCAAAACTACTTACACTTGTACCATTTGTAGTTTGGAAAATGGAGCTAGGTTCAGTAAGTAGGTTGTTACGATCAGCAGTACCCTCAGAGATTGATTTACGTTGAAACAAGTTTCCGCTCAATGAAATGTTGGTTTTTGTAGTACGCATACTGATATCGCCACCACCATTGAACTTTCCTCTTGAATCCAAACCCGCGCGAATACCGCCATTGTAACCACTTTTTTTGTTCTTCTTTAAAACAATATTAAGAATACCAGCATTACCGCCAGATGCGTCATATTTTGCAGAAGGGTTGGTGATCAATTCTACTTTGTCAATAATATCAGCAGGAATTTGATCAAGTGTTAGGGTAGTAGGTCGGTTATCAATGAAAATGGTGGGAGTTGCATTTCGCATCGTCACATTTCCATCAATATCAACATTCAAAGAAGGAATATTCTTCATGATCTCGGTAGCCGTTTGGCCTGATGCCATGATATTCTTATCTACATTAAAGACTTTTCTATCAATTCCCATTTCAAACTGAGGCTTAGCAGTTGAAGTCACGGTAACATTTCCCAAATCGGTTGCATTTGCTTCCAATTTGATATTTCCTAGATCTTTATCTGCCTGCGCTAATGCGTTTTGCATAGTGGTAGCAGTTGGTGCTCCGCCTTGTGGCATTTTAATACCAAAACTTACAGGGGTATTAAGGCTTTTATATCCTAAGGAAGACAGTTTTAAGGTGAACTTGCCCATTACAGAAAGGCCTTCAATACTGAATTCTCCATTTGCCTTGGTAATTTGGGTGGAAAGAATGACATCTTTCATTTTCTTGGTAACGGTATCAAATTTATTGCCGGTAAGCTGAACAGTTACGCCTTCAATTGCTTTATTGGTCTTAGAATCAACAATTTTCCCGTAGAAATGTCCCACATTCATCGACTGACCACCAGCACCACGTCCACCACCCATCATACCAGTTGGCATTTGGGCGTATAAACTAGCACTGAAACAGATTAAAAGAGTAGCAATTAATAATTTTCTCATATATAGATTGTAAGTATTTGTATGGTGCAAAGGTCGCTCAAGAGGGAGCGATATCCCTTTTGTTTACACAAGCGGTAATAAGACAATTTTAAATGGATAAAGTTTTAAAAGACAAGGCTGAAGGGGGTAAATAATCGGTGATTAGGTCAAAATGGTCAAAAAAACCTGTAAAAGACCGATGATAAATCCTAAAACACCGCCAATAATTTCAACAAATCGGAATTCCTTCGACATGATGGCTTGGAGGATTTCTTCCAGTTTATCGGACGAGAATCCAGACACTTTTTTAACCACGATTTCTTCTAGGTCAAGGTCTTTTTGCAGTTGACCCATATAGTTTTCCATGATTTGGGGAAATAGGGTTTGAAGTTCCTGTATAAAGATCCCTTTCATTTGATTAATGGTCTTATCGCCAATAAACATACTGATCATGGGCATTTCTTCGGCCAATTTCACACGTAAAAAGTGGTCAATATGGGTTTCTATATAAGGCATTAGCTTTTCAATATTGGCAGGATCAGCTATTTTTTGTTCAATATCTGAGAAGGATAATAGCTCTTCACTAACTAGTTTCCCCAGCTTTTCGGCAAATTGTTTCTGTCTTTTGGGGAATATGCCATGAAAGGTGATGCCTAGTATCTTAGTCGGCATCTTCGGATGAAACAACATTTTGATGGCGATCCAATTAGTGAACCATCCAATAAAGGCTGAAATAAGGGGAATCAGGATAAAAGTAAGCTTCATGTATAAAAAATTAAAAACCCTATAAGATGCTTATAGGGTTTTGGTTGGGAGAACAATGGGTCTCGAACCCACGACCTACAGTGCCACAAACTGTCGCTCTAACCTACTGAGCTATGCCCTCCGTTTCAACTCTTTAGGAAATTTTAATTTTCTAAAGGATTGCAAAAATAGGGTAATTAGTGATTTCTCAAAACGGAATTTTCATTCTTTTTCAAAACTCTTTCTAAAATCCTTTGTTAATTGAGATAAAAGGTAAGGCCTAAATGGGTTTTTCAGCTATTTTTGGTACTAGTCATGCAAAAATTCAAGCAATTTATGAAGAGTAAAAAAGGGTTGGTTCTAACCGCCATTGTTCTATTTGGCGCATTGTTCTTTGCTTTTAAAGTAATTGATTCAGGCAATGAAACTATTAATATCACTACCAGACAGCGTTTATTAAATGCCATTGGATCATTATTGGAAGAAGGACATTACAGCCCTAAAACGATCAATGATGCTTTTTCAAAAGAAGTGTATAAGAAATACTTGAATTTATTGGATGGAGATAAAACGCTTTTTACACAAGCGGATATCAGCACAATTAAAAAATTCGAAACAACGCTGGATGATGAAATACATGGAGCAGCTATTGCTTTTGCTCCAGCTGTAAGTGCCATCTATGAAAAAAGGGTGCCAGAAACAATTGCCATGTACAAGGAAATTCTTGCACAGCCTTTTGATTTTAGCAAGGATGAATCGTTTTTTACTGATGGAGAGAAAATTGATTTTGCATTAAATGATGCAGAAAGAAAAGATCGTCTTAGAAGAGAATTGAAATTTTATACCCTAGAAAGATTTGTTGATTTACAAGAGCAACGCGAAAAAAATAAAGACACCAAAGACTTTGTCGTAAAAGCTGATACTGCTCTAGAACGTGAAGCAAGAATGAAAGTGTTGAAGTTCATGGACAAAAGGTATGATCGTTTAAAAACCACTTTCAACGATGATCAACGTTTTAGTGCTTATTTAAATGTGATCACCAATTTGATGGATCCGCACACTGATTATTTTCCACCTATTGAAAAAAGAGCTTTCGACGAAGAAATGAGTAGAAGGTTTTATGGTATAGGTGCTCAATTAAGAGAAGATGAAAATGGCGGTATTAAAATTGCAAGTGTTCAACCAGGAGGCGCTGCATTTAAATCGGGCGAGATTGCAGTTAATGATATTATTATAAAAGTAGCACAAGGTAAAGAGGAGCCAGTTGATGTTACTGGTTATGCAACTGAAGATGCAGTAAAAATTATACGAGGTAATAAAGGATCTGAAGTGCGTCTTACTATTAAAAAATTAGATGGTACTATTAAAGTAGTTACCATGATCCGCGAAGAAGTTTCTTTGGATGAAGGATTGGTAAGAGGAGCAGTGATACAAAATGGTGCAGATAAAATTGGATATATCTACCTCCCTGAATTCTATGCAGATTTTGAAAATGAAAATGGAAGTCGTTGTTCTAAAGACGTTGCAATAGAAGTAGAAAAATTAAAGAAAGAAAATGTAAAAGGTATTGTTTTGGATATTCGCACGAACGGTGGTGGTTCTTTATATGAAGTAGTGCAAATGGTGGGACTATTCATTAATCAAGGACCTGTTGTTCAGGTTCGTGATAAAGATGGTAAGTCGAGTGCATTAAATGATCGTCAGTCAGGTGCCATCTATGATGGACCACTAGCTGTAATGGTGAATGAATTTAGTGCATCTGCAAGCGAAATTTTTGCTGCTGCCATTCAGGATTATAAGCGTGGAATCATTATCGGTAGTACTTCTACTTATGGAAAAGGAACCGTACAAAAAACAATTCCATTTGGCAAGCCAATTGATTTTACTAGCGGCAGAACAGAATATGGTGCAGTAAAATTAACTTTCCAAAAATACTATCGCATCAACGGCGGATCAGTACAATTAAAAGGAGTTACTCCAGATGTTATTTTACCTGATGCATATGAGTTTTATAAATTAAGAGAAAAAGATAATGCTGCTGCTTTGCCTTGGGATGAGATCTCAAAAGTTCCGTATGATACTTGGAACAATGCAGACTTTAGTGCAGTAGTTCAAAAAGAGAACGCAAAGATTGCTGAAAACAAATCATTGAATTTGTTGAAAAGCAATTTGCAGTGGTTGTCTAAAAGTGCTGAAATGCCAATCAATCTGAATATCACTAAGTACAAGGATATGCAGAAACAAATTAAGTCAACAGTCAATCAGAATAATTCATTGCTCAAGTTGAATACAGATATGAATGTAGAAGCAATGGCTGCTGATCATGATAAGTTTTACAACAATCCTGATAAGCCCAAAGGCGATCGCTATCAATCTTGGTTAAAAGCCATTAAGACTGATATGCATTTAGACGAAACTGTGAAAATGGTTTCTGATATGATTCATCCTCAAACACAAACAGTGTTGAAATAGGAGTAAAGTTTTTGATGTATTGAATGTGAACACCATGATAGAGGAAAAGCATTGGTATGCCCTGTATACCAAACCACGTTGGGAGAAAAAGATTGATGCTGCTTTAATAAAAAAAGGTATTGAATCATGGTGCCCTTTACAGAAAATTGAGAAGCAATGGACTGACAGAAAAAAGATCATTGAAGAACCTTTATTCAAGTCTTATATTTTTGTTCAAATTGGCTTAAGTGAAAAATCAAAAGTTTTTCAAACTGATGGTATCCTCAATTTTGTTCATTACCTCGGCAAGCCCGCGGTAATCAAGGACGCAGAGATTAACCTGATCAAACAATACCTCCTTGAAAAAGATGTAAAGATCTCATTGATCAGCAAAGAAGGCTTCGACGAATCCACAAAAATCAGAGTAAACCACGGCGTGTTCATGGGCAAGGTTGGAACGGTGCTCAAGAATATGAAAAAGAAAATTTTTGTAAAACTAGAGAGCCTGGGGCAAGTCATGGTGGTTGAATTTCCTATAGAATATCTTTCGCCGCTAGATTAATACAGTGAAGAGATAATAGATAAAAGTGAAGAGAGGATGGAAAACGGATAAGTAAAGAGTTTGAACTTTTCACTCATTAACTTACTAACCTCTCTTCACTTTTATCTATTATCTTTTATCTATTATTTTTTATCTTAAACTTTCCAATCAATGACATTATTCGTCCACTCAGCTTTGTAGGACGCAGAAACGCGAATATAATTATCAGTATACCCCTCCATCATCCCATTCTTCTCAAAATTCTCGAACAATACCTTTCTAATTTCACCACTATGTTGGGTGGTGAAATATTGTAGCTTTTGGTAGGAAAGGTTTCTTAAGACTTTATTTCTTGTGTTTCGAATATGAATTGGAATCACAGGCATAATCTCTAGTGCCTTTGTATCGGGCCTTTCAGAGTAGGTGAATACATGTAAATAGGAAACATCTAATTCGTGTAGGAACTGAAATGTTTCTTCGAAATGCTCATTCGTTTCTCCAGGGAATCCAACGATCACATCAACTCCGATACTGCAATGCGGCATCAGGCTTTTGATCAATTCCACACGTTCTTGGTATAATTCTTTTTTATATCTTCTGCGCATCAGCTTTAAAATTTCATTGCTTCCGCTTTGTAATGGAATATGAAAATGCGGCATGAACTTTTTACTTTTCGAAACCCATTCTACTATTTCAGGAGTCAGCA
>JAPLEO010000070.1 GCA_026391125.1 Bacteroidota bacterium
GAAATTAAAGATATAGGAGCAAATATGCCAATATTGATTGCTTTAGGAAATCATGTTCATTCAATACTGGTAAGAAATTTTGAAGGTATTTATCCAATACTTAAATTTCCACATTATAGTATGCAAATAAGTAAAGAAAATTATAAATCAATAATAGACAAAGTAATAAATGAGAATTTGTCAATTCTAAAATAAGTTAATAGAAAATTAAAATAAATTACATACCTGCAGTTACATTAGATGATATAATAAAGACTTGTATTAAGCCATTGATTGCAAGAAAATCATATTGTTTGGCTTTCTCCTATTTTTCAAATGTGTTTGAATGATAATTATCCAGAGTCAATTTACATTCAAGTATTTAAAGCTGATTCCTAAGATGGTAATTATTTGGTAAAAGAAAGCAGTTTTTTATTGAATATAATTTAGCAAATATGGTTTTTTTTGTATTGACTAATTGAGTAATTAGTCAATAAAAATTCATATATTACATTTACTAAATATATTCAAATTGACTGACAACCAAAATACAGATATTTTTAAAATTATTAAAAGGCTTGAAATGATAAAGAGCCTTATTTTTATTGATGAAGAGGAAGAAATTCAAATACATATTTCCAAATTAGAGCAGCTAAATATCCCAGATTCTGTTAAGCAGATTGTTATTCTTTTGAAGCAGATGGAATATAGCACTGCCATGATAGAAATAGAAGACTTTCTAAATAAACACAAACAAGTTGCCATTTATATTGACTCAGAAGTAGAAGGGTTAAAATTAGAAGCTAAATCATTAGAAGCAAAATTGAATGCTTTGTCTGATGAAAAAGCAGACTTAGAGAAACTAATTCATGAGTTTGGAGTTCGACATAACAAAGAGCTAGGTGAAATCATCATTAAAATTTTAAGGAATCGTAAAGAAAGTCCAAAAAACACTTCAGAAGAAAAGAAAGAGGCAGAAAAAGACTATGAAGAATACCAGGAGCAATATGAAAACATCAAAAAGGAATCAATTGCAGACCTAAATGAAGATGAAGTAAAAGAATTAAAGGATAAATACAGAAAGGCAAGTAAACTTTGTCATCCAGATGTTGTGAGTGAAGAGCAAAAAGATTTAGCTACAAAAATATTTGCTGAATTAAGTACTGCCTATGAAAAAAATGATTTGAAACGTGTGAATGAAATTCTAAGTAATCTAGAATCAGGAAATTTCTTTGTGAGTAAATCTGATGCAATACATGAGAAAAAAATCCTGAAATCTGAAATTGAAAAATTAAGAATGAAGATTTCAGGACTAACAAAAGAAATCAATGAAATTAAAATAAGTGAAACCTATAACACAATAATATCTATAGATGATTGGAATGAATATTTTGCATCAACCAAAGTAAAATTAGAATCTCAGCTAAAAGGATTTGATAATGGGAACTAATGGGATTATAAAACTAAATTCTGGAATACTAAAAGCTGTTTCCAATAGTATTAGTGTAACAAACAAACTATTGGCTAAAACAGAACTACAGCTTATTCCTTATCGAAAAGGAGATAAATGGGGATTTTGCTCAGCAGATAAGACAATTGTGATAGATTGCATTTTCGAAAATGTAAATCCATTTTCAGAAGAATTAGCTTCAGTTAAATCGAATGATAAATGGGGATTTATAGATGTTAGTGGCAGAATTTTAATCCCCTGTATATACACCTCAGTATTTTCTTTCAATGAAGGAATGGCAGAAGTAGAACTTGACCATCATTGTGGCTACATTGATGGAAATGGAAAGATAGTCATACCAATTGTTTATGAAATGATATTTTTTTTTCATGAGGGATTAGCTACTGTGAAATTGAATGGAAAATGGGGTTGTATAAACAAAAAAGGAGAAATAGTTATTCCTTGTATTTATTATAACAGTATATACTTTCGTGAGGGTTTGGCTGTAGTTAAAATTGAGGGAAAGTATGGTTGTATAGATTTAAATGGAGTCATAGTAGTCCCTTGTATTTATGATTTTTTAAATGGTTTTTCTGAGGGCTTAACAGGAGTAAAGAGGAAGGGTAAATTTGGTTTTATGAATTTAAAGGGTGAAATAATTATCCCATGTATTTATGATTTTGTAGATGAATTTTATGATGGATTTGCTGTAGTAAAGTTGAAGAAAAAATATGGTTGTATAAACAAAAATGGAGAATTAGTTATTCCTTGTATTTATAAATCTAAGTTTTCTATTGAAGAGGGTATAGCTGTAGTTCAATTGAATGACAAATATGGCTGTATAAACAAAGAAGGGGAATTAGTTATTCCATTCATTTATGATTATATGGATATTTTTCACGAAGGTGTAGCTGGTGTAGAAATTAATGGAAAATGTGGTTATATAGATTGCAATGGCAATTTTGTGATTCCTTGTATTTATGATAATCAGCCATTTCTGTTCATTGATGGGCTTTGTATGGTTTCTTTAAATGGTAAATATGGATATATTAATAAACAAGGAATTGAATATTGGGAAGATTAGCATATGGAAGACAATAAGCTGATAAAATATGAAAATAATCAATTGCAAAAAGTATCAAATGCAATTGCAGTAACGAATAAATTATTAGCATTATCACATAGACGATTAATACCTTATCGTAAAAAAAATAAATGGGGGTATTGTACCCCAGATAAACAAATTATAATTGATTGTGTGTATGATAACGTTTATGAGTTCCAAGAAAACTTTGGTGCAATCATGCTTAATAATCGATGGGGGTTCTGTGATTTAAATGGAACTGTAATAATTTCATGCATTTATGACAGCTTGAATTTAATGACTAATGGAATTGCAATTTTTAAATTAGATGATAAATATGGTTGCATTGATAAAAAAGGTATTGAAATTGTTAATTCCATTTACGAAGAAATTTATAACTATCCTAATGGATTTTTTATTGTAAAAAATGAAACTAAATGGGGTTTAATTAATAAAAAGGGGGAATTAATAATAAAATGTAAATACAATAGTATTTCAGTACATGATGATGTTGCTATAGTAGAAAGTGATAATAAATTTGGTTTAATAGATTTGCAGGGAAAGGAAATAATAAAATGCAAATTAGAATATATATCAAGTTTTGAAGGGGAAGTTGCAATAATTAGAGAAAAAAATATTTGGGGTTTAGAGAAGAATTTCATCATAAATAAAAAAGGTGAAAAAATAAGTTCTCTAAAATATGATAGGGCAATAGGATTTAACGAAGGATTAGCATATGTAAGTCTTGATAACAAATTTGGGTTTATTAATAAAAAAGGGGAATTAGTTATATCATTGAAATTTGATTATGCTTTTAATTTTAATGATGGATTGGCAGCAGTTTGTATTGATGATGAAATATTTGATAAATGGGGGTTTATAAATAAAGAAGGAAATATCATTATTTCATGTAAGTATGAGGGGGTTAATTCATTCCATTTTGGCACAGGATTGGCAAAAATTAAATCTGATGGGAAATTTGGGTTTATTGACAAGTCTGGGAATAAGGTTATTGACTGTATTTATGAAGAGATAGAATATTTTCATTGTAATAGAGCACGATTTAAAGAGAATGGTAAATATGGATTTATTGATTTAGATGGAAATGAAGTAATTCCACCAATATATGATGAAGCAAATGGTTTCATAGATGATATTTCAGAAGTGTATCTCAATGGTAAGAAGGGATTTATAAACAAAAATGGTGTCGAATATTGGGAAGATTAATGAAATTAATTAAAATATAAATTATCTTTTTACATTATGAACATCCCGAAAATTCTTGAAGCAATAAAGTTTTAATTGAAATCTTTATGAAAATATTTGCACAGAGATGGTACGTAAGTTTAATTATAATTCCATTTATTATTAATCTTTTTACAAATACAATATCCTGGAGTATAATTAAGCACAATTCAATATTGACTTACTTGATTTTGTCTCTAGTAATAAATGTAATTTTAATTGGAGAATTTGTTGTTTATTTTAGAAATCAAAAGAATTTTTCTTCAAGTTGGCAAAATGATAGTGCTATAATTATAAAATTGCTTGGTATATTAAATCTCAAGGATAATGAAGAAGTACTAAAATCCACAAATCATAGTAATAATTTTGATTATAACTATTTTCAAGATTTGAAGAATTTCATATTCCAAGCAAACAAACTCGAAAATAATATCAGTAATAAACACCTAAGAAGCAAACTAGATAATTTAAAGGTTGCACTTGATATCTACTTGAATTTCATAGCTAAGAATATGGCAAGCAATGTTAATAATGATTGTCAGACTCTTTCTGTTGGTCGTGAATTAAAGTCTGTCAATTATGAACTATATCAACAAAGGATTAAAGAGCTTGATGACAGTGCAGATTATGCATATAAAAGACTAGAAGAATTCATCCACTATTTAAAACAAAAGAATATTATATAGCTGCAATAATCTTGGAACTTTTAACTCTTTGAATTATAACTATTTCATCATTTAATTAAAATGGAATGAGATTAATAATAATTATCAACTCCTGTTAGGTAAATGATTAGTTTAAAAAACAAGTAAACAATATTTTGGGTCACGTTTGGGTATCAAATACATATTGACAATACTAAAAGAGCCTATTTTAATGCACTTCAAGGCAGTAACCAACTTGCATGGCATGCAAGAGGTCGACGGTTCGACCCCGTTACTCTCCACAGCTTTAAAATGGGTCCACAGTAATGTGGGCCTTTTTTGTTTTTCAATTTTATAATTGATACTCACTAAAATTATTTCACTTCATTGGTATACAGCTATGTAACCTATAATTTGTGCTCTCGAGAACAAAGATTTTTAAATGCCTTTTTTTGTTTACATCCTACACCCTTCTAAGAATGATAAATACTACATAGGAAGTTGTGAGGACATAACCATAAGGCTAACCCAACATAATTCTGGAAGAAATAAATCAACTCATTCTGGAATGCCTTGGGTATTGATGCATACTGAGCAATTTGAAACCCGCGCAAATGCTGTTACAAGAGAAATGCAAATTAAAAAAATGAAAAGCAAAAAGTATATCGAAAAATTAGTATCGACTACCATTTAGAGCGTCCCGAATGCATTCGGGAAGGTCGACGGTTCGACCCCGTTACTCTCCACTCTTATCCGCCGTAACTTCAGTGAAGGAGGATATCCGCCGAAGCTTTAGCGAAGGAGGAAAAGCTTTAAATTGGGTCCACAGAAATGTGGGCCTTTTTATTAGTCAAGTTCTTCATGACATAAAATTAATATATTTATGTATTAATTGCCTTTACTTTAGAATCTAATTACCATTGAAATTAGAAATTCCAGCCCCTATTTCAATCTTAAGTGGCTTAATTTCTAGTAAGGAAATACGTAGAAAGAAGAGCTTGAATTGATAGACTAACACTAATATTAATTAGAATGATATTCACAAATTCATTTGATGATATTGTAAGGAAGAAAACATTCGGTGCATGTATCATGTTTACCATATTTCCTGCTTATATTTTGTTTTCGAATAAGGTATGGCTTTGGTATTTACCTTTTATTGCTATCTTAATATTGGTCTTGCTTTATACATATTTAAAAATGCCACTAAAGTATGAGGTTGGCCAGAATAATGTTTTAATTTGCAGGCGAATTGGAAATATTGTTATCAACTTTCAAGAAATTGAAAGGGTTGATAGAATACATCACGATTTACTTAAGAATTCCACTAGTGGAGGAGCGTTTGGTTATAATGGAAAATTCAATACCGATCTAGGTAAAATAACATTCTACGCTACACGCAGAGATAAATTAATAATGTTAACTAAAAAAGATAAGTCCAAGATTATATTGACGCCAGATCAAGAAGATGAGTTTATCAAGGATCTAGAGAAATGCATCAATTCACAACATTAAGATAGAATAGTGTAAGCATATCATATTGATTATTTTTTTGCTTCTAAAAGTTTGTGTGAAAAATAATTGTATCACCAATCATTATAGATATATCCTATATTTATATCCCCTCCAGCTCATCCCACTTGAATGCTGTTTTTAGATTGTGAATTATAATAAAAGTCTGCAAATAATTAATGGCATCAATACTTATTCCAATTTCAGAAGTAATAACACAAAAAATATGAAACTAAATTTTCTGACAGCAATAATTTGTATCTCCTTCTTAAGTTGCAGTACAAGAGTTCAAATTCAGGATGCAAATGAGTTTAAAGGGAAAAGAGTAGGTGTGCAATTAATTAACATTAGCAATCTTAATCTACCTAAGAAACAAAAAACTGGAACCGATACTATTTGTGCTTGCATAAGTCAATCAACTACAGATGCAATCTATCCATTTTTGCAACAATCTGGCTTAACAGTTATTCCTCTAAATTTATCTTCAAAAGCCAATATTTTTGAGGTTGTTCATACAGCTGATTCATTAAAATTAGACTACGTTTTTGTTGGTACTGGCATAGTCAATTTTGAAGGAAGCTCCCCATTTATGCATGAATTAACAGTCAAATTGATAAAAGTAAAAACAGGTGAAGCAAAATTATCAGGATCTTTTACAGGTGCAGGTGTAGGTCCGGTAAAAGCTATGTCAAGAATTGGGAAAAAAATGGTGAAACATGTAAAGTGAAATTAAAATTCTACTAAAAAATGAATAGCAAACTAAACTTCAATGAAGTATTATCAATTACATAAATATTTAGTGGTTCTTTTTTTTCTGACTGTAATTATACCTGGTGATAAACTTGATTTTCCTGTAGGTCTAATACTTTTACTTTCAATTTATAGCATTCCACCACTTTCAAACCTAGCATTAGCAATACTTCCTATAATTGCTATATTATACTTAATTATTTCTGGTATTGACTCACCTGATACTAAGAAAGAAAAGATTTATACAATTAGTTCTATCCTGATTTTTTGGGGTTTCCTATTGTATTGTATTATAGACTCTATTAAATATATTTCAGGAGAAACTTTAGTAACCTTACTCTTGTTTGTATCAGTTTCGTTATCCCTTTTAATTAGATTAAAAAGAGAATTGAAGAAATAAATAAATTGGCAATCGGAGACAAGGATATTTACTTCAAAGTTTATGCAACCCAATCTTTACAGCATACAACGCCAAAGCTGTTCTGGTTTTTACATGCAGTTTTTCAAATAAAGAGTCGCGATAACTTTCAATGGTACGACCGCTGCAAAACATTTTTTCTCCCATTTCACTATAGGTCATTTCTGAGCAACTATACTTTAAGAATTCTATTTCCCTTTCGCTCAATTTTACCTCTGATCCGTTTTCGTTACTGGCCATCGCATGTAAGATCCTACTGGTGGCCCAATCAGGATAATAGAGCCCTTTTTCACTCACTGCGTTTAGCGCTTTTTGGAGTTCTGAAGGATGCACGTTTTTATTTAGGTAAGAAACCGCACCGGCCTTGATCATTTTTACAAGAGAAGCATCATCGCCCTGCATGGTTAGTACTATCACTTTTACCTCTGGATGATGTTGCTTTAACCAGTTGGCGGTTTCATAGCCATCCATGATAGGCATAGAAATATCTAGCAAAACAATATCGGGAATGTTTTTTTTCACTTTAAATTTTTCTATTAACTCTTTCCCATTTGCAGACTCATACAAGACCGTATAATTTTCAAATTGCTCTATTACCGAACCTATTGCCTTAGCAATTAACAAATGGTCATCAACGATTACAATATTGTTCATCATATTTAATTGATTGATTCATTTAGTAATTCAAAGGGGATGAACAAATTCAAAATCGATCCCTCGCCTGGCTGACTTTTCAAATTAAATTCTCCTCCGATCACTTGCATTCGTCGCTGCATATTGCTTAACCCAATCCCGTGACCTTTTATCGCATTGATATCAAAACCTTTGCCATTATCAGATACTGTTATGGTATACCCTTCATTAGCTTTCTTTAGCATTATTGAGATCAATGTACACTCAGAATGTTTTAAACTATTTTGTATGAACTCCTGTACAATTCGAAGTAAAAAGTGCTTTACCATAATATTCATCGCAGGTATTTGCTCATCGGTATCCAAAACAGCTTTACAAATATTTGTGGCGTTGATCCGATCACATTCAAGTTGTAACAGTTCGGTCAAATTATTGTGCTCTAACCTACTTTCTGCTAGATTTCTTGATAGGCCACGCAATTCTTCCAATGAATCATTGATGATCTTACTTACCCCTTTTACTTGCTCCAAGGTATCCTCACTAAGGTTTCCAAATTCCATTCGTTGGCTATAAAGGGCAGCAAGTGTAAGCTTTTGACCGATATTATCATGAATTTCCCTGCCAATGAAATGCATCGTTTGCTGCTTGATTTCGAGTTGGTTTTTCAACATGTCTTCCCGGTGTTGTTCCAGGAGTTTCCATTTTTCTTTTTTTGAAATGTTGATTTTGTCGGCTAGCGCAAAGGATAATAAAAGCGCTTCTATTGCAGAGCCAATCTGTAAAGAATTTGCCGTGAAGGTATTATAAGGTATTATATCAAAATCCTTCAATATAAAAATGCAAACGCACAATAACAAGCAGCTCCAGGCATACAAGAAAAATTTAGCTGGCTGATACCCTTTTTGAAACAGATAAATGGCTGAAATAAAAAAACAAATCATCAAAGTAATAGAGGTGATCTCAGCCAATAATGTTGCAAGCCGATACTGACTGGTTAAAACCAAAATCATACAAATAGCAAAGATCCCCATAAAGCCTATGAAGATCCGATGCATTTTTGGATAGTTCTTTTTTGTTTGAAGAAAATTCATGATAAATAAAATACCAGAAATACCCAAAGTAGAAGTGATAATATCGACGTACTTATTTATAGTAGCATGCCCAGGCCAAAAATATTCAAACGCATATCCGTTTAAACTGGCATTCATCAGGATCATACAGGCACCATAAAAAACATAATAGATATATGATTTGTCGCGAATAGAAAAATAAATGAACAGGTTATACAATACCATTAAGAGCATTACTCCATAATAAATACCTTGTCCCAAATCATACGCATGATGGTATTCTACAATACCCGTGAGTGTTCCAGCAGATACAGGGAATTGTGTTCCCCTGCTATGCCTTACCCGAACATAAAATGTTTTTGCACTATCAGTTCTTCCACAGAGTTTAAATACATAATTATTGGTTTGTATTTCTCTTTCCTTAAAATTGACATAATTGCCCCCCGTTTTAATATGTATAGAATCGGCAGATACCATCTCATAAATTGCAATACTATCTGGGGGAGCATCAAACAATTCAAGATAACACTGCTCATTGGTGCTATTGTTGATTTTAAGTTTACACCAAAGTGCCGCATCTGTAATACCAATATTTGGAATTCTCAGTGTACTCTGAATAAATTTTAATTGATTCCCCGATTCAAGAATTTGATGAATAGAAAGGTTTGCATTTTCATCTATCAATATGCTAACTGATGTTCCAATGCTGGAATAACTCTTTGCATCAGTTATTTCAATGATTGGTTGAGCTTTTGAAGCACTCATTAAAAGACAGAACAGAAAAACAAAAAACAATTGTTTCTTTCTCATTTCGGGGCAGCTAATAAAATGATAAGTTGATCGATGTTTTCGACCTTTTAACATCTAACAGGATATAAATGTGGTTTTATATGTCATTGTTATTCAATTACTTATGTCTTAATTAAGGCAAGTCTTCCGTTTATTGAACATTATTATTTCCGTCGTTCGACGGAAATAAATCTAGTTATTGATAGTCTCAGTTTTGGTTATTAGCACATTGTATCTGCTTGATTAGTTGCACAATTTTGTTTTACAAAAACGCATTACCATGAAACAGTTACAAACAACATTCCAACTTCATTTAGAACAATCTTCTCATAAACCAATTATCACAAAATTTTTGTTACTAGTTATTTTTTGTTTTTTGATTCAGAATGATTCTAAAGCCCAAGATCTTGCAAGTGCAAGAAACGTTATTGTTATTACCACCGATGGCTTTAGATGGCAGGAACTTTTTAAAGGGGCAGATAGTTCTCTGCTGAATAATACAGAATATGTTAAAGACACTTTACTTGCTAAACAGATGTATTGGGACTCTGATGAAAATATAAGGAGGCAAAAAATCATGCCCTTTTTTTGGAATGTCATTTCAAAGCAAGGACAGATCTATGGAAATCGTTCCTACAACAATAAGGTTGACCTCAAGAATTTTTATAAAATTTCCTACCCAGGTTATAATGAAATTTTAACGGGAGTTTTAGACTGGAGACCTATGCTCAATTTTCCTATAGAGAATAAGAACACAAACGTATTGGAATATCTGAATAATCAACCCGATTTTAAAGGTAAGATCGCTGCTTTCACTTCTTGGAATTTAATGCCCTACATTTTTAATAAACAACGTAGTGATTTTATGATCAACAGTGGGTACGAATTATTGAATGGCACAGACAACATGAGCAAGATAATTGATACCGTTCAGTTCAATGCTGAAGAATCAAAAACCAGAAACGATCAGTTAACGTATCTATGTGCGAAGGAATATTTAGTAAAGAACCATCCAAAGGTTTTATTCCTAGGATTGGGTGAGACAGACGAATACGGCCACCAAGGCGCTTACGATTTGTATTTGCAAAAAGCCGCAGGAGTTGATAAGATCATTGCAGATCTCTGGTATTATATTCAAACAGATCAGTTTTATAAAAACAATACCATCTTGATCATTACAACCGATCATGGAAGAGGCAGGGCCAATAAATGGTATACGCATGGCTTTTGGGCAAAGGGTTCTGGCGAAGCTTGGCTTGCATTACTTGGACCAGATATTTTACCACAGGGCGAAATGAAAAACAAGCAACAGATCTGGCAAAAACAATTGGCAGCAACTATCGCTTCTTTAGTAGGAGAACATTTTGTGGCAAATCATGCTGTGGCTGATCCAATTTCATTGCCCATTTATGTAAAGTCGAGCCAACCAATTCTTACTGCGTCAACCAAAAGCGTTACAAAATGATACATGCAATTTTTTAAAACTCCCCCTAGCCTATACATACTTTTTAAGTTAACCCCCTTTTTCAACACATAAACATGCATATATGAAAGTGCTTTTTGTATCAGACACGTATTACCCTCACTTGAATGGCGTTTATTATTTTGTTCGCCGTCTGGCAGTTTTGCTTCAAGAGAAAGGCCATCAGGTGATGGTACTTGTTCCTTCTGAAAATGTTCATTATTCAAAGGAAAAAATAGATGGGATTGATGTATATCGGATTCCATCATTACCCTTATTGATTTATCCCAGGATCCGTGTCCCAATTCCAGTATTTCTTCAGTCAAAGATCAAGCATCTATTGATTGCGCTGAAACCAGACGTGATACACCTCCAAGATCACTTTTCATTGGCAGAAGCAGTTGTAAGTGCGAACAAATGTTTTAATATTCCAATCATCGGCACCAATCATTTTATGCCAGAAAATATTACTGCACTCTTGCCATTTAGTTATTGGAACAAACAACTAGAAAATTGGATGTGGTCGGGCTTTTCAAAAGTCTTTAATAAACTGGCACTAGTTACAACCCCTACTGAAATGGGTGTTGAATTAATTCGAAATAAGTTGGAAGTGAAAGTGGTTGCCATTTCCAATGGAATTGACCTTGATCATTTTTCACAGGTGGGTTATACCGGACAAATAAGAAACAAATATTCCTTACCCAATAAACCAACACTTTTATATGTAGGAAGACTAGATCCTGAAAAACATCTGGAAGAAGTGATTTATGCTGTTGCAAGTGCCCTACAAAAAATTGATTTTTGTTTTGTTGTGGTTGGGAAAGGTGTGGACAAAAAATCTCTTGAGAACTTAACCATTGAATTAGGCATTCAGAAGCATGTGATATTCACCGGCTTCGTTCCAGACGAAGACCTTCCCTGTTTTTATAGGTTATCCAATTGTTTTATCATCGCAAGTATCGCAGAACTACAAAGTATCTCAACGATGCAGGCAATGGCATCTGGACTTCCTGTAATTGCTGCAAAAGCTGGTGCATTAACCGAACTAGTGAATGATGGTATAAATGGATTCCTATTCAATCCAGGTGATATTGATACTATCGCTGGAAAGATCATTAATATCGTTGGAATTGATGATCAATGCTGGGAAATGGGAAATGAGAGTGTCAAACAAATCGGCAAGCATAATATACATCATACAGTGCAGTTGTTCGAAGAAGTTTATGAAAAAATGATGGCCACTGCTATCTAATTGATTCAATATGATTTTAGATCAAATTGTAGACCTAGTTACTAATTATAAATACCTAATATTATTTCCTTTGGCAATTGTAGAGGGACCAATATTAGCTGTTATTGCAGGATTCTTATGCACAAGCGGGTTTTTAAATCCCCTGTTAGTATACCCTATTCTTGTGCTCGGAGATATTACTGGAGATACCATCTTATATGTATTTGGCAGATGGGGCATCCCAATTTTTTTGAAAAAGGTCTTGAAAAAATCAGATCAAAATAATGAAAGACTAAACCGGTTTCACACATTCATAAGTATTCATCCGAATAAATTTATTCCACTTTCAAAAATTTCTTTAGGCATCGGGTTTGCGGGTATTTTAATAGTAGGAAATAGCAAAATAGGTTATCAAAAATTCATACGGCTTTGTCTAATAACTTCAGCTTTAATATATCTAGTCTATTTGATTTTAGGCCTTTTATTCGGGGCGGCCTATGCAGAAATCAATCAATATCTCAATGTTTTTGGGACTTTTACAATAGTTACGATACTGGCTTTCATTGCAATACTTTTCATTAACTCAATCCGTAGAAAAATGTAAGATTTATCAGAAAAAATGTTCCGAATGGTTGTAAACCCTGCCAATTCCTTTGGATCTTTTTTGTATCTTCAAGACTCAAAGCAATAATTATGAAAGCAATTTTTGCACTTTTTTTGATCCTTCTATGTATTGATCAAGTTCATGGTCAAGATATTACAATCAGCAGCTTGAATCGACCTACTGTCAAATTACTCTCAACATCCGACTCTCTAAAATTTAATAAACAACCTTCTAGTTCTTTAATCATTCTTAGTAGCCCATTAATTAAAAAAGGCAATAACAACAAAGGTTTCGATATTTACCAATCTCAGATTGATCGAATGAATGTGCTGATTCCTGATCAGAATAATAATGCCACTAATTATATGCCAAATGGAATTGGAATTCAGAATTCAATTAAGCCCGAACTAAAACTTACAAATCCACTTGATTCATTATACAGAAACAAGTAATTCCATTTGAAAATCAAAAGGCCTCTTCAAAAGGCCTTTTTTTATTGAAAAATTAATTTGCTCAAGGCATGACATATATGATTTAATTGTAACTTCAAAAATCATGTGATCATTTAACCACTAAGCAAATGAAACCCACTTCATTACTTTTAGTGATTGTATTCCTCGCAGTACAATCATCAGCTCAAAAGCTATATTTCGCAAATACTAATTACACAGATAGTAGTCAATTTGAGAAAAACGTCCACATCCTTGCTAAACAAGTAATAGATCAATATCATGAAAATGATCCGATCACTTACAATAACAATCTCTACAAGCTACAACTTGTTGCCGGAGACTATTCGGGAGTTAGCGCTTCTATAAAAAAACTATGTGTGTTTGACCATGGTGATTCCATTGCGCCATCTGGACTGGCTTCGATATTTAAAATTTATAACACTACCCTTGCAGCCAACCCTCCTAAAGAAAAGTTTATTGACACCTACAATTCCGTCTTTCAAGATTATTATCACTCCATGTCGGAAGATGGAAAAAATTGGCTATCAGAATATTTCGATAATGATCCTGTCGCTTATGCTAAAAGTCTTCAAGAAAAGAAAAAGGAATTTTCCAAAAAAGACAGCTTAACAATTCCAGAAGCCATTCAATTATGTAAAGCATTTTGTGTTTATAAAACCTATTCTGCGACTAGTGCCATTGGTAAACAAAACTTGCAAAAATTAGATAACGAAAAATATGTTATTAACGATAGTATCTTATTGAAAATGCCAGATGGAGGTCAGGTTGCACTCACTGTTGTTATCAATAAAAAAATTAGTGGAAAGCAACCAGCAGTGATGATGTACAATATCTATGCAGGCAAGGGTATCTCTTATAGCAAAGAAGCTGCATCCAGAGGTTTTATCGGAATTGAAGCAAATACCAGGGGAAAACGATTAAGCCCGGATAAGCTAGAACCCTTTGAGTTTGATGCGAAAGACGCTTATTATATTATTGACTGGATCAGCAAACAACCTTGGAGCAATGGCAAAGTTGGAATGTATGGAGGAAGCTATTTAGGTTTTAGTCAGTGGAGTAGCGTTAAATATATTCACCCTGCATTAAAAACGATCGTACCTCAAGTAGCAGTTGGAGCGGGAATCGATTACCCTATTCACAACAATATTTTCATGACTTATATGCTGCGGTGGATCCACTTTGTTCAAAATAACAAATTGATCGATAATGAAGAATTTGCAAAAGAAGATAAATGGAATAAAGTATTTGGAGATTGGTATAAATCAGGTGCCAGTTATCGAGCATTAGATTCCATAGAGGGAAGAAAAAATGCCACATTTCAGAAATGGCTGAATCACCCCAGTTATGATAGTTACTGGAAAAACATGACTCCGCAGCAAAGCGAATTTTCAAAAATCAATATCCCTATTTTCACCACTACAGGTTATAGTGATGATGACCAGGTTGGTGCGATGTATTATTTTCAACAATATCATAAATGGAATAATAATCCAAACTATTATTTGCTCATTGGCCCTTGGGATCATAGTGGATCGCAAGGTTATCCCAAACCAGAACTGGGTGGTTATAAAATTGATAGCGTTGCAAAACTCCCCATTCATGAAATAGTTTTTCAGTGGTTTGATTATATTTTAAAAGATAGCAGTAAGCCAACGATTTTGAAGGATAAGATCAATTTTGAGATCATGGGTAAAAACGAATGGAAACATGTATCAAGTATTGATAAAATGCATAATGATTCATTGCGTTTATACTTAAGCAATGTGGGCTCCAATAATAGGTATCCATTATTAGCAAAAAGGCCATCGCAGTTAGTCTATATATCACAAACAGTAGATTTCAAAGACCGTTCTGAAGTTTTATTTGCAGGCGATATTATGGGATCCTATCCACTTTTACTAGACACTGTAATTAAAGCAGAAAAAGAAAAAATGATCTTTATTAGCGACCCCATCGATCAGCCCTATGCCATAAGTGGTGCAGTAACAGCTTCAATAGTAGCAAGTATCAATAAAAAGGATATAGACATTGTATTTGACCTGTTTGAATTAACGCCAGATGGCAAATATTTTGCATTAGAACAAAACCTACAAAGAGCTAGCTATGCTAAGGACCGATCTAAACGACAACTTTTACAGCCCAACAAAATTGAAACGATCAACATAGATCATACTTATATCACCTGCCGACAATTACAAAAAGGAAGTAGAATTGTTATTGTATTGGGTGTAAATAAGAACCCAATTTGGCAGATCAATTACGGAACTGGCAAAGATGTGAGTGATGAAACCATCAAAGACGCGGCCATCCCTTTTCAAATTAAATGGTACAATAGTAGCTATTTCAATATTCCGATTTTAAGATAAAATTAGGCAGGCTTTTATGTACCTTTAAACCAAGTCAAAGCTTTAAAAAATTCATATTTCGTAATCCGATTGCATGTTTTCATTGTATCAAACGCCCGGAAGAACAGCCATTGTAAATGATAAAGAATTATTGTTTTTTTCAGGCTATGCCTATTTGGGTATGAATCATGAACATGGCTTTTTACAACTCATTCATGATGGCATTGAACGCTTTGGTGCCGTATTCCCTAGCTCAAGAATATCTAATACTGAGCTTTCGTTATATGCTGAAACTGAAAAAATATTAACTGATCTTACACAAACAACAGATACTGTTTTATTACAAAGCGGTTTTACCGCTGGCAAAGCTACCGTTGAAATGATTGAAGCAGGAAGTACTATTTTCCAATCGCCGTTCTGCCATCCTGCAATTCGTATCCAAAGCAATTCGACATTACAATTTGCTGATTGGGCAACCGAAACAATCAATAGCATCAATCATAACAAATTCAGTTCAGCCCCTGTGATTATGAGTGATTCTGTCAATCAACTTACCGCAGAAGTATATGATTTTTCTTTTTTGAATTCGATCCAACAAAAGATCATTTGCATTATTGATGATAGTCATGGTATGGGTTTATTAGGTAAAAACGGAGAAGGTATTATTGGAACATTACCAAAGAATGAAAACATTGAATATATCATTACCTATTCTCTTTCGAAAGCTTTGAATATTCAAGCTGGAGCTATCAGTTGTACTAATAAAAATACAGCCGATAAAATCAGGAAAACCTCCTGGTATACTGCGGTTACTCCCCCTTCTCCAGCAATGCTGTTTGCATTTTGCAAAGCAAATCTGATCTACGATCAACAAAGAGAAAAATTAAATCGCTTAAAAATAGAGTTACAAAATCTACTAATTACAAAAAAAGATATTCGCTTTCACAAAGACCTACCTGTATTTATCCTTCCTGAAAATTTAGAGGAAGCATATTTTTCAAAAAAGGGCATGATCATTTCTTCTTTTGCCTATCCAGATCCAAAAGGAAAAAAGATCAACCGTGCTGTAATCAATGCACTTCATACATCAAACGATCTCCAAAAATTGGCGATGGCAATCATGATAGATTAAGTTTTAATGATTATCTTTAATACCCCCACTAAAAGCTGCATTTTATCCATTATTTGTATCTAACTGATTTAGATTTATTTGATAAAGGATATATAACCACAGAGCAGGCTTAGATGAGAATATTACTACTTTTTTTACTACTAGCTTTCAATTGCAATACTTCTTATTGTCAACAGCCATTATATACTCAGCCCACAGAAAAAGGCTGCGGCTATGATAGATTTTCAGAGATTCTTAGAAAAGATGCCACTTATGCTAAGATGGAACAATTGCAAAATGTACAGCTCAGCAAAATGGCACATTCTAGGAATGTAACATTGAATCAAAAAAAGGTAAGCTCAGTTAATGATGGAAATATAAAATTACTAAACCCTCCTCCCTCACCCTCTGTTTTGCCAGATGTTGTAATACCAATTGTTTTTCATATCGTAAATAACAATCCAAATGCCATTACAGATCTAATGATTCAAAATGCATTGGTTGATCTAAATGATGCTTTTGCCCATCGTAATGCATACGCTTCCGATACGCTGGGCTTTGATACACATATACAATTCTGTTTAGCCAAAAGAACTCCAGATGGAGGTAAAACAAATGGAATTGATCGCATAACCTCCTACTATCAAGATGTTGATGTTGATTTAGAATCGGGTGAGTTACCCAAACTTGCAGTTTGGGATCAAAAAAAATATGCCAACGTTTGGCTGGTTAATAGCATCAAAGGAGAAATCCCGCCAACTGTTTTTGAATGTGGCAAATGGACTCGCGTTGGGTATGGTGGCTATGCTGGCGCAGGTTCCGGCGCCGTAGTTTCAGGATTAGGTGCACCATTAGTTGCCCATGAACTCGGGCATTATCTTTCTTTGCTACACACATTCCAGGGAATGAATTGTATCAATAATGATTGCACACTTGATGGCGATCAGGTTTGTGATACACCTCCCGACAAAAGTACCAAGCCATCTAGCTGTACATCTCCAGAAAACTCTTGTAACACCGATTTGAATTCAGGACCATTCACAAAAGACATGGCTGATAACGTTACCAATTTTATGGACTACGGTAGTTGTCCAAGTGTATTTACATTAGGACAAGCACAAAGAATGCACGATTTCATTTCCATTTTTTCAGGTGGCAGTTTACTCACCAGTGATGGTTGTTCTGAACCATGCCCAGATAATATTCAAGCAAGTTTTAATTGGAATACAAACCCATACCCTGCCATCAACACAACAGTTGATTTTAAAAATACTTCTACTGGTTCCACTAATTTTGAATGGTATTTAAATGGTGCAAAAGTTGCAAGCACCGACGACTACCAAAATTCGTTTACCATTGCAGGCAGTTATACCGTAAAGTTGTTAGCGTACAATGCATCAAAATCTTGCTTTGCTTCTTATACCGGAAACGTGATTGTTAACTTTGGTGTTGATGCACGTTTTTCTCCGAACAAAAGAATTATAGCTTCCTCCAATACTATTTATCAGGATACAGTAACTTTTGTAAATACCTCTTATAACGCTGATACCTATCAATGGTTTATGAGTGATAGCTCGGGAAACAACTTAAGTATGATTAGCACTTCAAAAGATCTGGTCTATACTTTCTTGGCCCCTGGTATTTATAAAACATATTTGGTTGCAACAAAAGCTGCTTGCACAGATATCTCCGGCACTTATTCACTTCAAGTAGATAATCCCAAACAAGATGCAAGTGTGGCTATTTGGTCGGTCAATTGCTATAAAACAGATAGTGTTCGTGTTTCCTTTTCCGTCATTAATAATGGCTATGACACGATCCCTCTGGGAACTTCTGTAAAATTTTACGATCAGGTTCCCTATAATGCTAGTGCCAACCTGATGAACAATACATTTTATACGCCTAACTATATTTTAGGGAAATGTAGTACCACCTATACTACCATTATTGCACCTAGCAGGTCAAATTTAGATAGCATTTCTGCATTTGTGAATCAAGACGATCCTAGTAACGAACTCAATCAATTCAACAATCAAACTTCTTATAAAAACTTTAGGCTTAAGTATTCTGTATTGCCGCCAAATGATACAACTGTTTATATCAACGACACATTGATTCTAAAACTTAAATCAACAGGCGAAGCCATTAAAAGCATTCAGTGGACCACCAGTGCCGCGCTAGATTGTTTCACCTGCTTGAGTCCGACATTCGTAATTACTGATACCACAATCGTAAAATCAGTAGCGAAAACAACCTACGATTGTTACGACTCAACAATTACACGTATCAATATTTTCCCAGTTGATATCGGCATTACTAATAATAGTATCTACTGTTATAAAAACGACAGTTTATTGATCAGCTCAACCATTTGTTTAGGCAATCATTATACCTCTCTAAAAAAATCAACTGAAATGAAATTTTTTGATGCATTGGATTCATTAGCAACTACTACCAATGTATTAGGAACCTATACCATTCCTTCCTCCACCCTTTTTAAAAATTCCTGTACTACCATCGAAAACATCATCAGTAAAACCTTTACTCCGATAGTTAGTTATTACGTAAATAGTAATCACAGCATGTCTGAACAAATATTTACCAATAATCAAACCAGCATTTCCTATGAACCATTTCGTTTAACTACTACCACCAATCCCATTGATATTTATAGAAGAGAACCTACCTTAATTAATGTAGACCATCTTGGAGATAGCATTACCAGTTTAAAATGGGTGCCAAGCGGCGGACTGAGTTGCGATACTTGTCTGAGTCCAACTTTACTATTAACCACCAATAAATATTATCAGGTTAATGCAAGAACAAAATATGATTGCACCGATTCATTGGGAATTAATATCAATGTTTATTTCCAAAACACTTTGGCCTTACCGAATGTCTTTACACCTAACGGAGATGGACTGAATGATTATTTCTATGTGATAGCAGGCAAAGAAGTAGCAAAAGTAAAATCGTTTGTGATTTTTAATCGATGGGGTAAAAAAATGTGTGAGAAGAATAATATTTTTCCAAACGATTATTATGGTGGATGGGATGGAACTACCAATGGTAAACCTGCAGAAATGGGAACCTATGTGTATGATATCGTCCTCATTTTTATTGATGGTTCAACTCAAAATTATCATGGAACAATTTCACTAATTCGATAAGAATGAGAGCAAGCCATTTAATACTTCTTTTATCACTTTTTGCAACTAGTCGTGTAGTTGCACAGGACCCTCATTTTTCTCAATTCTTCGCTTCACCACTCACGCTTAATCCTGCAAACACAGGAAACTTTGATGGAAACTTCAGAGCTGCATCCAACTTTAGAAATCAATGGCCTTCGATCAACAACGCTTATAGAACCTATACCATTTCTCTTGATGCACCGATACTAGAAAATAAATTACCAACTTATGATCGCTTAGGAATTGGCATCGTAGCAATAAGCGATCGTTCAGGTAATGGTTTACTAAGTGAAAATGATGTTGCTATTTCTATGGCATATAAAAAAAGCCTAGATGCAGATGGCTATAGTTCCATCAGCGCGGGGCTGCAAGCTAGCTATATCAATTATCGCTTCAATCCTACACTCGCTTATTTTGAAGATCAATTAACTGTTGCGGGATTTGTACTTCCCTCTTCAGAATTACTTTTAGGAAGAAACCTATCAAAATCATTTGTTGATTTCCATGCTGGTCTGATTTATACTTTGTCAACAACTAATGACAATCTATTTTATATTGGCTCATCTTATTATCACTCTTTTTCACCTGCGATGCAGTTTAATGATCAGGATAATAATTTAAGTCCAAGAGTAAATATTCACGGAGGAGGTTATTGGCCAGTTGGATACAACGCCACTTTACACGCAAGCTTTCAATACCAGCAACAACAGGCTCAATCGGAGATGCTACTGGGTGCGGTTTATAGTTATTATTTGCAGCCGAATCCTAGGCAATATGTAGAATTATATTTCGGATCCTGGCTTCGATTAGGCGATGCCATTATTCCTTATTTCGGAGTTGATTTCAATCGACTGATGCTGGGTATATCATATGATGTAAATATTACTCAAAAATCAGAATCGCAATATTTTAGAAGTGGTGAGATTTCTTTGACTTATAAGTTCAAACAATTCTCAAATGGGAAGCCTATTAAATGCCCCATTTACTAAATACTTCAACATAAATTTTCTTTCTATCTTGCTTTTACCATCGTTCGAACTTGTTGGATCGATAAGTTTTGAAAGCGTGCATAATATACGCCAGCTACTAAATTAGCAGTCTCGAAAGTTACTTGATAGGTTCCAGCAGAAGGATATTCAGTATCCACTAATATTTTAATGACCCTCCCCATCACATCTATGACCTGCACCAAAGTGTGTCCGCCTGCAGTAGTAAACTTAATGATGGTACTATTGGTAAACGGATTCGGATAATTAGTGATCAATGATTCACCACTTGTATTCGGACCCGTAACTTTACAGGTAGCCGAATTTACAATCGGCAATAACTGAAAGTTCTTCAACATCACTTGTTGCAAGTCTGCTTCTTTTACGCATAGCCAGTTGGTGAGAAGTGTAGCATAGATACTTCTAAAATCGTATTGAAAAGGCACGTTGTCGTTCACGGTTGCATTGGCTGGAATATTCGGCGTATCACCTAACACACCAGGCAAAATATTGGTACCAAATAAAAACATGGGAGCAGCAGCACCATGGTCTGTTCCTCCACTGGCATTACTCTTGATCCTTCTACCGAATTCTGAAAACGTCATTCCTATCACACGATTCTCGATACTCAAAAATTTCAGATCATCCTGAAATGCTTTGATGGCATCACTCACATTTTTCAACAAATTGGCATGCGATCCAACACTTGTATCTGTGGCACTTGTTTGATTAAAGTGTGTATCAAACCCTCCATAACTTACCATATAGATCCGAGTCTTCAATCCACCTTTAATTAATCGAGCTACAATTTTCAACTGATCTGCAAGGCTATTACTTGTCGGATAAGTAGACTGTTGTGTCACTGCATTGGCTGCTGCTTTAACTACAGTTGCATATTGCTGTGTTTGTTGCGACATGCTCCTGAGAAAAGTTAATTCTTTACCCGCATAACTATTCGGAGCAGGGTCTTGTACTCCGTTTAATAAATTATAAAAGCTTGTTGGATTTGTGATGCTCATTCCCATACTTACAGCGGGACCTTGCAAAGTAAGAGATGTTACAGAACCGATCTGTATACTCAATGGGTCTGTCATAGAGCTATTGGGATATCCATTTGGGAAATTGGGATATTCATAATTCAAATATCTTCCTGCCCAACCACTGTCTAACTGTTGCGTACTATCTGCCGCTGTCATCCAAATATCTGTTGCCCTGAAATGCGAAAAACTTGGTGTTGGATATCCAACACTATTAATGACTTTCATCTTACCATCATTGAACAATGATTGCATGCCAGTCATTGCAGGATTGAGTCCCACTTTTTGTGTACCTGTTAAAGACAATACTTTTGATTGATCGATGGCTATATTAGTTCTAGCATTATGATAGTTGCCATAAAATTCCAAGGGGATCACCGTATTCACCCCATCATTTCCACCTGTTAATTGCACCAATACCAACACATGGTCTGTATCAGTTGTTGGCATTAATAAAGAAGCCAACAATGGAGAGCTTGAACCAAATGCTTTCACAGATATGCCGCCAAATATCGATGGAAGCATAATCCCAGCTGGTAAAGTATTTTTTAAAAAGTCTCTTCTTTTCATGAATTCAATTTCAAGTTTGCTTACAGATTAGATTAATTGGAATTCGGATAGGTCCATACAATATTTCAATAAATCGCGCAACCTATTTTTAACCAATGTAGCATTGGTTGTATTCGTAGGTTGATTGATGTAAGTAAGCCAGATATCTGTCCAATAGCCATCAGTTGATTGTCCACCCAATAAAATGTCTTTTTTGATCTGTGCTTTTGAAGTTGCAGAAAGATCGATCCTGAATAAATATTTCAACACATCGTTCAGCAAAACATTTGGATCACCGGGATTACTTAATGATTGAGCATATGCAATACCATCTACTATTATTTTTTTTCCATTAAAAGTGTATCCACTTACACACATGGTATCAGTGAACTGTACTCTTTTAGGATAGGTGTCACTATTGATCCAGATCTCATAAAACTGCGGTGCTTGATAATAAGCTTTCCATCCACTAACATCAGGGGGGTCACCAATGCTCTGTTGCATATTGGTAACAGTATTCACCAGATAATTCCAGAACCCATAATTGCTGACATAATCTGAAGAAGGTTGAAATTGAACATTCAATTCTCTGCACATGCCAACAATCAGATCAACCGGACTCTTTATTTGGCATCCCATGATCGCTGTATCAAAAAAATGCTCACTATTCAATAAAGCAGAAAGCACCGGTTTTAATTCATAATTGTTTGATCTAAAAATATTGGCTAAAGGCGTGATGATATTTGCTTCAATAGTAGCATCAATCTCATAATATACAAACCATCGATACAATCTTCGGCATACATATTTTGCAACTTCATTTGTTGCAAAGATCATATCCATCAAATCATTGATCTCAAGATCACCAGCTGTTGCACCCGTTCTTCCTGTGATTGTTTTGCTTTGATAGAAAGCCGAAAATTGCTTAGTTGTAGTATCATGTCGGGATGCAGTAAAATAAGAACTGAACTTGGTGCTATCATTACGCCAACCAGTTAATACTTTCGCAGCCATCTTTACATCCGTTTCGGTGTATTGTGAATCTGCACCTTTACCACAACAAAATAATTCCTGTAATTCTCTTCCATAATTTTCATCAGGAGCTGAAGCAGTATTTACTTGTCCGTTTAAATACACTAACATGCCAGGATCTAAAGTTACTGACTTGGTAAGTGTTTTGAAATTACCCAAGGCGCTTGATCTCAATAATGCATGATGGTTGTAGATATAATTTGCATTATCAATATTTACTGTTTCCGTAGAAAAATGATTATGTAGAAACAAGGTCATTTTTTCTCTGACACTTCTATCTTGATTGATCATTAAACCCATCCACCATTTTTTAAATGAAACCCTTCTGTAATAATGCACAGTTCCATCAGTATTTACATCTTTGATCCAAGTGTCTCCTAAAGCAATACTTGAATCTGGTTGTGTAACGGTGGCTGCAAGTGTATAATCCTTTAATGGTGGAGCTGGTATTGGTGCAGTAGGATTCAATAACTCATTGATCGTATCTGACAGTGTCTTTGTTTTGAAATAGTCAATATCCTGTTTGCTTGCGCCAAACATAGTACGTTTGAGCAAGTGAATGATCTCATTTTCTGTCCACTGACCTGTATAAACATTTAACCCACTAAATCCTTTTCCCGATTCTACAGTATTTGCCTCACTCATAAGCTTACATACATTTAGTTACTAGTATTGACTGTTATAGAGACCAAAAATTACATTACCGTTTCCTTAAAAAAAAATAAAGTTGGACAAACTGGGGATCCTGTCAAGACAGATTCAGATAGAAGGGGATTATTGAAGAACAAGATGAAAATAAAAAAAGTCCGCCAATAAATATCGGCGGACTCCACAAATTTGTATGATTTAACAGAAATATATTATTCCCAAATCTCTTCTTTACCCTGTAACCATAGCTTAACAGCTTCTGTAGTAACAGATTTCGGGCGTTCCAATGGCTGACCCAATGCACGATCCCAACAAAGACTAGCAAGAACCCCAAGTGCGCGGCTTACAGCGAATAGCACGGTATAGAATTCATATTCAACCATTCCGTAGTGAACCAATAGCGCACCACTATGTGCATCTACATTTGGCCAAGGGTTTTTAATCTTGCCCAATGATTGCAAAATTGGAGGTACCGTATCATAAATATTCCAAACAGTATTCACCAAAGGATCATCTGGCATGTGTTTTTTACCAAAAGCCATTTGAGCCGTAAAGCGAGGATCGGTTTTACGCAATACAGCGTGACCATATCCTGGGACTACTTTACCGGCAGATAATGTTTGTTGAACGTAGGTTGCAATTTGTTCTTTAGTAGGCTCCTTGGTTCCAAGTGAATCCTGCATTTCATAGATCCATTTGATGACTTCCTGATTTGCCAAACCATGTAAAGGACCAGCTAAACCATTCATACCAGCAGCATAACTCAAATAAGGATCACTCAAAGCTGAACCAACCAAGTGAGTAGTATGCGCAGAAACGTTACCACCTTCATGGTCTGCGTGGATGGTCATATATAAACGCATCAGCTCTTTGAAACTTTCGTTTTCAAAGCCCATCATATGCGCTAAATTTCCAGCCCAGTCTAATAAACCATTGGGTTGAATGTGTACGTCGTTTTTATATTTTCTACGATAGATATACGCTGCAATCCTTGGTAGGCGTGCAATCAAATCCATTGCATCATCGTAAACAAAACTCCAGTAATCTTTTTTATTAAGCCCCTTTGCGTATTCTTTAGCAAAATTACTTTCGGTTTGCAATGCCATCACACCAATTACAAACATCGTCATTGGATGCGTGCTTAGAGGCAATGCATCAATTGTTGCGAATACATAATTTGGTACATGGCTCCTTCTTTGCCATAAGTTGGTGATATTTTCTGTTTCAGAATTAGTAGGTAATTCTCCCACCAACATTAAATAAAACAGACCCTCTGGTAGAGGCTCATCTCCTTTTGGAGCTTTCGGAAGTTTAACCTGTAATTCAGGGATCGTGTATCCTCTAAATCGGATACCTTCTTCTGAATCCAACAAACTAGTTTCAGTAACTAATCCGGTAATACCGCGCATTCCTTGATATGCTTGAGAAAGGGTCACTTCTCCAATCTTGCGATTTCCGTTCTCCTTCAGCAATTCCTTAATTTCTGCATTTGCAATTTCTGCTTTTTGCCTAAATCGCTCTTTGATGATTTCCATGTATTCTATTATTTATAGACAAACTATGAGCTTGCTATTACGTTCAAAATGTGCCAATTTATTGGCCTATAAAGGTAATACAAGTTACCCTCTACAACAAAAGAATTCGGAGGAGATAAATTCGATTTTGGGAATTATTTAGGAGCTTTTCTGTACAATACGACCATAACGATCAGAAATATCAGATTAGGGATCCAAGCTGCGATCATTGGGTGCAAATTGCCCTTTGTAGAGAATATAGTAGAAAATTGATTAACAACTATAAACAAGGCTGCAATTATAAAGCCTACTGCCAAATGCACACCACTTCCCCCACGTACTTTTTTGCCTGCAACGATGGCCCCGATCATTGTTAACAACAATACGGTGATACAAGTAGCATCTCTCCGGTAACGTTCAATTTTCAAATCATTGATCCCTTCCGAACCCCTCAATTCTTCCAGATTTATGAAACGTTCTAACTCAGGGGTGGTTAATTTATCCTTTGTGTATTTATCCCTACTCAAATCTTTTGGAAGAAAATTAAAGTTTCGGTGCTGATTAGTATCCATCAGTAGTACTTCTTTAACACCATCAAATTTTCTATTCACCACACCTAAGAGCTTCCAGCTTTTGGTACTGTCCCAAAAGATTTCATCAGCACGGGTATTCTCAACAATTAAATTCCCTTTTACCTTGTATAAGAAAAACGGTCCACCTCTTCTAACCATGGTATCATAACCATAAATACCACAATAAGTAAAACTATCGATGCGTCTGTAAATATTATTGTTCCTTAATAATAATGCATCATAAGAAGAATTACCATCAATATATTTTGATTCGAATGCGCCTCTAATTTGATTTGCCTTGGGAACAATGTATTGGTTCGAAACCCAAAGAAATGCAGCTAATAATAAACCACCAATCCAATAAGGCCTCAACCACCTGCCATAACTTGTTCCACTTGCAAGGATCGCAATGATCTCGCTTTTTCCTGCCATTTTGGAAGTAAAAAAAATAACCGCAATAAAAACAAAAAGGGGAAATAACAACGCTACAATATGCGGGATAAAGCCATAATAATATTGCGAAATGATCCTAGTAAAACCCAATTGGGATTTTACAAAATCATCTGTCTTTTCGCTCACATCCACCACCACTGCAATAACAGTAAATAGGAATATGGCAAAAAAGAAAGTGGTGAGAAATTTTTTAAGTATGTACCAGTCAATCTTCTTCATACGCTTCTAACAAAGATAAAGGCTGCGAAGCATGTGCAAGCAAAAAGGATGTTAAAGCCTAAAAACAAACAAACATCCATAAAAATGGATGTTTATTTTTTCGGACTTCATAGATAACGGATTAGTAAGTCGCTGTAATTTAATGTGTCTGCAACTACAAATCCTCATCTTTAGTATATCGTGTATAAATAGAATTGCCGGCGAGATTTATCCACATCGCCGAATAGTAATACGCGTAACAAAATAAAACTACAAACGTGTCTTTAAAATGGGCAGCATTTGTTGCTTCCAAGAAACGTAGGTGCCAGCCAGAATATTGTTTCTTGCCTCGCCCATGAGCCATAAATAAAATGACAAATTATGGATGCTTGCTAATTGCAATCCTAAAATTTCCTTCGCAACAAATAAATGTCGCAAATAGGCTTTGGAGTAATACTGACTCATCTCTGAAGGCAATCCCGGGTCGATAGAACTAAAATCTGTTGCCCATTTTTTATTGCGAATATTGATCACACCTTGCGTTGTAAAAAGCATCCCATTTCTACCATTTCGAGTTGGCATTACGCAATCAAACATATCAATCCCTAAATCGATTCCTTCTAATAAATTCCAGGGCGTTCCTACACCCATTAAATACCTTGGTTTATCTGCAGGTAAAATGCTGCAACAAAGATCGGTGTACTCATACATCATCTCTTCTGGTTCACCTACACTCAAACCACCAATGGCATTTCCAACAGCATTTTTTGAAGCTACAAATTCGCAGGACGCTTTCCTCAAATCGGGATAGGTACTGCCTTGTACGATAGGAAACAGATTTTGTGTGTAGCCATATTTATCAGGCGTTTCTGCCAATCTAGTAAAACATCGAGTAAGCCAACGATGCGTTAGGTCCATACTTTTACGAGCATAGTTATAGTCGCTCGGATAAGGCGGACACTCATCAAAAGCCATGATAATATCTGCCCCAATACTTCGCTGAATATCCATCACTGATTCTGGCGAAAACAAGTGTTTACTGCCATCGATATGAGATTGAAAAACCACACCTTCTTCTTTGATCTTTCTATTAGCTGCCAAGGAGAATACTTGGTATCCGCCACTATCTGTTAAGATGGGTCGATCCCATCCATTGAATTTGTGTAACCCACCTGCTGCTTCTAATACCTCGGTACCCGGACGTAGGTATAAATGATAGGTATTGCCTAAAATGATCTGTGCTTTTATGTCTTGTTTGAGCTGTTGTTGGGTAACTGCTTTCACTGATCCCACAGTGCCCACTGGCATAAAAATGGGGGTCTGAATACTGCCATGATCCGTTTGAATTATACCCGCCCTAGCTTTACCTTCTGTAGCTTCAAGGCTAAATGTTAATGCCGCCATTTTGCAAATGTCATCTTTTTTCCACATACCCACAAGCCGCACGTACCAAGGGCTCATAACTGTTACTTTTGCAGGATGATGATACCGCCTCTATTGTGGACTATTGTGTTTTACTGCTTTTGCGCAGTGATCGCTATCCAGGTTCTCTATTATCTTTTCTTTTTCAGAAGACTTGCATTTTATAAGCCCACTCATGAAGGCGACAAAATGGAACACCCCGTTTCAATTGTGGTTTGTGCTAGGGATGAGGCCGCTAACCTGATGCGTAATTTGCCAGGTATTTTGGTGCAAAACTATAAGACCTCACACGAAATTGTATTGGTGAATGATAATTCAACAGATGAGAGTCGCTATTTGATCGATGAGTTCAAAAAAACATTTAAGAACATCAATAATATCGAGCTCACGCAAGAAGCCAAAATGATCAGTGGGAAAAAATTTCCATTGTCAATGGGCATCCGTAGTGCGAAGTATGAGATCGTACTTTTAACGGATGCAGACTGTGTGCCTGCTTCCGAATTTTGGATCCAGAAAATGCAAGACGCTTACGACCATGATACTGAAATTGTATTGGGTTATGGTGCCTATCATAAGAAATCTGGCATCTTAAATAAATTGATTCGTTTTGAAACATTCCATACTGCTTTACAATACCTCTCTTACGCATTAGCTGGTAAACCTTATATGGGTGTGGGTAGAAACTTGAGTTATAAAAAAGAAGTCTTCTTACGCAACAAAGGATTTTCATCAATCAATCAAATCCCTAGTGGCGATGATGATTTGTTCATTAATCAGGTTGCAAATTCAGAAAATACAAAGATTGAGATTGACCCTGAAGCTCATACGCTTAGTGAAGCAAAGCGCAGCTGGGGCGAATGGATGACGCAGAAATACCGTCATTATACTACTGCCAAATATTATAAAGGTTCTCATAAGTTTTTATTAGGTCTATACTCTTCTACACTTTTCATGATCTATCCTCTACTTGCTGTGTCTATCATTTTCTTTAATTGGTGGATGCCTTTAGCGGTATTTGGTCTACGCTTTATTATTCAAGCGATCGTTCTATTTAAATCCATGAAGAAATTAAACGAATCAGACCTCTGGCCTTGGTTTTTATTTTTTGATATAGGGATGTTCTTTTTTTACATTTTTACGATACCCGCCATATGGAAAGCACCCCGCAAAAACTGGGATTAATTCTGAAATATTTTTCAGAGTTCACACCAAAACAGACAGAGCAGTTCGCTGCTTTAGAAGAACTGTATAAAGAATGGAACGCAAAGATCAACGTTGTATCCAGAAAAGACATTGATAGCATTTACTTGCACCATGTATTGCATTCTCTGAGCATTGCAGCGATCGTTAATTTTAACCCCGGCACACAGATCATTGATATTGGCTGTGGTGGCGGTTTCCCGGGTGTTCCTTTAGCCATATTTTTTCCTGAAACGCAGTTTCACATGGTAGATAGTATCGCCAAAAAATTAAAAGTGGTAGATGCCGTATGTGAAGGAGCCGGTATTAAAAATATTACAACACAACATACAAGGGCAGAAGAAATTAAAAATAGAAAATTCGACTTCGCAGTTTCTCGTGCAGTTGCTCCACTCAAAGATTTATGGACATGGGCCGGCCCACTCATCAAAAAAGGAGGCAATCAAGATGTACCCAATGGCTTGATCTGTTTAAAAGGCGGAGACCTCAACCAAGAAATATCAGAAAGCGGATTAAGGCCTAAAATGATTCCAATCTATAAGTTCTTTGAAGAGGAATACTTTAAGGAGAAGTTCATTATTCACGCTGAAAAAAAGTGAAGAGATATTTGAAGAAGTGAAGAGATAAAAGATAAAAGTGAAGAGAGGTTTGTAGGTGAATAAGTGAAAAGTTCAACTCTTCACTTACCCGCTTTCCCTCCTCTCTTCACTTTTATCTCTTATCTTTTATCTAGTCAGGTATTACCAGTTTGTTATTAGACTTATTAATGTCCGCAAGACGTTGTGTTGGATCTATCTCTATTGATTTCAAATCTTTAATCGCCCTTGATGTTGAAATACTATATTCGGGATTGGTCCAATGCCATTCTGTATGCACAATGCGATTGTCAGTAGCATTCTCATTAGGCTTTTCTCCAAACATAAGATCCAATGGAACATAGTGCAATTCTTTGCTACCGTCCTTGAAGGTTAATAACACTTCAATTGGCATTGGCATTTTTCCAACACGTTTTATAATGATGAAAGTTTTGTCATCTATTGCACTGATATCTCCTACCGCATAATCAATTGTTTTGGTGCTATTCACCCAATACTCTTTATACCACTGCAAAGCAAGTCCACTGGTTTTTTCAGCAACACGAATAAAATCATTCGCATTCGGATGTTTAAAATGCCATTGGTCATAATAATTCAGTAACACTTTGTCTCTAATACTGTCTCCAATAATGTATCCGAGCTGACCCATAAAAGTTGCGCCTTTTGAATAAGAAGCATTACTATATGCTAGGTTAGTATTATAATGATCTGAGTGTGTACTCATTGGCTCTTCTAATCCAGAACGAACAAGTCCAAAGTATCCTTCATAAGATCCATTATGGTTTAAGGGTAATTTTGTTTTGTTTGCTTCATTCATTCGAGCGATAGCAGCTTTTGCTGCATCGTTTATATAAGGCGCTTGAGATGCCCAGTTGGTATAATAATAATTTGAAATTTCGCCTGTTGCATAATCTGTAAACCCTTCATCCATCCAAGGGAACAGACTTTCGTTAGTGCCCATAATATGTTGATACCAACTATGCATCCACTCATGAAACACGGTACCTAAACCAGGCCCTTTTATAAGAGTAGCCATCGCATATTCCATCCCACCATCTCCACCTTGTATGAACGAATATTGAGGATAAGGATATTTTCCGAATTTCTTCTCCATAAATGGCAAGGCTTTTTCAGCGGCCCATAACACATTGTACCAAGCACTATCTGCTTTTGCATCTACTGGTTTGTAAAATACATTCAACACCACGCCAGAAGCCGTTTTCTTTGAAAGATGTTGATAGGCAGGGTCTGCGGCCCAAACAAAATCATGAATATTAGAACCTGTAAAATTCCAAGTAAGTGTAGTACCTGTTACTGCTGGTACCTTGACGCCGGGTGCTTCAAAACCAAATCCAATTTGATTGGGGTTTTGTAACACACCTGTTGCAGCAATCATATAATTTTTATCGATGTTGATCTTCACATCATAATCTCCCCAAACACCGTAGAACTCACGCGCAATATAAGGATTGGCATTCCATCCTTGATAATCGTACTCTACCATTTTAGGGTACCACTGACTCATACTGTAACGCACACCTTCTGCATTATCTCTTCCACTTCTACGAATTTGAATGGGCACTTGTGCTTCAAAATTTACATCCAACAAAGTTTTTGATTTAGGTAAAAGCGCTTTATCAAGACGCACTTCTAAAATGGTCTCGTGCTCGATCAATTGCTGATCTTTACCATTGATCTTTATACTAGATACTTTTTGATACCCAATCTCTTTGTCGCTTAATTTGCTGATCCTATCTCGTACCCTTGAATCCCAATCAGGAACTTGATCACCCCTTCGATTGGTAAGTGTGATTTTACCCAATTCTCTACTACGCAGATCCATACTACTATTTGGCTGAAATGCATTCCAATAAAGGTGAAGAAATACTTTTTGAAGTGTATCAGGGGAATTGTTGATATACTCTATTTTCTCTGTACCACTAAATTGGTTGCTTACAACATTCATGTTCACATTGATATTGTACTTGATATGTTGCTGCCAACGATCGGGTTGAGCTTGAATTTTACCAAAACAAAACACACTAAAAAAACCAGTTGCTAAAAATGCCAGTTTACGCATAAATTTATTTTAAAGCATAAAATTGAATAAATAACCTTTTCAATTAAAAAGAATATGATGAATGATTATTTCGTGTTGTCGGCCCAATTATAAAAAGCATCCACATCTTTTTTGAATTGTGCCAATGATGGTTTATTAATATAGTACATATGACCCGCCTCATAAAAATGGACTTTCACATTTTTGCGCTGCTCGGGTCTTAAAAACATATGTTCTAGATCGTAATTGGCGGTAAAATATGGGGTTGCAAAATCATAGTATCCACAACCCAAGTAAACTTTTAAAGAAGGGTTTTTTGCCATTGCATCACGCATACTTTCTGCCACATTCAGAAACTGATTTTGAACATTGTTATAATTCCATGGATACACGTCGCCAAAAATATTGTAGCCCTTTTCTTCTTTGAAATTCAATTCCTTTTGAAAGTAATCATTGATAGCTGCAGTAAATGGTCCGTCTATATTTACAAACGAAGGGTCAAAGCTCACTGTTTCACCTGCATCATCTAGATCTCGACCAGTAAATCTTGCGTCTAAACGGCCAATGGTTAATCCATCAGTTCTACGTAACTCTTTCCAAAAGCGCCCCTCTCCCACGCGTAAATTACTTTGTAAGATCAATTCTTTACTTAACCCTGTATAATAACTCATTTTAGTTGCAACAGCATCCTTCTCTGCATCTGTTAACCATCCACCTTTGATTAAGGCTGTAGCATATTCACCGATAGCAAATTGCTCAGACTCTTTCAAAGTTTTTTGCAAGTCTTGTTGTAATGCTGGCGCTAATTTTTTATGATACCATGCAGCGGCTGTATAAGAAGGAATGTACAAAGCACGAGGCAAATCATTCCCCACATAATAATCGTTGGTGCCAAAATTCAATACTGCAGAGATCAAGAAAATGCCATTTAAATAGATACGATGTCGATCTTGTAAATACTTACTTAAACCGGCAGCTCTTGTAGTACCATAACTTTCCCCAGCTAAATACTTTGGCGAACCCCAGCGCTCATATCGAGATAAAAAATGGCGAATAAAAGATCCCATTGATGCAATGTCTTCTTCATATCCATGAAACTGTTTAGGAGATTCTCCAGGCGCAGCCCTACTGAATCCTGTTGAAACGGGATCAATGAAAACTAGATCCGATTTACTTAACCAAGTAAATTCATTGTTGATATATTTATAAGGAGGCGGTGTTGCTAGTCCATCGTCATTTAATAATACTCTCTTCGGACCAATGCCACCCATATGCAACCAAACTGAAGAAGAGCCTGGTCCGCCATTAAAAGTAAAAGTGACAGGTCTTTTTCCTGCATCTGCTCCATCTTTTTTATAATAAGTAAAGAAAACTTTTGCAATTAATTTACCCGTATCGTTTTTGAGATTGAGATAACCAGTACTTGCAGTATACTCAATTTTGTTGCCGTCTACTGAAACACTATTATGTGTTACTGTAACTTCTACTCCGGCAGGAATTAATTCTGCAATTGCTGGACTAGTAGGTGTTTTCTGTGCTGTTGCAAGCAAAGTAACAATGCAACAGATCAATAAAGAAATGTTCTTTTTCATAAGTATTAGTTGGAACGTCAAGATAGGAATTGTTTGGGAAATATTATTCCTTACCAGCTATAACTACTACACTCGTTTATTTTCTTCAAACATCTTAGTGAGCTCACGACTTACGCAACAAATGCGGTCGGCACCAAAATATACGGCTAGCTCTTCTAATGTTTTAACCAATCTCATCGGACTCTCATAAATGATCATCGTACGTTCTTCGTTGGCTAATTGTTTGAGTAAGGTTTGCCTTCCCTTTTTCATGGGCAAGAAACCTTCAAACACAAAGCGGTTTGTGGGGATACCGCTATTAACTAATGCAGGAACAAAAGCTGCAGCTCCAGGCAAGCAATTTACAACTACATCATTTTTGATGCACTCACGCACCAATAAAAATGCTGGATCTGAAATACCAGGCGTACCTGCATCAGTAATCAACGCCATGTTTCTACCCGATTTTAACTGATCAACAATATGCTGCACAATTTTGTGCTCATTGTGTTGGTGATAAGGTGAGATGGGCTTATTGATCTGATAATGGTTCAATAATTTTGATGAGGTACGCGTATCCTCGCAGAGTATTACATCTACCTGCTGCAATACTTCGATCGAGCGTAGTGTAATGTCTTTTAGATTTCCAAGAGGTGTTGGTACGAGGTATAGCATAGAAATGGTCTAGTTGATCATTTCTATTTCAAAAAATTCCATCACAGGATTCGCCAATAATTTCTGACAAGCATCTTGTGCAACTTGCTTTGCTGCTTCTTCACTTGCAGCTTCAACTGCTAAAGTAATGTGCTTACCTACACGTACATCAGATACAGTGGTAATCCCAAGATTTTTTAATCCACCCATCACTGCTTTACCCTGTGGGTCTAACAAGTCTTTTAGTGGCATTACTTTAATCTGAACATTATAAATCATACAAGTTGAATTAGGTTATTTATAGTACAAAGATAGAATTGTATAAGCTATAAAACTAAGTGTAACTGCCAACCAGCCAAAAACAAAGGCCGAAATCAACGCCACAATAGCTATAATGATGAATGGCAGTAAGGCTTTTACAGAAAACTGTTTAAATTTCAATGCCATCATCGGGAGGGTAGAAACCATCAAATAACTGGCAATAATGATCACTGCATACCAAAACCAATAATTGCGTAGTAAATGTATTAGCCATGCATCTTTCGAGAACCAATACACTAAAGGAAATGATGCAATCCAGATTCCTATTGCAGGTATTGGTACCCCTTTAAATCCGTAGCTCTGTTCTGTATCGATATTAAATCTTGCTAAACGATAGGCGCCGGCACAGGGCACAATAAATGCAGGTAATAAAAATAAGGTACTGATGTCTAGTCCACCTTCTTGTTGAGAAAAGCTCAATCTCAAAAATTGATAAATAATTAAACCAGGAGCCACGCCAAAACTTACCACATCTGCTAATGAGTCTAATTGCTTTCCCAATTCAGAAGGCACTTTTAATAATCGCGCAACAAAACCATCAAAAAAATCTACCACAGCAGCAATTGTAATAAAAATACTTGCCATATATATCCGTTCAGGGATCTCTACCAGATTCTCGCCATTGGCATCAAAACTCACGGCCAAACCAGATTGCATGATCGATACAATTGCCATGCAACCAAAAAAAAGATTGGCTAGTGTAAACAGATTTGGAATTTGTTTTTTCATTTTGGATGCTATGATTTTTTCATCAGTCGTTCAATTTCCTCCACTGTAATAGGAATATTCTTCATCAAATCTTGGTTACCATTTTTGGTGATCCAATAATTATTTTCGATACGAATTCCCATTTGTTCTTCTTCGATATAGATACCTGGCTCAATTGTAAATACCATGCCCGCTTTGATCGGCTCAGTTCTTGTGCCAAGATCGTGTACATCAATACCCAAGTGGTGTGAAATACCATGGTACAAATATTTACGATAGGCTCTATTTTCTTTGTCCTCATTTTTTACATCAGCTTTCGTGATCAATCCAATTTTTAAGAATTGACTGGTTGCTTCATCGCCTACTCTATCGGTGTAATCAACAATACTGATTCCAGGTTTTAAAATTCCTTTACAAAAGTTGTGGATCTGTAAGCAAGCATTGTAGACTTCTTTCTGACGAGCCGTGAATTTTCCATTCACTGGAATCGTTCTTGTAAGGTCTGCACAGTATCCGCCATACTCAGCACCAAAATCCATCAGGATCAATTCTCCTGATTTGCATTCTTGGTTGTTCGAAACATAATGCAATGTGCGTGCACGATCTCCACTGGCAATAATGCTTCCGTAAGCCTGACCAGTTGCACGCTGACTTAAAAAGCTATGAAAAATTTCTGCTTCAATTTCGTATTCCATCACACCTGGCTTGATGAATTTCAAGAGTCTGCGGAATGTACTATCAGTGATATCAATGGCTTTTTGCATTACAGCAACCTCACCCTTGGTTTTGATACCACGCAATTCTTTCATGATCTTAGCCGCTCTTGCGTAATTATGCAATGGGTAGCGACTCTTCATTTCAGCAATAAAACGATACTCTCTCGACTGGATCAATGAGTCTTTTCGATCATTCTCGTTCGAGTCTAAATAGATAGTATCAGCTAAATGAACCCATGTTTGTAGCAATGCATCGATACTGTCTAACCAAACGATCGATTTGATACCAGATATATCAGTTGCTTCGTTGGAACGTAACCTTTTACCATTCCATTTTTCTTTAAGTTCATTAGGGCGAACCAATACCAGCACTTCACGATACTTTGGATCGGGACAATCGGGGAATAAAATCACCATACTGTCTTCCTGTTCAACGCCTGTAAGCCAATACAGGTCAGTATTCTGCTTAAATGCGTGCAACGCATCACCGTTCGACGGCCACTCATCGTTACTCACAAAAATGGCAATACTGTTTGGCTTCATTGCCTTAACAAAGCGCTTTCTATTTTCAATGAAAATGGCAGGGTCTAATGGTAAATATTTCATAACTGGCATTTGATAGGCTGCAAGATAAAAATTAAGCAGCACAAACACTAGGTTGCTAGAGAAAAAGCCGAAATAAGTGCAGAATTTCGTGAAACTAGAACTTTACAGTAGGGCACTTGATAGCATTTGTGCTATTCGTGAAAATGCCAGATTTAACGATCGACAATTCATAGGCACCTTTTGTACCATTTAAATTGCTCAAAGAAGAAATAGTTGCGTCGTAGTTGATCGTAATTTTCATATCATTTACCTGGTAACCAATCATCGGAATCAATGCATCGTGGTTCCGATAGTAGAGTCCAACTATAAATTGCTGATACCCATCTCCAGATAAATTTCTATTTGCATTTACACCCAGCACAGTTTCCCACATGCCCCCCATTTTGCTGACATAGATATTTGGATTAACGATCCAAAGGTTTTCAATTTTGATACTAGCATTTGCAAATGCAGTATATCTTCTATTTATTCGAGTATCAACTATATCAGAATTATAAAAACTTTCTCGTGGTGTGTTTACGTGATTAATACTCACTCCTGCGTTCAAATAAACATTGTCAGAAGCAAAATAGGCATAATTCAAACCCATACTTAAATCGAGGAAGCCAACAGCACTATATGCAAAAGGTTCGTTGGATGGTATGGTAATATCTATGAAGCTTCCACTCCACTGATTATCGAAACTTAACTTAGAAATGTCAATTCGTTTTTGCACATATCCTAATGAAAATCCGCCACTCAATAAGCTATTATAGCCTAACATTTGATGATACGCTATAGATGCATAAGCACCAGTGCTACTAAGGCTTCCAGACCCTGCTACGTCTTTGATGATGGAACCACCAATGCCTAACCAACCGTTTTCAAATCTATCTTCCATCACACGGGCATCTGCCCAAACGCCCATGGTATTATAGGGTGTTCCTACCGTCGCAAACTGATTTCTATAATTACCCCCAACTCGAAAACTATAATCCGGATTAAAGCCTGTGTTCGCAGGATTCACTAATAAAGGAGCATTGAAATATTGCGAATAATGCAGTGCTTGACCACTCGCCTGAAGCGTTAAAAAAAATAAGACAATTCCAATAATATTTCTACTCCGATTCATATTCATTTCATCATCTCAATAAAGTAATATCCCCCTTTTTAACGAAAGAAACTTTTGTACTGAATACCACTTGCAATGTATAATGATATACTTCCTGTGGTAATGATTTTCCATTAAATGTGCCATCCCAACCTTGACTCTGATCTGCACTGGCATACACCATATTTCCCCAACGATCATAAATTCGCCATGTCATTTGTGCTATGCCATAACCGTGTACAAAAATTCGATCATTCGTTCCATCGCCATTTGGAGAGAACGCGTTGGCTATATCGCAAGCTGGGATGATAGTTACATCTATTTGCTGACAAGTAGTATCGCTACAGCCACCTGCATTAAAGGTTACCAAACATGCATTATATAAACCTGTTGCTGGATAAATATGTGCAATGGTTGTGTCTTTTTTTGCAGTGATCACTGAGTCACCATCTCCAAAAATCCATTTATAAAGGGTACCGCCAACACTAATATTACTAAATACAACTGCAGTATTTGTTTTGGTAGGTTGAGGTGAATAAAAATAACTTGATAATGGTTTAGATACAACTGTTATAGTAGTAGATGTTGTATCTGTTTTATTACAACTTGATGTATCGTTAGCAATCAGCGTAATTTTATAAGTGCCGATGTTAGGATAAAAATGACTTGGATTTGTTGCATTTGAAATCGGCGATCCATCGCCGAAATCCCAAATAAAATCAATGCCTCCTAAAGAAGTATTATTAAACTGTGCAGTATACGGCACACAACCTGCAGCAGGTGTTTGAATTTGCGCTTTAACATTTGCAGCTATGTGCAATTGTAATGGTAAACTATCAAACCTGTTGCAATAGGCTGTATCATTCAATACTAATCGTACATCATAAGTTCCAGCTGCGGCATAATTATGTGTTACAGTTTCTGGCCCGGCAATTTGCGTTGTGCCATCTCCAAAAATCCACTTAAATGAACTAGCACCAAATGGTTTAGCCGGACTAGACGGTGGTATCGATTGGTTGATGAAGTCGTAGGTTAATGAAGTACAAGGACCAACTTTAGTAGGTTGAAATTTCAAAATGGCTTCATCATTTCTAACTCTAATCAGTACGGTAGATGAATCAGAAATATTACAACTTGTTGAGTCGATCGAAATTAATTTCACTCGATAAAATCCAATCGTATTAAAAGTGTGAGAGGTTATGGCAGAAGTTGTTGTGTCTCTCTTTGATCCATCGTTATAATCCCAAATATAGGTTTTACCCATTGCCAATGAATCTTCAAAAGTAACAGTTAGTGGTACACATCCAGAAGTATCACCAACGCGTCCGTTAATACTGGTAACAAGATCTGTTCCAACACCTGCAAGATTAAAAGCAATTTTGATAGCTGCTAAATTACAACCTGAAGATCCTCCTGAAGAGGAACCATTATTCTGTGCCCATGAACCAGCTGTGGTGGGGAATCTAGTTCCACCACCACAATTGGCACAAACGGATTGATAAATAATTCCGTTTCGATCAAAACGACTAGTGCCACCATCCACATGGTCGGGGAATTGGCCACCAACCTGACCAAACCAGCTTCCATATTTTATAGCAGATGCATCTTTTGCCAATACAATAAAATAAAAATCACTGCCGTCTGTTGTTAATGAAGCAGCATCGGGTCCGGGTACCGGCGTCATGTTTTTGGTACCTGCAGAAGGAAAATAATTTTCTCTTTTATTTCCATCACCACCCCATCCGGATACATAAACATTTTCGCATCGATCAACTAGAAAAGCTGTTGGTGAAATATTTGGAATGCTGGAGTTAGTTCCAAAATTACTTGAGAATGTTACAGCACTTAAATCTTGTGTAAGCTTGCTAATAAATTGTTTTCCGCCTGTTTCAGTATACAATACATTTTTGGCTGCAATGTCTCCAGTTGTTGTACCCATTACATAGGGATTCGAAAATTTATCAAACTGAATTCCGTAGATCAAGTCAACACCAGCAGATCCATAAAAACAGGACTTCTTAATTGCGCCAGCATTGCTAAAAATGGTAACAAATCCATCTGCCAGATCACCAAAATAATTTGGGCCGATGGTACCAGTTTTGTCGCCCGGAAAATCAGCACTAGCTGTTGCTCCAGCTACATAGATATCATTATTTGAAGGATTCAACGCTAACACAAAAGCCGCATCATCATTGGTTCCGCCCAGATAAGTACTAAATAAAGCTGTTGTTAAATTGGGGTTGAATTTGATTACCACGGCGTCCTGAGATCTTGTACCCACATTTACTGATAAAGTTGAAAATGAAGCATTTGCAACAGGGAAATTATTGGATTGTGTACATGATGCGAGATAAATATTATCTGCTGCATCAACAATCACTTCACTTCGAGCATCGTCTCCATAGTTACGTAGAATAGATTCATAACATGGTCCATTACCTGGATTGCAATTTGATTTTTCTCGAATATTTACACCATCATCATTTGAACCACCAATGATTTTAGATCCTATCATTTGTGATCCATCTGAATTTAATTTGGATAGAATGATATCCCAGCCACCACCAGTACCAAAACGTGTTCCAGGATAATCTCCAGAATTTGTTCTACCTGCGATTACCAAATTATAATTTGCATCAACCACCAAACTATGTGGTTGTTCGCTACCATTTCCTCCAATATAAGTTGCATACACACGATCTGAACCCGATGCATTAAATTTCATAATGGCAATATCGGTTCCCCCTCTTGGGCCCTTGAATGAAGCTTGAAAAGCGCCATTGCTCACCGGAAAACCAATATCAAAAACAGTTCCACCCGCATAAAAATTTCCCTTGTTATCATAAGTTGCGGTATAGCCCCAGTTATCTGCAATACTCCCGGTAAATGTTGAAAAAATCAATGGGTCAATGACAAGTGTTTCACGCGGATTCACTGGTTCGTTCAATTGTACCCGAACAATATTTCCTTTCACTACAAAATTACAAGAAACATCTTTTTTACCAATACTCGTTAATTGATAGGTAGTAGGTTTTAATTCTGTTACATCTTGTGCAGAATTTTTAATCACCAAATTTCCATTGCTCAACTTTACGGCATCGGCACCAGTGATGTATAATGCTATTTGATTGGGATCTCCACCTGGATGCACAATGAAATCGTATTTCAATTTTCCCTGATCACTATAATAACGCACATCGATGTTGGGATAAATATCTTTATAGGTTACTGCATTAAAAATCTGGCAGTGTGATGTCCATTTCTTAGAATCGTTTCCAATATAATAATTGTTGTAGCTATTCAGTGGCTTATCAGGAACAGCAATGGGCGAAGGGTTTGCATTCAAGAAACTTACTTCATATGCATGCCCTCTTAAAGTATTATTTTCCGAGGTAGTATTTGTAGTTGTATTTGTAGATTGAATTTTCTTTCGAATAGATCCAGCAGTACCAGATAAATCGTTTGCATGACCCGCATGATCACGAAGATCTGTTGGATTGTATAAAAGCATCCGATAGGCCCCATCTGCTTTTAATGCGAAAGCCCCTGTTGTTAAATTTCCTTTGAATCGAATCTGCTGATCCCACTGCCCTTTATTTTCTACAAACTCTAAATAACCTTGAGCAATAGACCTACTGCAGAAGAAAGAAACGATGCACATCACTATGATTCTGGCCAATGCTTTCAACAACTTAATTTTAATAGTTAAGATATCTTACTCCACCCATTTTTGCCTTTCTGCGATTGAAGATAATTTTTCAATTGCAAATTCTTTGCCAACAATAGGTCGGGATCTTCCCCAACCAGCTTCTCGGCCATTTCCTTCGACTTTTCTAACAGGGCTTTATCATTAACAATACTTGCCAATTTAAAGTTCAATGCCCCACTTTGGCGGGTTCCCTCAATATCGCCCGGACCGCGTATTTCCAAGTCTTTCTCAGCTATTTTAAAACCATCATTGGTGGCACACATTATCTTGATACGTTCCCTGGCTTCATTGCTGGCTCGGACACTAGTTAATAATATGCAAAAACTTTTCTCAGTGCCCCTTCCCACCCTGCCTCGGAGCTGGTGCAACTGCGACAAACCAAATTTTTCAGCACTCTCAATCACCATCACTGAGGCATTAGGGACGTTCACTCCCACTTCAATAACTGTGGTACTCACCATGATCTGGGTATCGCCCGAAACAAATCGAGCCATATTGGTTTCCTTCATTTCAGAAGGTTGTCTTCCATGTACCATGCTGATGCGATACTTAGGTTCAGGGAAATAAGATTTCACCTGCTCATATCCCTGCATCAGGTCTTCATAGCTGAGTTTTTCACTTTCTTCGATCAAAGGATAAATGAAATATATCTGTCTGCCTTTTACCAATTCAGTTTTCACAAAATCCATCACGGAAGCCCTTGCAGTTTCATAGCGGTGTACAGTAGTGATGGGAATTCTACCTGGAGGTAATTCATCCATGACACTATAATCCAAATCGCCATAAGCAGTCATGGCCAGTGTTCTTGGAATCGGGGTTGCAGTCATCACTAATACATGTGGTGGTAAAACAGCCTTCGCCCATAGCTTCGCTCTTTGTGCCACACCAAAACGGTGTTGTTCATCTACTATAACCAATCCAAGGCTTTTGAATTGTACTACTTCTTCAATCACGGCATGAGTACCAACCACAAAATGAATGGTATCGTCTAATAATCCTTGTAAAATTCGTTTGCGTTCTTTTGTTTTGGTGCTTCCAGTAAGCAATGCAATTTCAACGGGCATTTCTTTAAGCAATTCACTTAGACCTGTATAATGTTGTTGCGCCAGAATTTCTGTGGGTGCCATCATACAACTTTGAAATCCGTTATCGGCAGCAAGCAACATACTCAACAATGCCACGATAGTTTTTCCACTTCCCACATCTCCTTGCAACAAGCGGTTCATTTGATGACCGCGACCAGTATCATTTCTAATTTCTTTTAAAACCCTTTTCTGTGCACCCGTTAATTCGAAGGGTAAATATTTTGAATAAAAAGTATTGAAGATGTCGCCCACTTTTTCAAACACTACAGATTTACTAACCTTATGGCGTTCGAGTCTGGTTAAATTCAAACGCACTTGAGCAATGAAGAATTCTTCAAACTTCAATCGTTCTATGGCTTTTTGATAGCCCTGCAAAGATTTAGGGAAATGTATTTGGCAGTTCGATTCATATCGATCCATCAAACCCATTTCTTTACAAATTGGCAAGGGAATATTTTCGATGAGTTCATCTGGGTGCAGAATCGAGATGAGGGCATAAGTAAGTTTTCCAATCTGTCGACCATTGAGCCCCCTGGCTTTTAATTTTTCGGTACTTGGATAAACGGGTTCCAAAAAATTGCTACCTCCAGCTTTAGCCGGCACATAGGATTCAATTTCCGGGTGAACGATCTGTGGCTTCCCATTAAAAAATCCGGTTTTTCCAAATACCAAATAAGTGCTGCCTTCCACTAAATTTTTGTGCACCCAGCTAATGCCCTGAAACCAAGCCAGCTCAAGCGTACCCGTATCATCAATGAGTTTAGCTACCAATCGTTTCCCCCTTTTTTCCCCTACTGTTTCGAAGTACATCAACTTCCCAACCACTTGAATATAATCGGTATCAGGGGTAATATCCTTGATCTTACTGACCTTGGTTTTATCGATATGCCGATTGGGGAAATGGTTGAGCAGGTCTGCAAAAGTGAAGATCTCCAACTCTTTTTTGAGCATATCTGCGCGCAGCGGACCCACCCCTTTGAGGTATTCGATGGGTGATTGTAATATGTAATTATTTTGGCTGATATCGGTCCTTTAAAAATCTACTGCAATGTTACTACAAAGCTGCCCTAGTTGATGCGTCAAATTGAACTTGCATTTCATATCTTCGCCGAATGGCAAAAGAGGTTGTATTAAGTGGAATTAGGCCTACCGGCTTTCTGCACCTAGGAAATTATTTTGGTGCAATGAGAAATTATGTTCGGATGCAGGACGAGTATAACTGCTATTTTTTTGTGGCCAATTGGCATAGTTTAACTACTCACCCGGATACTAGTGAACTTAGAAATAGTGTACACCGGGTGATCGCAGAAAATATTGCATGCGGCTTAGATCCAGAAAAAGTAGCGCTTTATGTACAGAGTGATGTTCCTGAAATTGCTGAGCTCTATTTGTATTTGAACACGATGGCGTATAAGGGTGAGTTGGAAAAGACCACCACGTTCAAAGAGAAAGTTAGATTGAGTCCGGATAATGTGAATGCGGCTTTATTGACATACCCAGTTTTGATGGCTGCCGATATTTTGATCCATCGTGCTGTAAAAGTACCAGTGGGAAAAGATCAGGAGCAGCACTTAGAAATGGCCCGCAATTTTGCAGAGCGTTTTAACCATCGATATGGTGATGTATTTCCTTCTCCACAAGCTTTCAATTTTGGCGGTGAATTAGTGAAGATCCTGAGTTTAGATGGAAATGGGAAAATGAGCAAGAGTGAGAATCAGATGAATACCATTTATTTGGCAGATGATGATGAGCAGATCCGTAAAAAGATCATGAAGGCGATGACCGATGGTGGTCCGCTTACCCCCAATGCTGTAAAACCCGATTATATAGAGAATTTGTTTACGTTGATGGCTCAGGTTAGTGCTGCGGATACCGTGGCGAAATTTGAGGCCGACTTTAATGCAAGTTCTGTAGGCAATTGTATCATTCGTTATGGCGACATGAAGAAGCAGTTGGCGGCGGATATGGTGGAGTTTATTAAGCCTATTAGAAGTCAGGCTGCAGATATCCAGCAAAACAAGGAATTGTTGCATAAGATCATCCGTCAGGGAGCAGAAAAAGCGCGAATTAGTGCTGCTGGCACCTTGAAAATGGTTCGAGATGCCATGGGGATGAATTAAAAAATAGGGACTGTTCTAAAAAAAATATTATTAAAATGCCGATGGCATAACCTTTTTCGTACTTTCAACAATATGGCCAAATTAAAGAAACCAAAACACGTAGCTATAGCGGGCAATATTGGAGCCGGCAAGACCACTTTGACCGAAATGCTGAGTAAGCATTACCGCTGGATTCCACAGTTCGAGGATGTAGATCATAATCCGTATTTGATGGATTTTTATGAGGACATGCCACGCTGGAGTTTTAACCTGCAGATCTTTTTCTTGAATAGCAGGCTCACACAATTATTAGAAATTCATCATGGTACAGAAACGGTGATTCAGGATCGTACGATTTATGAAGACGCCAATATTTTCGCGCCGAACTTACACGAAATGGGTTTGATGAGTAAGCGAGATTTTGATAACTATTATCAATTCTTTCAGACTTTGAAAACGATGGTGCAGCCGCCGGATCTAATGATTTATTTGAAATGTTCTGTGCCAACATTGGTATCACAAATTCAGAAAAGGGGACGTGAATATGAAGAGAATATTCGTTTAGATTATTTGAAGCGTTTGAATGAGCATTATACCCGTTGGATTGATGGATACAAAGAAGGACAGTTATTGATCATCGATTGTGATAAGAATAAATTCGCAGAAAATGAAGAGCACTTCGGTGAGATCATCAGCAAAGTAGACAGTATGTTATTCGGATTGTTTTAAACGAATAAGCGCAATATTTAAAAAGCCGGCCAAGTGCCGGTTTTTTTATGCAAAAGTTTTAGCCCTCCAAAAAAGGGTGTTTTTCCCCTCAGAAAGGGTTATGTTTTTTCAAAGCTGACTATTACTTTTATTTCAGCAAATATCCCCTAGACTGGTTCTCCCCCTATAAAAAAGAAGTATTTGTTTTTTTCCGACATAAAGGACAGTGAATGATCAGCGCAACACTGGGTTTTGGTCCACATTTTTTACCAGGCTTGTAGGCCACAGGCACAAATAAAAAGGACGGCTGTTGGTACGAAAACCAAACTGGTGAAGCAAACACAGACCAGCCGCTCAGGAATCTGGAGGCCTTGCAGTAATAGCAAGTCAAAAACCGCTGAACATTTAAACCATGGTGTTAGACAGGGGAAACAAATAAAAAATATTAAAATGAAAAAAGACATTTCAAAATTAGAATCTTTAATAGTTGGAGTTGCAATTGTATGTTCTTGTTCTTTACTCTTTGTTGGGTGCAAAAAAACTGCTGCAAGTAATAAACAGTTTTATACAAGTGAGCAGACAATAAATGAGATTAAAAATGACACTGACTTCTATAATTATATTTACAATTTGGACTTATTAATAAATAGAAAATCACCCCCTTTATCATACGAAATAAATACTAATAAGATTATTAATACCGATGAAATGGATGAACAAAAATTCATATCAATGTTTAAGGAATCGATTGAAAATAATAGTGAATCTAAAAAGACAATTTCAAATTATATGGGGTTTGAAAACATAAATGATTTTTGGAAAATAAGAGCACTATTAAATTTAAGTCTCGCTAATCTTATTAAAAAATATGATTTAACAATAATTTCAAAAACGCAATGGTATGAGCTTTTTAAAGGGGTTAATAAAACTAATCAAATTCAAAATAGTTCAAATCTTAAAAACTTTATGATGAGCCCTGACAATTGTATTGAACAATATAAAGATTGTGTCGATGATGCAAATGCGCAATACGCAGTTGAAGCCTTAGGTTGCGCAGGTTGGGGCGCTTTAGGTTGGACTGTAATTGGCGGAGTATTGTTCGTAGGGTGTGAGGGACTCAGTTATTATCATTTAACAACAATGAAAAGAAAATGCGAAAGTTCATACAAAACTTGTAAATAACCTTTCATAAAAATCAACAAAATGCAAACTGAAAAAGAAAGCTCACAGATAATAGTTTTAAAACTATTCCCAGGCATAATTAGTATACTTACAATTATTGCAGGCAGCATCGGTCTGTTCAAAGGTCAAAATAAATATTATTCCCTTCCATTCTTTATAATATTAATTGGGGCCCATTTAATTTATTCAGTAAAATATAAATTGGCAAGTAAATGGCTCTTTTTTGCATACTTAAGTATAGCATTGATTTTAATACTGTTAGGAATTTTGTATTAAAAGAATTTAACGGACCATTTTTTGACAAAATATTGTTGGTATATCTTTTACATTCTTAGATATATTTTACACTATTTTATATTAAATTTTACATGAAAAGCGATTCACTACTATAGCTGATTATTGTTGCAACTACAACTATAGTTTACTGTCTTGTTGAAAAATATTTGTTTGACGATAAAATAACTATCAGAACAATAACATCAGGAATAGCTTGTGTTTTGCCTATTACTTTATTAACTAAGTTTCCAAAAAATAAATAAATAGTCGCCAATATTTTTAAATAAAAAAGCCCTTCTGTGCACAGCATAGAAGGGCCTACTTCTTTAAACTCCTCACTCCTCACTCCTCACTCCTCACTCCTCACTCCTCACTCCTCACTCCTCACTCCTCACTCCTCACTCCTCACTCCTCACTCCTCACTCCTCACTCCTCACTCCTCACTCCTCAC
>JAPLEO010000100.1 GCA_026391125.1 Bacteroidota bacterium
ATACAAACTGGCATCTCTATACCATGTTCCATTATCTTGAGCGCCGCCAATAAAATTAAGTTTGCCTACTTCCGGATCAATTGCAACAGACCTATATTGTAAGGTTTGATAATTCGTGATCATCGTCCAACTCACAGTTGGTGCAGTAATGTCATTGGTAATCTGAATGCCACCATCATTAGAAGCAAATGCTCTTTTTGAATTACTTGGATCAAAAACTAATAGATGCATATCAGGGTGACTATTCGCATACATATTGGTTGTGAAATCTGCTTTGTAACCACCGATCCAAGATGTGTTTGCAGTAGAACTGAAGCCATTGGATGATCTGAACAAATTTGTCCCTCCCACAAAAATCATTGTTTCATCATCTGGTTTAATATTCAACAACAAATCATATCCTCCTTGAACAGCTAATGGGTCTGAACCTGTTCTATTTCCACCAGGCATGTCCGGCATATTACTAGAGAGGTTGGTCCATACAGGTGTCCCACTTGTAAAGTCTGCTTTGAATAGATCTGCTTCAGGTAAAAAACTTGGACTAGCCTGACTCAAACCATTCTCGTACATGACATATAATATGCTATTGTTCGATGGTGCTATTTGTAATAGAACCCTTCCCCAAGAAGAAGAGCCTGTATTTACTTGCCATCCAGTTGGTACACCTGCAGCGCCACCTGCAATTAATACCCAGGAATTCACATCGCCTGTTCCTGACTGATATATTCCCTTATCGGAATTTTTCATATGAAAGGCACAAAAGATCTTACTACCATCTTGTGAGATTGCTACATCAGTCATACCAGTAGCACTATTTCCAAGCGTAGAACTTTGTTTTACAGTTGTCCAACTAACGCCTGCATTTTGTGATCGCAAAATGGTACTCGATGCTGCTAAATAAACATCACCATTTGCTGGGTTAATTACAATTCTACTGATCAGATCAATCACAGATCCAGCTACCACAAAACTTCCTGATTGTGTACTTGCTAAACCTGTCCAGGTAGCACCATTATCAATAGATTTAAATACGCCATTACCCCAAAAAAAAGAACTGACTCCAGCTGCAGAATTTCCCAACGATTCACCCGAGCCTGCATACCAGGTATCCTGAAAGCCTGGTCTAGGATCTTGTGCTATACAGGTTACGTTATGGATCTGTTGGTCGGGTGTTACCAAATTCCAATTCAATCCACCGTCTATTGAACGCATAATGCCCCCACTCACACATCCCGCAATGATTACTTTATTAGTGGTGCCATTAAACCTTTTATCAAAAGAAAAAGCACGGGTTCTTCCACCTAAATTAGTAGGACCAGCCGCGACGTAAGTATTAGTAGTAGGGCCATTTACACCCATGCCGGTACGAATAACTCCATTGGTACCTACCAGCCTGTTAACTCCTGCAAGCGGTATACGTATAGCTTGCGACATTTCAGCTTTGTAGATTCCTTCTGGGATCTTACCAGTTGCAGGGTCTTTCAGCATATCGAAATCATACTTTGCACGGGCTGCATTCATCTCTGCTTTTTTAGCAGGGTTTTCTTCTGCCTCTTCATCTGCCTCTTCCAGACCAAACTTATTCTTGTGTTCTTTTAACTCCTTATTCCATTGCCAGCCAGCAATCGCGATCCCAATTATTGCGATAGAAAGTATGATCCCTTTTTTCATGTTCAGAAACGATTAGTTCTCTAAGATAGAATAACTCTTATAAACAAAAAAGGCAACCCGAAGATTGCCTTTAAAATGTTGTTCGATTATTTATCGTTCAATCAAAATTTTCTTGGTATAGGTCTTGCCATCATGCTTGATTTTAAGAATATACAAATCAGAACCATAACCACTGAGGTTGAGTGTTTTATTGTAATTGCCTATAAAGCCCGGATACTCTTCTTGATACATTTTTTGTCCAGAAGTATTGAATATTTCTAAAGTCAGATCTTTTTTAACCGCCATTTTAAAACTAATATTCACTAAACCTTTCGAAGGATTTGGAGAAGTAGTTAGTTTGATCTCATTCACTAAAACATCGTTTAATGCAGTTACCACCACATTAATTATGTTAGAAGTTTTAATACATCCACTTGCATCTGTCACCACAGATTTATAAGCGCCCGACTTCGTAGGCTTAAAGTGATTCAAGGTAGCGCCACTGATAGCTAGTGTATCGTTAAACCACCACTGATTACCGTTAGCAATATTACTTGTCAACGAATCGGCTACTTGGGTAATCACAGGTGTTGGAACAGTTGTTACAACAAAAGACGTTCTATCGCTGACACAATCGTTGGTATTAAACTTGATATCGTATAACCAATAATAAAAATTCTGATACTGATTAGGATTAGCAACAGTGGCTGCAGAGTTTCCTGTGATGGTAAATAAACCTGGGATGCCGATAGGATAGGGATTATTGGTGATGCTGTTATTTCTAAAAATGGATGCCCCATTCTTACAGTCAATAACAATGATATGATCACCAGAACTAGGAATCAGTAGGTTTAAATTATAGATCGCCCCTGTGTCAGCAATATTATTACCTACAGAAGTGCTTCCGTCTGAATTTGCTGGTGTAGGAGTAGGAGTTGTTGGATAAACAACAACATCTACACTATTCAAAGGCGAATAATTATAACTAGTATGCGTATTATCTGTCCATCCAATAAAATTAGCAACAGTAAATGTAACTGTACCCGGATAACTAATGTATAATCTTGCCGTTTCTATAGTAAGCGGAACAGTATTATTAATATTGATAAACTGACCACTAAAAGCATTATACCCTCCATTCGGATAAACCATTTTATTTACAAGACCAGAACTTCCTCTAGTTTCCTTCCCAACATAAAAAGTATTATTCGGAGGTATATTAGTTGTACTTGCTGTGGTTCCAGTTGCAAATGGTGTTGTTGCAGTGGAAGTGGTATACCAGAAATAATTGGAAGCTAAAGATGGACTAATCACTTTCAACACTGCAGTACCACTACAAACGATGCCGGAAGCAGTAGGAGCTGTTGGCTTACTCGCAGTGAGTACTGTTGTAACATTACTATTATTGCTTGCATTCTGATCCGTTGGCAAACTTACAGTACTAGTAATTGTAAAGCTGGTAGCAGCACTACTAACAAACGGCCTTGTAAAAGTATAAGACACAGAACTTAAAGCCGGAACTGTTAATGGATATGTGGTTGAAATATTTAAAATGGTAGTACTGCCATTTTTTACCAATAAAGAAATGGGAACATTTGATTGATCTACTGTTCCATTATTTTTGATTGAAATTGAAACATACTGACTATCGATGCCACAGTTTCCTGAAGTTGGACTGAGTAATTGATCAATGCTCAAATCGTTTGATGGACTCACTACACGCAATCTAAAATCTTCTGTTTCACCATTTGTATAAGTGCCACAACCATTTACTGCAGATGCTGTGCTAGTTTCTTGCACAATGATGCGCATTAAATATAGATTACCAACTGGCAAACCAGAAGGAGTAGTAATGGTGCCAGAAAAAGTTCCGGTTGCAGAATTAATCGCAGCACTTTGTGCAACTTTTTCTGAAGCTTCAAATTGTCCATTGTTATTAAAATCGATATAAGCAGTTACAATTCTAGGATTAGCAGAAGCGTCACAGGTACCAGTTTTTACAAAGAATGGAATGCTTTGTGCTGTTTCGATATCTGTTGTGATATTCGTATTGTCTGTATAACTGGTACATCCAGCTGGATTTGTATAGTGTAAGGTTTTGAAAGAAACACTATCAATTCTTGCACCAGCAGTGCTAGTTGCATTGGATGCGCAAGTAGCAGCACCACCAGCACCACTCACTAATAATGAGTAGGCTTGAGCACCTCTAGCTAGAGTTCCTTTATGTGTAATTTTTATAGTATAAGTTTGTCCGGGTACCACACTATCCAGCGCGATTTTCTCCACGTTGTCGGTAATATTATCGCCCTTAGTAGCGGGACTTGCAGGACTATTTGGATCCAACATCCAAGGGAAATAGGTTCTACTTCCTTTAGTGATTCGAATGTCTAAATCGTTCACTAATTTTTTTGTTGGGTTGTTTAACACATTCGTTGTCTCTACATCACCTTTTGGATCTGTCCAACAAATAGTAGCTGTTAAAGCACCATTACCAGATGCTATTACATTATAAGTTTGAGAAGCTCCGTTAGTTAAATTGTTTTCGTATAACAAATGGGTACTTGTGGTTGCATTGTTTGATACAACAGCTGCATTAACAACGGCTGCTGCTTTTTCAACATTTAAAACACCCCATCCATATTGGTAATCTGGTCCGTCTAGCGGTCCTGCTTCATCAGCAGTATGTATGGCTAATCCTTTCAAAGTAGCAGACCGTAAAAATTGACCAGGTTTTAATTTGGTATATAATTCTTGTAATAATAATAATGATCCTGTTGCGTTGGGTGTTGACATGGAAGTACCAGAACTGTAATCATAACTGGTATTAGTAGTGGCAACTGTAGAAAGTACCTCAACACCATCAGCTACAACATCGGGCTTGATCCTTCCATCATCAGTGGGGCCATAACTACTGAAGTATGTAATAATTGCATCATCCTTTCTATTATATCCTCCTGGAATCCCATCAATTGCCCCAACGGTTAAAATGTTTTTAGCATTCGCATCCCATGGAATGGTATTATATGAATCGTTACTACTAATTGTGGCTGGTCTATTTCCTGCACTGATCATTGTATTGGTATTATCATATCGATAATAGGGCTTACCAACTGCCGGACCGTTTTCGCCACGATTGTTTCCAGCTGCTTTTACAATTAAGTAATTTGGCGCATTGTATGCAATGGAATCCAATAGTTGTGCGTCACTGCTATAATAACCAAATTTGTAATCTTCATTTTCATTAGCTCTACCATAAAATTCCCACCGGCTTAATCCAGAATTGTAACTCCAACCGGATATAATACCATATGAATGATTCGACAATAAAAGATTGGCGGCTTCTAACATCATTTCTGAGTCGTCGTTATCATAATCATAGGCCACTATTCCTTGCATGCCATATGCCATACCCTTTGCTAAGGGATTGATACCAGTTGCAATCATTGTTCCAGTAACGTGTGTAGCATGGTCTTCAGTTGTTGAGGGCTGATCTTTTTGCGTAATTCTTCCTACTAATTCAACGTGTGTAGCCAACACCCTTCCTCCATCCCAAACGCCCATTTTGTTTTTAAGTGCGGCTGTAGATCCACTTAAGCCTAATCCACTGTTACCTCCTGGCCATAATTGATTGGCCCTAGTGGTAGCTGCAGCAATGAGATTACTTTGTGTGATATAATATTTGGGATAACCAAATCCATCAACTCCAATAAGTGTTCCTGTTTTTCCTGACTTTGTTTGAATAGATAAAGGCCACCCCTTTTGCTTGGCTAGCGATAATGCTTTTGCATGATTGGCATTCTCAGCTAATCGAAGACTGTGTCCCGATCTTTCCAATAATTCAGAATTAGTAGTTAATTGCGCAGAACCCTTGATGGCAAAAAAAACAACAAAAACTATTAACAATTTCAACCTATTCATATCGTCGTTTAAGTATTAAATTTATGGGGATAACAGCCGTTATCTAGAATTTCACTAAAATAGACACTTTCAGCCTTAATAATGTAGTATGAAACCGATTCTTTTTCCTCTTTTTATTCTTAGTTTAACATTATTTGGCTGTGCAACTACAAAAACGCAACCAAATTCACCGTCAATGCAGGGTATTACTGGTTTTGTATACGAAGCAAAGGGAAACCAAATGCCCATGAAAGGAGCACCTAAAAATCCCCCTAAACCATTACAATGCACCGTTTTGGTTTTTGAACCTACCAATATCACGGATGTGGATCCTTCAACTGCTACTACACTTTATACGAGTATACGCAGCAAACAGGTTGCCTCTGTTGATACAGACAATACTGGTTATTTTAAGGTCAATCTTCCAATTGGCAAGTATTCATTATTTATCAAGCAGGGCGACCGATTTTATGCCAATAGTTTCGATCAGTTCAACAATATCGCCTTGTTCGAAGTGGTAGAGTCAAAATTCTCAGAGGCAAAATTGACCGTAAATAAATCGGCAACCTATTGATTCACCCTATATTTGCAAACCTTTATGGTAGGCAGGTGTTATACTTGCAAGGGTTGATTCGCAGTTATGAATATTGGTGTATTGTTAGAAAAGTTTCAGAAATCCCCCCGCCTTTTTCAATTGGCGGACAGGCTTTCTATTGCCCAGCGGATCCAGGAAAATGATATTCAAAAGATTTTTCTTAAAAATTTACAGGGGAGCAGTGCAGAATTTATCGTGAGTAGTGTATTCATGAACGAAGCCTGTGCAGATTTAAACCACCTTGTTGTTCTAAACGATGCGGAAGAAGCAGCCTATTTTCAAAACACTTTAGAGAATCTTACAAACGCCCTCGATCTTTTTTATTTCCCTTCCTCTTTTAAAAACAGAAAAAACTTCCGACTACTCAATAGTTCGCACGTGATGCTTAGAACCGAAGCATTGACAAAACTTTCTGCTGGAGGTAACAAAAAGATCATCGTTACTTATCCGGAAGCGCTTTTTGAAAAAGTGGTTTTGCCGAAAACGCTCACCGGAAATATTATTCATATCAAAGTAAACGAAACCATTCAGCTCAATAACTTGATGGAATTGTTTGTGATGTATGGTTTTCAAAGAACCGATTTTGTGTACGAGCCTGGTCAGTTTGCACTACGTGGTGGCATCTTAGATATTTATTCTTATGGCAACGAAAAGCCCTACCGCGTTGAGTTATTTGGTAACGACGTAGATAGTATTCGGATCTTTGATCCTGAAACACAACTGAGCGAAAGAAAATTATTACAGGTTAATATCATCCCAAATGTTGAAACACAATTTGAAACGGGAGAGAAGGTTTCTTTACTGGAATTTCTTCCATCAAATACCGTTGTTTGGTTGAAAGATTGGGATGTGATCGGCGGGAAAATTGAGCAGCAAGAAGAAGAACTAGATGGCTTTATGGGTTTGGTGGAAGACGGTTATCGTATGAATAATTCAGACGATGAAGACGATAGCCGAATTGTAAAAATAGTTACCAAAGAAGATTTTGTTTCGGCATCTACCATCAAAGAATTATTGGCTCAAAGAGATATTGTGGAGTTCGGATACAAGCCTCATTTATCGAACTATGAAATAGAATTCGATACCCGTACACAACCTTCCTTTAATCGTCAATTCGATCTTTTAATAAAAGACCTCAAAGCCCACGAGGCTGCGGGTTACGAGATTTATATTTTTGCAGAACAGGTTCGACAATTAGAGCGATTGAGTAGCATTTTTACCGACCTGCAAACAGAGATCCAGTTTGTTCCCGTTGGCACTAGTATACACGAAGGATTTATCGACCAAGACCTGAAAGTTGTTTGCTATACCGATCACCAAATTTTTCAGCGATATCATAAATACAAGGTCAAGCAAGCCTATAATAAAAATAAAGCACTGACCTTAAAAACCTTGCGTGATCTGCAACCTGGCGATTACGTTACGCACATGGATCATGGGGTAGGAACTTATAGTGGACTACAGAAAATAGAGATCAATGGAAAAGTTCAGGAAGCGGTAAGAATTATTTATAAGGATAGTGATATCCTTTACGTGAATATCAACTCGCTTCACAAAATTTCGAAGTATACTGGTAAAGAAGGCACGGTTCCCAAGATCAATAAATTGGGTAGTGATGTTTGGAATAAACTCAAAGAAAAAACAAAGACCAAGGTCAAAGAAATTGCTTTCGACCTGATTAAATTATACGCGCAAAGAAAGGCGCAGCAAGGGTTTGCTCACGCTCCGGATACTTATATGCAAACTGAATTGGAAGCTTCATTCATTTATGAAGACACACCCGACCAGAGCAAGGCAACAGCAGATGTGAAGCGAGATATGGAAAGTGCATCACCCATGGATCGTTTGGTTTGTGGAGATGTTGGTTTTGGTAAAACAGAAGTTGCTATTCGTGCAGCATTCAAAACATGTGTGGATGGGAAACAGGCTGCAGTACTTGTGCCTACTACTATTTTGGCTTTTCAACATTATAAAACATTTCAGGATCGACTAAAAGATTTTCCTGTTACAGTAGATTATATCAATCGATTTAAATCGGCAAAAGAAAAGAAAGATACCCTTCAGCGTTTAGCCGAAGGAAAAATTGATATCATCATTGGTACGCATGGATTGTTAGGTAAAGAAGTGAAATTCAAAAACCTGGGCATCATGGTCATTGATGAAGAACAGAAATTTGGTGTGGGGCACAAAGAGAAATTGAAAACGCTGAAAACAAATGTTGACTGTTTAACGCTTACTGCTACGCCTATTCCAAGGACACTGCAATTTAGTTTAATGGGGGCCCGTGATCTGAGTATCATGAATACTCCGCCGCCTAATCGGCAGCCGATCCAAACCGAAGTACAGGTCTTTAACCAAGACATCATCCGCGATTCTATTTATTATGAAACCGAAAGAGGCGGACAGGTTTTCTTTATCCATAATCGAGTACACGGGTTGGCAGAAATGTGCGCCATGATCCAGGGACTTTGTCCGGATCTTAGCATTGGCTTTGCCCACGGACAATTAGAAGGTCATGAATTAGAAGAAAGAATTTTAGACTTTATCGATCGTAAATATGATGTGCTGGTTTGTACCAATATTGTAGAGAGTGGGGTAGATATTCCAAACGTGAATACCATCATCATCAATAACGCACACCATTTTGGTTTGAGCGATCTGCACCAATTGAGAGGTAGGGTAGGACGAAGTAATAAGAAGGCATTCTGTTATTTATTAGGTCCGCCAATGAGCAGCCTACCAACCGATAGTAGAAAGCGTTTACAAACACTAGAACAGTTTAGTGACCTAGGAAGCGGTTTTCAAATCGCGATGCGAGATCTGGATATTCGAGGCGCTGGTAATATGTTAGGTGGTGAGCAAAGTGGATTCATGGCCGAGATTGGGTTTGAAATGTATCAGAAAATTTTGGAAGAAGCCATTCGTGAATTGAAACGAACAGAATTCAAAGAATTGTTTAAAGAAGAAATTAGCAAGCAAGATGATTTTGTAATTGATTGTACAATTGATACCGATCTGGAAATATTAATTCCAGATAGTTATGTAGAAAGTATTACGGAACGTTTGAGTTTATATACGCGTTTAGATAGTTGCGAGAATGAAGCAGAGCTGCAATCATTTTATACAGAAATGATCGATCGATTCGGACCAATGGTACCGCAGGTCGAAGATTTGTTCACAACAGTAAGATGCCGTTGGTTAGCAGTTGGAATTGGTTTTGAAAAAATGACTTTGAAGGATGATACGATGCGTTGCTATTTTATCAATCGCCCCGACTCCCCTTATTTCGAATCTGATTTATTTAAGAATGTTCTAGAATATCTGCAAAAGGGAACGAATAAAGCAAGACTAAAACAAGCAGGCAAAATGTTCTTGCTCGTTGTTGATAATATGAAGGACATGGTGGGCATGCATCAATTTTTAGAAAGAATGCATCTTCAAGTGAAGAGATAAAAGATAAAAGTGAAGAGTGGAGGAAGAAGTGAAATAAAAAGTGAAGAGATAAAAGATAAAAGTGAAGAGTGGAGGAAGAAGATAAAAGATAAAAGTGAAGAGATAAAAGTGAAAAGTGAAAGAAGTGAATAGATAAAAGATAAAAGTGAAAAATGGACGGGGTAAGGGCTTCGCCCACTCATCGATTTTTACTATAGAAATAGGGCAATTCTAAAATTCAGTTTGAGGAGCCCAGATTGGAAGAGAATGAGTGCCCCTTTTTTTAAACACCTGTGTCATCGTTTTTACAAGAATCTCTAAGTCTAGCAAAAAAGATTGTTTTTGAACATATGTGATGTCTAAATCAAATTTTTCTTCCCAACTGATTGCGTTTCTTCCATTTACTTGAGCCAAGCCTGTAATACCAGGCATTACATGATGTCGCTGTGATTGAAGTGTTGAATAATAAGGGAGGTATTGCATTAACAGAGGTCTTGGACCAACCAAACTCATATCGCCCTTTAATACATTGATTAATTGTAAGAGTTCGTCTAAAGACCACCTCCTGATAAACCTGCCGATTCCTGTGATTCTTTGTTCATCGGGTAGGGCATTTTTCTGTTCATCAAATCCATCTTTCATCGTTTTGAATTTGATGATAACAAAAGGTTTTGAATGGTATCCAGGGCGTATTTGTAAAAAGAAGATCTCGCCTTTATTAGTGATCAATAAAATTAAAATGATCAAAAATATTAATGGAGAAAATATAATCAAGAGTAACAACGCAACTAGAAAGTCGGCCAGTGGCTTTAGATAGCTATGGTACAACATTGGGCGTATTTTTCTAAAATGGCATCAAAACAATTAGTGATCCGATCAAAATCAAGGTCTGTTAAATTTGAGCCACTTGGCAAACAAAGTCCCTGCGTGAATAACCGTTCTGATACACCATTTGTGTATCTGGCATAGGATTCAAAAATGGGCTGTTGATGTAAAGGCTTCCATAATGGCCTAGTTTCGATATTTTCTTTTTCAAAAGCAATCCGAATAATATCTGATGTAAGACCAAGATTATTATTAGGTTCAATCAAAATACAAGTAAGCCACCGATTAGAGAAAAATCCTTCAGGTTCATTTTGCATTTGAAAGGAATAACCCATAGAATTATATTTATTAAAATAGGCTTGATAGCGTTCAAAATTAGCCCTACGTGCAGCAATACGATCATTCAATACGGCTAACTGTCCTAGTCCAATCCCCGCCAAAACATTCGACAAACTATAATTGTATCCAATATTCGTGTGTTGATAGTATGGTGCAATATCTTTTGCCTGGGTGGCAAGGAAACGCGCTTTTTGAATACATATCCCATTATTTGAAAGTAGCGCCCCACCACTAGATGTAGTGATGATCTTGTTTCCATTAAAACTAAAGACAGAGAACTCTCCAAAATTACCGCAGTGGGTATCTTCAATTCTTGAACCAACCGCTTCTGCCGCATCTTCTAAAATAGGAACACCATATTCACTAGCAATCATTCTTAGTTGAATCATTTTTGCAGGCATTCCAAAACTGTGTACAATAATAATTGCCTTGGGCAATTTGTTTTTCTGATTGGCTTCCTCAAGAGCAATCTTTAGTAAATCTGGATCCATATTCCATGTATCAGCTTCAGAATCTATGAACACAGGTTCTGCACCTAGATACACAATCGGATTGGCAGATGCTGTAAATGTAAAAGATTGACAGAAGACAGTATCTTTTGGTTTCACGTTGAGTACAATCAATGCAAGGTGAAGTGCTGCAGTACCTGAAGAGAGTGCTGCTACATGCGATACTCCAATAAGTTTGGCTAATTTTTTTTCAAAACTTTCGATATTTGGACCAACAGGTGCGATCCAATTATTCGCAAAAGCCTTGCCCACAAAGAATTTTTCTTTTGATCCGATATGGGGAGTTGATAAACAAATTCTATTATTCATACAAACAGATTTTTAAATTTTTCTTGCTGGATTTCCAATAACTTTTTCATGGTCCAATACATTTTTTGTAACTACAGCTCCAGCACCAATAACAGCCCAATTGCCAATTCTAATTCCGGGAAGGATAATTGCCCCAGCGCCAACTAATGTTCCTTCACCAATATGTACATTGCCGCACAATGTGGCATGAGGAGCGATATGTGCATAAGGCATAATGATAGATTCATGCTCAATGATGGCTCCAGTATTGATGATTGTGTGTTCACCTATAGAAACATGTGGGTTAATTATGGCGCCTGCCATCACCACTGTACCATTGCCAATTATTTCAGAAGATTTTGCAATGATTGCTCGAGGATGAACGAGACTAGTATAATTAATATTCAGAGTTGTTGCGAGGTTTTTTCTATCATAATTATTGCCAACTGCAATGATGGCTGCATCATACTTAATTGCTTTGATTTCGTGAAGAGTTATTATTTCAACACTGTCTAGCTGACCCATTTTATATTCGTCAGCAAACAAGCACATTTTTGAGCCTAGACATTCCAGAATATCCTTGACCACCAAACCGTGGCCACCGGCACCAATAATTAAAATCATAAGCTAGTTTGAAAATTGAGAAGCCGCAAACAGGTTTTTATAAAATGCTAACCAGTAATTTGAAATAGCATCTGCATTAAAATTGGATAAAACATAGGCCCTCCCGTTTGTTCCCAATTCTTTACGTAGGGTCTCGCTTAAATATATTTTTTCCATTTGTTGAAACAAAGCGGAAACGTCCCCAACATTATGCCTAAGGCCTGTAACGTCATCCAGAATTGTATCATGCAATCCATAAGTGTTACTGCAAATGATGGGAAGTTCAAGAACTGATGCCTCTAAAACACTATTGCCAAACCCTTCTCGATAACTTGGCAAACAAAAAGCATCTGCCATTTGTAGAAAATGATGGGGTTCATTACAATGGCCTATAAAAAGAATGCGATTGGTTAAATCATGATCAATTCTTTTATTAATATTTTCTTCATCAGGACCAATCAGTAAAAGTTTTGTATTGGAATATTTATTGTTTAATCTTTCAAAAGCATTTATTAAATCGAAGACACCTTTGTCTGTATTCAAGCGCCCAAGAAAGGCATACACAATTTCAGTTGAATCGATATGGTGAGATGCTCTTAGAGAAAGTCGAATTTGATTATCCTTGACAAATTTCGAACATAGTACGCCACTGATCGACCCCTTTCCTAAAACCTGGGAATTGTGTTTTTTCAGGATCCCAGAATTGATCAGGAAATCTCTTTGAGGTTTTCCATCTACTAAAATGTCAGTAGCCATATATGCTAATAGGGTATCCAGTTTCTTAAGAAGCCATTTTAATATTCCTGTTTTTGTATGCCAAACCTGCCCAGTGAAAATATGAATCCTTCTAGGGATGCCCGCTACATTTGCAGCAATCATTCCAAGCAGCCCGGCTTTTGGTGTGATAGTATGAACTGCATCAAACTGTTTGATTTTGAAATAGCCCCAAAGCTTATACAGCCCTTTCAGATCATTGATGATAGATATTCCCCTAACAAGTTGAATATGCTTGATACTAGTAATATTATTAAATTGGATTTGAGAGTCTCCTTCAGTATTTACTACAAGATGTATCTCATAGTATTTTGATAAAAGCTCGATATGATTCAGCAGAAATGCATTAATGGTAATGGGAGCTGAAACAACAAAGCAAATACTCTTTTTTGTAACTGTTTCCATCAGCTATTTCTGTAGTTCTTTAAGTAGGATCTCATGATATTTTGCCAACTGATTTGTATTGATAACCTCGTTTCTATTTTTTATTACAACTGAATGCAGATTCACCAAGTGCATTAATTGGAATAGTATAGATTTTAAGTAAATTTTTAATTTTACTATTTGAATCTTAATAGGGGCATTGAATAAAGGGGCATTTTTATCTAGACCCTTGATCAATTCCTGCTGGCGTTCTAGATAAGTGTTTAATTTAAAATGATGGCTATCTCTGTAAAATAGAACGGGGTAATCTAAGTTTGAGAAATTTGATTCCTGATAAGTTCTCATAAATAGCTCCCTATCTTCTGTGCCACTAAAACCGCCATCATAATAATGCTGTTTGAACCAGTTGGATTTTCCCATAACAGTTGGGTGTATAAAAATGCCATCTTCTAATACATTCAAGAACTTGTTAATTGGCTTTGTTTTTCTTAATCCAGTAATTTGGTCATACTCATTGATCACAACTGCTGAACCGCCTACCACATCTACATTTGGGTGTTCTTGCAGGAATTTAACTTGTTCTAAAATTCGATCAGGAAACATGATATCATCACTGTCCATCCTGGCAAAATATATCCCTTTTGAAATGGCAATTTGTTCATTTAAACGGTATCCAATTCCCTTGTTTGATGAATCTGAAAGCAGTTTAATCCGCTTATCAGTATATGATTGAATGATGCTTAATGAATCGTCAGTTGAACCGTCATCAGATATGATCAATTCGAAATCCTTGAATTCTTGATTCAATACAGATTCAATGGCAATTTTCAAATGCTTTTCTGCATTGAAGACCGGCATACCTATTGAAACGATTATAGGGTGATCCATGAGGCCGGTAAAAATTTAGAAGCGAAAAAATTGTTTTTGCCATTGTACCAATTTTTGGGTGCTAATACAATTTTCGAATCGTTGCTGTTTAACCATGCAGCCAACCAGCTGAAAGTGCTATTGGCAATGATATTGTGCTTGCAGTTAGTCATTAAATAAAAGTCAAACAGATCTGCATCTTTGTAAATTGAATGGTCAACAAAATGCATATTCGCTTTCAATTTGAAGTGCTTCTTTGCCCATGCTACATCATTGGTACAGACAAAAAAAACCGGATCTTTTACTAGTGAGTTGATCTTTTCAATGGCAGATTTATAATAATCAAAATTTAAATTGAAATGAAAATGACTTTTTAAAAAGTCGCCTCGTCTAATATGAAGTCCAACTGGGTTTAGCGTATTTTTCATCAATTGGATGTAGGTGCTTTCACTAAAAACACTTTCATCTTTAAATTGAAATGCTTGCCTTAAATAGGCTTCATTTTTTAGTAAATAGTTTTCATGTTGCCAATATCCATCATACACACTATGCGTTAAGGGGGCTTTTATAATAACATGATGTTTTTTTTCTACTAGTATTGTTCTATCTAGAAAAGGGAATAGCTGAATTAATTTTCTTTTGATCCGGTATTGTTTTTTGAAATATTGTTGATAAGGGCTTAATTGATCTTGGTCTGCTGTTTTTAGATCACAATTAAAATGTGTGATCTTGAGTTTTGATAAATCTGTATTGAAATTTTCACAAACAAAAGATATTTGCTCCCCATTAATACTTTTGATATAATGGGCAAATGCAAATTGAAATAGTTGATTACCTAAACCGCCCCAAATCTTTACAATTGTCATTTGAATTGGTTTATCAGTCTTTTAGCAAAAATCTCTGTTTCTTTCATTGCTGAGAATGCCCCCAAAACAACAACGTTCATTCCATAATACTTGCGATACAAATAGCGCTCACTTCTGTATTTGTATCTTTCCATCCCAACGTTTAACTGACTTTTATTGGAGCCAGTAGAAATGCCTTGTAAATGTTTTATAGTAACATGACCATCTAGCAAACAAGTGCCTCCAGCGTTTTGGATCTGTTTTCCCAAAACCAGCTCTTCGTGAAATAAGAAAATGCCTTCATCAAGGAAATCGTTTTCTATCATAAAATTTGCTTTTACCATAAAAGCAGATCCATTAATGGTGTCGCAGAATAAGTATTTATTATGATAAGGTGCATCAGATTGATAAACAAATTGGTTGAATTGTTTAAAGAAGATCTTTTTCATCAGCGAAAAACTGATCAGGTACATCGTGTATGGATTCAATAATTTTCTGATTTGGATCTGGTATTCTGGGCTTAATTTATTTGCAACCGTATTTACAATGGGGGATACTGCTATGATTTCTTTTATTGAACCAATTGTAAAAGCTTGCACTAGTTTGTAAAGAAGTGTAATGTCTTCTATAATGATATCATTGTTTAGGATCAAAAAATAGTCAATACTATTATTTGTTTTTAAACGCATCCCTAAATTGTTTCCGCCCGAGTAGCCAAGGTTTTTATCAGATTTGATAAAATGTACAGCTGAAGGAAGCGAATCCTGCAATCTAGACTGTTCTGATATCTTGCTTGCATTATCTACTACTACAATTTCAAAATCTTTGTACTGTTGATCTTGTAGCATTTGCACAAGATTTAATGTATAAATGCTATTGTTATAATTCAGGATGACGATTCGAATGAAATCCATTTGGGTTACTTAAGTTCTGTTGAAATAGTTTGTTGCTTTTTAAGAAAGAGCAACCACAATAAAATGATCTGAAACAACATGATGAAAAAGGAGATCCTGATGAATTCATTATTCATGAAGCACATCATGATGTTTGAAAAAAACAGTAGGTAAATCTGAAAGAAAACAATTTTTTTGGAGGCGGTTGACAACAAAAAAACGATGGATGTTATAGCAAATAATACTGCCGAACCCAATACCACACCTATAATGCCCCAGTCTATGAAATAACTGTCTAAAAAGGTATAAACATTGGTTGTATGCCCACCGAAATCTATATAGTCTCTGATATAGGAAGGATAACTATTAATGACACCTATCTTTTTTTCAATATAATAGACAAAATCAAATGTAGAAAAGTAATTAGCTGCAAATGGGTCTACTAAATGGTACCCCTTTACTAAATTCTGGAAAGCGCCAACCCCTCCAAACAAATACACTTTGAAATTATATAGGAACCCATTTGCCTCATTAAAGCTTCCTTCTATGATGGATGAAATGCCTACAAGTATTAGCGCTGCACTGATTACCAAGCTGATATTCCATTTTTTTGCTAATTTTTGATCCATGAAATAGCTATTACATAGCATGATATAGATGCAAAGGATCAATATTGGCGCCCTAGTTAAGAAAACTGCTGATAGGAGTAGGCTTATGATCACTACTACAACTAGCGAGCCTTTATTCAGCTTTTGTTGGCCATACAAATAGTAGAACCAAGGCAACAAAAGCAGATAAATTCTACCAAACAGGTTAAAGAATAGATTTGGTTCATCAGTGTCTAAACGAAACTTGGATGTTCTGATTTGTTCCAATGCAACTAATTCAATTCCTTTTAAATAATACTGATTGTAGACATAGATTCCATTGGCAATTAGGCAAAGCAGAAATAGCGCCAATACAACATACCAGATTCTATCCTTATAAAAAAGTTCAAGAGGTTCTTTTTCATTAGATTGGTTATTGATTAAAAACAATCTTATAAACAGAAAAACCACATTGAACAAAACCGGGATCGAGTACATTAATAGTAGAAAGTTCATTTCTAGTTTATAATTCAAAATCCATTGAGTCCCTAGGATGAGAAAACCCCAAAAAATGCTGAATGTATAAACGATATTAAGGATACTAAATTTAGAAAAACGGATATTGACAAATACTACAACAATGATTGCAAAAATGCCAACTAGGTTGACAAAAATACTATTCCAAAAATCTTGAATTGGGCTGGTCATTTTTTAAATACGATAGAATCTAGATCACTTATTGTAAGAAATAACCCATTCAAGCAAGATTGGCAATAGGGCTATTAATTTGTTTTGTATGGATATTTCGAATTTGCATCTCACACGAATAAATAGAGAATCGAATAACATGATCGCAATATAAAATACTATACTTGTTAGCAAAAGCATCTCATGGATATCGGAATTAAAAAAATATAAGATCACACAGCTGATGCAGATGAAGCCAAAGTAGACCGCAAAAAATGGGAATTCCAAATTATGCACTTTTGCTAAGTTGCTATGTAACAATTGGATAATAAACAACAACGAAAACAAACCCAAAGATGGTGTTACATACAGCAACAAATTTGTATATCCAGATAAGTTGATGTTAAATGAAACCAAGATCAAAAAGATACTGAAGACTGATACATTTTTAACTAGAAGGTTATAGTTCTGTTTAAAATTTGTTGCTTCTTGCTCATACAGCTCACTCACGAATTTGTTGCTTATTGATAAGCTTAGCCCTATCAGCGAAATGAGAAAACTATTTGAAAAGCAATAAATGCCATAAGTCTCTTTTGATAAGTGGCTTTTCAAAATCACTTTGTCAATCCCAAGCATCATCATAATAATCAAGCCTATAGCAAGTGTTTTGAATCCTTTTTGATGGTATTTTTTAATATTTGAAAAACTGCCAAATCCGAGTATGGAACGGACTGGCCGTTGGTCGCCAAAATTCAGCACAAATAGTAGGATCATTTGAAATAGCAGTAAAACAAGAATAGATAAGTTAATATTAGCTGCTAGTATTTCAGCAAGATATGGAATGTTGACAGCTATCAATAATGCTACAGTTGCAATAAGTTGGATGCTGATTGATATTAAAAACGACTGATTGAGATTGTGATAAATGGCCAATTGATTTACAAAATTAGAGACCATAAAAAGGGAACAAAGTATAATGGCATTCACTCCAAAATTGATCCCAACCAGATGCAGCAAATAATTGACAGCTCCAACAACTAAAAGCACCAGCAAGCTTAAATAACTGATACTTGCAGCTTCCTTATTTTTCTCCTGCAATGATGTCAGATAAAAACCATCTAAATAACCCAGATGGAAAAGACCAGCGAACCCAATTAAACTATATAAATATCGATAATCACCATAAGCAGCTATTCCAATTTTACTGGGAAGTATTAGGTTTAACAGAAAGTTCATTAGAACATTCAAACCAGATAAAAAGATGATCTTAAAATATATAGGGTTGTTAAGGACAGTTTTGTTGACGCCCTCTTTGCCAGTATAGAAATATTGCGTTATTGCTTTCATTAAAATATCCCCTTTAATTCGTGCTTGGTAATGGAATAAATGCAGAAAACGAATCCGAATATAAAGCCGAATATGAGAAGCATTTTTAATTTGGATACCCTTTGCTCTTTGAGAGGTAAGACCGGCCCATCCAAGATCTGAATCACTGGTGTTTCCTGGCTAAGGGTAAATTTCGCGACTTCCAAGTTCTGCGTAACTGATGCAAATATGCTTGCTAGCAGGGATTTGTCGCGGGTGGCGGTTTCAGTAGCAACTGCTGCATTAGTTCTATAAAAATCATTGATATCAATAGTAGCAGATGTTGTTTGGAGATTGGCACTTGCATAAGTTTTAATGGCAAGAAGTGCTGCAATACTATCAACCCGATTTTGCAGCTTATCAACGGTTGATTTTTGTTTTTTTGTTTTTAACTGTATATATCTGTTTACGGCAACATTCACTAGTCTTTCGCAGTATTTTTTTGACAACTGTTCATTCTTCATATAGATTCCTACTTCTATAATACTTGTTTTCTTATCTATTCTTTCAACCGAAAATTGTTCTTTTAAAATATTTTCAGATACCAATTGTATCAAACTATCCTGTAAGACAGAATATGGTTTCTTTAATGCCAATGGATGGAAGTTTAAAACTTCAATTCCATCGATCTTTTTCCATTTATTCTTTAATTCATAAACGGCTATATATTCATCAATCAATGACTTTGTATCAGTTGAATCATAACTGCTTAATAGTACTTCTTTTGCTAAAGAAAGACTTCTGAAATAATACAGGATATTGTCTCCAGAAAGCATATTGCTACTATTGTTTCCACCAAGGTCTAAACCGAATTGACCAGCCAAAGAACTTATATTTCCCAAGCCGGGATTCGTGTTCTTAGCATCTTCTACCACAAAACTAATTTTGGCCTGATATAGTTTTGGCTGAAGCCATGCATAGCCAAATCCTATCAATGAACCTAACAGGGTAACTAAGCCAATTTTAAGCCATTGCGTTAAAAGAAATTGCTTCCAGTTATTCAATTTTCGAAAAAGGTCTTTGAGTATTGTACTATCTTTTTCAGAGAGTGCTGAATTATAACTATTGCTGTTTGTTTCCATTTGTTTTAAGGTTATTTCCTGAGAGATATGAAAAGGGTAACCAGTGTTGCCAATCCAGTTGTGATAGCAATTATTTCACCTGTGCTCATTCCTTTGCTTTCTTTTTTTACAGGTACATATACTTCAGAACCTGGTTTTACAGTAGGATAAGAAGTGAAAAAGAGGAAGTGCTTAGTTGTTCTTACTTCTCCATTTGGATAAACGATATAGGCTTTCTTTTTCTGCCCTCCAGATAATACGCCACCGGATTCACGAATTACTTCTTGAATGCTTAACCCATTTCGATAAACAATTTTTTTAGGGAAATAAACACCACTAAATGTTTGAACCGTTTCTACTTTTTTTGGAATTTTTATAATATCACCTTCTTGTAAAATCACATCGTAAAGTGAGCCAGGGCTTTTGATCACTTCTTCTAATCGGATGCCTACCACTTTCATCTCGCCTTTAAAAGTGCTATCCGCTGCATTGGCTTTAGTGGTATCAGTATATGTATTTTTTAAAGTAGCCAGTTTGTTTTTTAATATTACCGTATCTGTTTTAGACAGGTTTTCAAAAGTTTTGCGCAGTAAAAAAGCGCCTTCTGAATAACCACCCTGTTTTAATCCTCCAGCCCTATTAACTAGATCAGATAAACGTTCTTGGTTGCTGATAATCGTATAGCTGCCGGGATAGATTACTTCTCCTTCTATTGATACACTTACCTGTTCTTTATACCCTGGCGATTTTCTCACAGTTACAATATCAAATGGTTCTAATGCAATATTTAATGAATTACTTGTTGTTTTGCTCGAAACATCTACACTTAGAATAGTGGAATAGAGTGGCGATTCTTTCGAAGAAAGTGTGTCCCGAATTCTTCTAGATATTTCAATTATTTTTTTATTAGCCCCATCAGTATAACCTCCAGCCATTAGAATTGCATCTTGCACCATCATTCCTTTTGCAAAATAAAAGCTGTCTGGTTTATTTACCTCACCCCTTACTTGAATTTTAAAGACCTCTTTGATTTCACTATAGGGATATATATGAATGCTATCTTCTCTTTTTAAATCGACATTGAAATTGCCATTCAATACTTCATCTACATTAAAACCTATTAGTTCAGGAGTAAAATCAGCTTGCATGCGTCTTAGTACTGCACGTTCTTTGAAAGCATTTTCTTTTGGTTTTGCAATCAATAACAAATCTTTCAGAGTTTGAATCTTGTCGATCGAATAAGTGCCTTGTAGATTTACAGCTCCACTAATAACAACTCTATTTTTATATGAGCTGGAAATACTGTCAACATATATTTTATCTCCAGATTGAAGTACAAAACCAGCAGCTTCATTATTGTACACCGTAAAAACTTCTTTATTTTGTTTCCCATATCGGAAAATGCTGATAAAATCTTTATTTGCATTATCACCCAGTCCGCCTGCATAGTTGATAACATTATCTAATCGATCTGTGCTTGAAATTTCATAGATCGCATTTCGCTTTACCGCTCCTTTTAATTCAATCCTAGTATGATAGGTAGATACTTTAATAACGTCTTCGTCTTGTAATACTTTATTTTGATTCAAGTCACCTTTAATGAGATAATCGTATAAGTCAAAATGAGCCACAGATTTACCATTCCTGATCAGTTCAATATTTCTGTACGAGCCAATCTTTGTTGGTCCACCAGCTGCGTATAGCACATTCGCGATCGTGCTTAAGGATGAAACAGAATAAGAACCTGGTCTGGTAATTTCTCCAATGAGGTTAACTTTAATGGACCTGATTTGTGCTAGTGTTAATTGTAGATTGGTTGTATTTGTTTTTAACCCGGGATAATATTTACTGAGTGTTGTAGTTAAGATCTTTTCTGCCTCATCTATAGTATTACCCGCTAATTTAATTGGTCCTATTCGAGGGAACCTGATAGATCCATCAGGACTAACTTTCAGCGTTTGACTTTTATCAGAATATCCATAGATATCAATTTTTAATTCATCCCCACTTCCAATAATATAGTTATGTGGGGTAGGCATATTTATGTTTGGCTCAAAAGTGAGGTTCTCTTTTGTAAAGATCTCTGAACCGAAAATTACAAGTCCGTTGATAGAATCTGGAGCAGGTTTTGGGAGTAGGTAGGAAACAGTTTTTCTTTTGGAATCATTCAATTGCTTGCCATCCAGATTTTGAGGATTGTTGGAAACATTTAAAGACTGAATCCTGTATTTAAGCTTTTGGATCTGATCATACGACAAGCCTCTTTCTCTAGCTTTGGTTTCCATTTCTGATTCTGAAAGACCAGATAAATTATTAGCTTGAATAAATTGTTGTAGTTGCTGGTCTGTAAGTTGATCAATATTGATACCTGCAGGCATTTGTGCAGCTGTCATTAGAACCAGACCAGATAAAAAAATAAGGAGGAATAAGTGCTTGATGCAATTCATTTGAAAAAATTTGGGGCAATTAATTAGAACTTTTTAAAACATAGCTTCGCTAATCTCAGTTACACTAGAGTTAGGTTCAAAACTTTAAATTAGCTATCACGACAGGTAATCAGATTACCTTAATTCATGCTTTATTAATCTATTTTTCTCAATGCTCCTCGGCTAAACTTTTCGTCAAGACAGGTATCATTGTTCTGACAGAAAAGATCAAGATCAATTTGCCACTGGCGATTGATCTTGTCAAAAAAACCTGTGCTATGTGCCTTCGCTACTTGTTTGCTGATGAATACATTTTTGTGACCTTGTTCAAATAGTCTTTTGGGAAATCTTATTTCCCAACGTTTTTTTGTTTGTGCGAGCAGCTTATTGTCGATCCATTGTGCAAACCAATTTGGGAAAAACAATTCCGCTATTTTTTGAATCATCAGTTGCTTAGAAGGAATCGTGTTTAAATTAGGCTCTGGATAATTAGGAAACATCCTAGATGCCCAAGGGTTTTCTTTCAAGAGTTGCAAGAAAGTTTGCCCGTGAAACATAGGCTTCAGCGTCATTAGTTCAATAGCTGGATAGAAGGATTGATCCTTAAAAACCAGGTTATTGGTAGTCACCATATAATTGAAGCAAAAATGTTTTGCGCTATTCTTCAATATGATCCTTTGTATGAAAACAAAAAACAAACGCGCAATGAAGAGTCGATCTTGTTGAATTACCACGAAATAATCTATATCACTATTTTCATCCATATAATCTTTGGAAATTGAACCAGATAAAAAGACGGAACGAACAAATGGGATCATTTGCATCCAGCGAGTATATTTTTTTGCAAAGCCCATCGCTGCTCCAGCTGCTCGATTCCCAGCTTGTCTGCTAGCTATCCAATCTAAATTGCCTTTGATCGTATAGTAAATGCCATATTGAATAACATAGCCATTTGAGCAAAGAAATTCAAGGTCTGATTTTACAGCTAGTAAACTGGAGGCTTTTGATCTTTCAAAAATTTCTGTAGCGGTCAATGGATATTTGAAACCATCAAAATATAATAGGGTACGAATTACTTGAATTGCATTATCATTTAATACCAAACGTTGTAAATGTATTTTTTCTATCATTTCTCTAAGCGTAGTATTTTGATGATTCAAATTGACCTGCAATTGACTCAGTACGAGAAAAACATAGAAAAGGTTAATTGACCTTGAAAATTTTTTTCTAGGCAACTATTTTGTGGGTCTTTACGTATGCTAGAACATGGGTTATACTCAGATATGTAAACTCGAAGAAGCATTTGATGCCCTTATTTTTAAAGGTAAACAGGTCGGAAAAACGCCTGAAGATTTGAAGCAAGCTGGTTCTAAATGGACGGAAGCTGTTTGGCTAGAAGCTAGCAGGATGGGGGCGAAACATTATAACGATGCCCATATTGCTGATGGGATTGCTTTTGGTAAAAGAGCCGTTTTTTTATGTGGGGTAGAGAGAAGCGGAACAACTTTGCTCAGGAACTTGCTTGATGATCATGAAGCCTTATCTGTTTTGCCATCAGAAGGCACTTTTATTTCGCAATTAGAACCTAAAATGAGGCTTCTGCATCCATCAAAATGGATGGAGTTTCTATGTAGAGAATGGTTATGGCGCTTGGCTATCTCTGATCATCAACCCCCATTTTGGTTATTGGGTAGATCAACCGAAGACTTTTCGTCTTATGTGGATTTTGCAAGGATATTTTTGAGTTGGTGGCCCATTGTTGAAAGAGAATTATCTATCTCAATAACAATTTGGCCTCAGTTGGTATTGCAGATCGCTTTTGAGGATGTTCAGCAAAAATTAATTCCCGGAAAATTCAAGAAATATTGGGTTGATAAAACTCCCAGAAACGAACTCTACTTAAATCGTTTGTGGAAAGATCTTCCCGAAGCTAAAGTAGTTTATATCACTAGAGATCCTGAAGCGGTCATCAATTCAAGGAAAAGAATGGAGTGGTTTACAGGAACACCAGTCAAATATTTTATCCGGGACCTTCAAAAATCTATGAAAATTGCAATCAGCGAAAGGCAGAAAAAAAGACCTCATTTTTTGTTGATCAAATATGAATCATTGGTTTCTGAGCCAGTTGCAACAATGGGCAAACTTGCAGCTTTTTTAGAGATTGATTATTATCAAAAATTATTGGTTCCAACGGTGGTTGGAAATTTAACCAATTCCAATAGTTCATTTGAAGGGAATGATTCAAAAGGGGAGATACTAACCAATACATTGAAACCCCCCAAAATTATTCTGACTAATAAAGAAATGAAGTTGTTGCAAGCTTCGGTTGGAAGTTATTCGAATCTACTGGGTTATAAAATGAAGCAACAAGGAAAAACAGAAAGTTTTTTTATAAGAATTTGGAATAGAATAATATGATAGCAAGTATTGACAACCAACCTCTAGCAAAAGAAGCATTCAATAGGCAATCCTTTGTATTCGATGAACTATATGTTAAAAATAAGATCGTGGCATATAAAAGGGAAAGGACGAGAAATGCTTTCGAATCGCAATTAAAGAAAGGTGCGAAGATTCTAGAACTGAATGCAGGTACTGGTCAGGATGCACTTTATTTTGCTAGTAAAGGATATGCTGTGCACGCCACTGATATTTCAAATAATATGTTAGATGAACTAAAGAAAAAGTTGGACATATTATTTCAAGAACAGGAGACAATGCATAAATCGTCAAATCATGAAACATTTACTATGCCTACTATTAGCGTAGAGAATATTTCTTTTGAAGACCTTGACAAGCTGGCTGATAAAGGGCCATATGATGGGATCTTTTCAAATTTCGGTGGACTGAATTGTACCAAAAATTTGAACAAGGTCTTAGATAGTTTTTCTGAACTGCTAAATCCCAATGCTGTTGTAACACTTGTAGTTATGCCCAGCTTTTGTTTGTGGGAATTTTTGTTGGTATTTAGGGGGGCATTCAAATTGGCCTTCCGTAGATTGTTTTCGAAGCAGGGTGCAAAAGCGCATATTGAAGGGGTACACTTTCTTTGTTATTATTATTCACCCCAATATATTATCAAACATTTAAAAGAAGATTTTGAGCTAGTGCATGTAGAAGGACTTTGTACGATCGTACCACCTTCATACATTGAGAATTTCCCCAATAAGTTTCCCAAAATATTTCAGGGTTTAAAAAACTTGGAAAACAAATGGAAGCAATACTATCCCTTCAATACCATTGGTGATTATTATATCATCAGTTTGAAAAAAATAAAACGAGAGGGATAGTAAACATGTTTAAAAAGCTAAAACAATTATCTAGTTATTATTTTTTAATACCATTGACCAAATGGTATTTATCCAAACCTAGAAAATGGAATAAGAATGGTATTCTATTAGAAATTCCAGTAGGCGTTTTTCATCCAGGTTTATTTTTCAGCACCAATTATCTCTTGCAATATTTGCTTTCATTTGAGCTGAAGAATCAGAGCGTATTAGAGTTAGGCGCAGGGTCAGGTTTGATTTCGATCGCACTCGCAAAAAAAGGAGCAAATCTGATGTCTACGGATATCAGTATGGTAGCTTGTAAAGCCATACAACGAAATGGAGAAATTAATAAAGTGAAGCTTAGCGTTTATCAGAGTGATTTATTTGACAAATTACCGAATGAGGCCAGGTTTGATTTGATTGTGATAAACCCACCTTATTATCCCTCTGACCCAGTAACGGAAGCTGATCATGCCTGGTTTTGCGGTAATGATTTTAACTATTTCAAAAAATTGTTCATGAATTTGCAACCTCGATTGTTGCAAAATGGTAAATGCATCATGGTACTTTCTGAAGACTGTGTAATTGATCTGATCGCATCAATCGCAATGGAACATAACTTGGTTTGGAAACAGATCAACAAAAAGAAGATATTTTGGGAATGGAATTATTTATTTGAAATCACAGCTAAAGAAATATAAGCCATTGAAACTGCTGATAGTATCATTTTCATTTGATGATCATGTTGCTTCTGCTACTGAGCAGTTAGCAATACACGATTCTACAGACGAGTTGTTATGTGCCATGCAAGAAAATGGTCTTGTAATTGAATGCTATAAAAGGTTTCACACGAATGAGTTAATTGAAAAAAAAGGTATATGTTATTATTTTTGTGCTGATGGATTTAAAGGGCAGATCCCTTTTTGGTATCCCGCTTTAAATTTTATTCGAATCATCCTTTCTCGAAATGCGAATGTCATTCATATTCATGGTATCCATTTTCCGTTTCAAACATTCCTTTTGAAACTGTTGTCAAATAAAAATACAAAAGTCATTGTTCAGCATCATGGAGGGAATCCCGAATTTGGAATAAAGGGATGGTTGAAAAGAAAATTATTATCCATTGCAGATGCTTTCTTCTTCACAACTAGTGAACAGGGGATGTCTTGGTTTTTTCAAAAAATAAGTTCGCAAAAAATATTCCCTGTTATGGAAGGGGCTTCTAATATGAAGCGGGGAGACAAACAGCATGCTAATGATGTTTTAGGCCTACAGGGCGATCATCGATTTGTGTGGATAGGAAGACTTTATCAAAACAAAGATCCCCTTACAGTACTTGCAGGATTTGAAATGTTTTGCAAAGAGCACCCCTCGTCAAAACTTTATATGATTTATCAAACAACAGATTTATTAAATGAAGTAAAAGATGCTATAAATAAATCTACTCTTTTACAGCAATCTTTGGAGTTGGTGGGAAGGTGTACAAGCACCCAGATTGAACAGTATTTGAATGCTGCTGATTATTTTGTTTTGGGTAGTCATTATGAGGGCAGCGGATATGCTTTAAGTGAAGCTATTGCTTGTGGCTGTATTCCAATAGTAACAGATATTCCAAGCTTTAGAATGATGACGAACCAGGGTAAAATGGGAGGGCTATGGGAAAAGGGTAACCCAAGATCTTTTTATGAGGCTTTGATGAATGTGATTCAAAAAGACAAATTGGAATTGTCTGACCAATGTGTTGCATTTTATCAATCCACTCTTTCTGTGGAAGCAATTGCTAGAATTAGCACCGACTATTACAGGCAGCTTAGTTCTATCACAGATGAAGCGGTTTGATGAATAGGAAAGGGGATTACATGTTTTGAGTTGACAGGTGGATTGTTTAAAATTTCGATTGCCTTCTCTGCCATGTCTATTACCGTTTCTACAATCTGCCAATTTTCTACATCTGCATTCATTGATTTTACAAAACTAATCACATAACAACCCGCTCCTAATGCTTCTAAGCATGCAGCGCTCATTCCTTCATAATTGGAACTATGCAGGAGTATTTTACTTTCAGACATCAATTGCAAATTATCGGGGTGCATTACTTCGCCCAATAATTGAATATTCTGAACTAAGCCCAATTCATTGATCTGTTTTAGTAAATCTAGCTTTGATTCACCACTTCCACAGATCCTGACTTGGATCTTCGGGAAAGATTTTTTAATGATTGCAATAGCTTCAATGAAAAGATGAAACTGTTTCAATGGTTTCAACGAACCAACACCAATAATATCAATTGGCCTTTCATTAAATCTTGCTTGATCTGTAATATTTTCTACACCAAAGGGCATCGTCCTAAAGGATTGTATCTGATAATTTTTTAAAAATGTGGTTTGTATAAAATCAGAGATGGCAATTGTATTTTGATTGGTAAGTTTAGAATAACGCACAAATTTATTGCCCGGTTTTGCATCCTGTCCGCATATCCAAGCAAAAAACCTGATTTTAAAAACCCATGCAAACCAAGACCCAATAAAACTTGTTTCGGAGATCCAAAAACTAAATATGGAAACAATGTCATAATCTCTTCTTAACAGATAAAGTCGCCCCATGATTTTTAACCATGAAAAAATCCTGGTAATCCTTTTTTTATTCAGCAGATTGTAAGGAAAAACTTCAATTCCATTCCATTGATAAGCCTTTGTTTGTTGCGGATACGAAAAGCTAATGATCTTGAGCTCATAGCTTGGATTGGCTGCGTTTATTGACAAAGCCAATCTTTGCAACACGGGAAGCCAGTTCCAGTCTTGTTCATGCGAAGGGAAGGCTGGTGTTAAAAAAACAATGATTTTTTTTGATTCCATGTTCTAATTAGATCAAGGTATATTGGTTAAACCAATTGATAGTAGGTTAATTTTATTTTACTGAATAGTTTCTTTGCAAGCGTATAATTATAAACAAAAAGCTGTTTAAAAAATGCCTGTTCTGTCTTGGATTTTGTAAAATAACCTACAATCATTTTCCTACTCTTCCAATTCCTGAAACTATAATGGGTATAGAGATGTAATTGTCTGTAAAATGATTTACTAAATTCATTTGAATAGAGCGTTTCAAGATCATTGCTGTCTGTCCAGTTTTGTTTTTCTTTCATCAACGATTTTACTTTATCATAAAAACCAGTTCCCGGAAGTGGATATGAAACAGAGATCCCAATATCATGTGGTTCTATTTCTTTGATCATTTTCAATGTCTTTTTAATATCCGATTTTTTTTCTTCCAAATAGCCATACTGAATAAATAAGCAAACTTTCACACCCATTGATTTCAACAACTTAGTGGCATTAAAAATTTGTTCAATCGTGATACCTTTATCCATGGCATCCAATATTTTCTGAGAACCACTTTCTGCACCAATCCAAACCTCGTCTAGTCCTGCACTTACCAATGAAGCAACAGTTTCTTGCTTAATTAATAGATCAGCTCTGCATTGTATTTTTAATTTTGGTTTTAATTTGTTTACCTGTAATAACGCACTGAAAGATTCCATCCAACCAGGCTTAAGACCGAATATATCATCACAAACCCAAAAATGAGATGCGTTAAAATCTTTCATCAATATCGCTAGTTCCATAACCACCTGCTCTGCAGATCTGGTATGGTATCTTTTGCCATAAATAGGTTTGGCACACCAGTTGCACTTAAACGGACAACCTCTGGTAGTTGCAATATTCAACGAAAAATAACCATGGGCTTTCATCCAGGTATCTCGATAGGCATCAATTTCAATAAGGTCCCATGCTGGTATGGGTAAAGCATCTAAATTTTCAAGAACTGGTCTTTTTAGGGTTTTTATGATCTGCCCGTTTTCAACATAGGCAATTCCCATGCAATTGGTAGAAGGGTTACCTGCAGATTGTATCAACTCATGAAGGGTTTCTTCTGCTTCACCCTGTATTACAATATCTGCCCCTGCGTTTAAATAAATTTCGGGATGATCGGTTGCGTCAGAACTGCTAACTATAATGGTAAGTCCCTCTGTTTTGGCAAGTTGTATCATAGTAAGTGCACTATCGCGCATTACTGATAAACACATTTTACTTAAGTAGTTGAAGCTATCATCGTAGATCACTAAATAATCTGGAACAAAGGATTGCAATTTTTCTTTGATATTCAAAGGCCCAAATTGTAAACCACAATCAAATAGGTCAACAATATTCCCTTTTTCTCTAAGGTAGGCAGCTGCAAGAATGGTGGCATATGGCGGATAGGGTTTTTGCGTTTGCCATTGCTTTTTATCGAGTCGATAAAAATAGGAGTGTGTAAAAAGAATTTTATTCGCCATGTAGTATAAAATTAAACGCTCAATATACTACGGTTGATTGTGCAGCTAAGTTGCCTTGCAACTGAATAATAGCAAAGCCCCGTATTTCTACGAGGCTTTGTTCTTTTTACTTTTTTTTGACTTAATTAGAAGCCTTTCTTAGCAACACCATCAGCAATTGCTTGCAATGCTTTTGCTTCGCTCATAATAGCTGCCATTTTATTTCCTTTTCCATCATGACCACCTGCCATATAACCACCTTTAGCAGTTTTTGTAACTACTGCGTCTTGCATTGGCACATTTTTTTCTTTGGTTTTAAGGCAATATGCTTTGATCATTTTTGAAGTGTCCATTTTCGTAGAATTTAATTGTTAGAGAATTATCTTATATGTAATCAAGCACAAGCTAAACATTTTTTTAAGATGTAGGCCTAAACTAGGCTTAGAACTAATCCACATTGCTAGGCACAAAAAAAAAGAGGCTAAAACTGTGTTTTGGCCGCTTTTTATATCTAAAATTCAATAAAAAACCTTGTTTTCTTTTATACGTCGATCTTGGCGTATTTAGCGTGTGTTTCAATGAATTCGCGGCGTGGAGCCACTTCATCACCCATCAACATACTAAAGATCCGGTCGGCTTCGAAGGCGCTATCAATAGTAACCTGCTTCAGGGTTCTGCGAGCAGGATCCATAGTAGTTTCCCACAATTGTTCAGCGTTCATCTCACCCAAACCCTTGTATCGCTGTGTATTTACGGTATCATCCTTGCCTCCACCTAGCTTAGCGATCCACATTTTACGCTGTTCTTCAGAATAAGCGTATTCCTGATCCTTACCTTTTTTCACCAAGTATAAAGGTGGTTGAGCGATATAAACATATCCCTGTTCTACCAACTCTTTCATATAACGGAAAATGAAAGTGAGGATCAAAGTAGCAATGTGAGAACCATCCACATCGGCATCTGTCATGATGATCAATTTATGATAACGCAACTTCGCAATGTTCAATGCTTTTGGATCATCAGGCGTACCAACTGTAACACCTAGTGCGGTATACATATTTCTGATCTCCTCGTTTTCGTAGATCTTGTGTTCCATTGCTTTCTCCACGTTCAAGATCTTACCTCTTAATGGCAAGATGGCTTGATAACTGCGGTCTCTACCTTGTTTAGCAGTACCACCAGCCGAGTCTCCTTCCACTAAGTATAACTCACATTTTTCAGGATCACGCTCAGAGCAATCGGCCAATTTACCAGGTAAACCACCGCCACTCAAAACAGTTTTACGCTGAACCATGTCACGTGCTTTTTTAGCAGCAACACGGGCTTGTGCAGCCAGAATAATTTTTGAGATCACATTCTTCGCTTCGCGAGGATTCTCTTCAAGGAACGCTTCTAATGCACGAGCAACAGTAGTTTGAACGATACCGCTCACTTCACTATTACCCAATTTAGTTTTGGTCTGACCTTCAAACTGAGGCTCAGGAACTTTCACAGAAATAATCGCACTCAATCCTTCTCTAAAGTCATCACCCTCAATCGAAACTTTTGCTCTTTCAAAAAGACCTTGCTTATCACCATAGGTTTTAAACACACGTGTCAATGCCTGGCGGAAACCAGTTACGTGTGTACCACCTTCAATTGTATTGATATTATTTACGTAAGAGAAGATATGTTCTTTGAAATCGTCGTTATAAGTAAGCGCTACTTCAACAGCAACGTTCGATGCTTCATCGTGTCCGTCTACATATAGTGGTGAAGGAATCAATGGTGTTCTATTGCCATTTCTATCCAACATTTCAACAAACTCAACGATTCCGCCTTCGCTATAAAAAACTTTAGTATAAGCAACACCAGCTTCATCTACTTCACGAAGATCCGTGATAGTGATACTGATTCTACGATTCAAGAAAGATAATTCGCGTAAACGTCCTTCTAAAATATCGCGGTGATAAACAGATTCTTGGAAGATGGTAAGATCTGGCCAGAATTGAACAAATGTTCCAGTCTTATCACTCACACCTGCTTCGCGAACTGCGTATTGCGGTACACCAATTTTGTATTCTTGTTCAAAGATTTTTCCTTCACGATGTACGTTCACGATCAACTTACTACTCAATGCGTTTACGCAACTCACACCCACACCGTGCAAACCACCAGATACTTTGTAAGTGTTCTTATCAAACTTTCCACCCGCGTGCAATACGGTCATTACTACTTCTAGGGCAGAACGTTTTTCTTTGGTATGCATCGCTGTAGGGATACCGCGACCATCATCCTGCACACTGATCGAATTGTCAACGTGAATGGTTACACCAATATTTTTACAGAAGCCAGCTAGTGCTTCATCAATACTATTATCAACTACTTCATATACTAAGTGATGCAAACCTTTTACACCGATATCGCCAATATACATGGCGGGTCTTTTTCTCACTGCCTCCAATCCTTCCAAAACCTGTATACTGTCGGCGCCGTAACTCTTATTTTGTGCTTCGTTGCTATCTAATTGTTCCTGGGTCATAAATGCTTATCAGTCCTGTGTTTAATGATTTTATCAGTAGCCGACAAAGGTAGCGAAAATTAGGGGTTAAAGGAGCATAAAAAATGCCTATTTATCCACTTTTGAGCGGGCTAAATAGGCATAAAATTGTTAAATCGAGGTGGGGTGCTCGAAGTATCTAAAATCTGGCCTTATTGGTTAGTTACAATCTCTACTTTATAAGACCCTGAATTATTAAAATCAATCACTACTTCCTCATCCCCAATTTTAAAGGATGCTGAGAACGGAAACTTGATATTGGAGAGATAATAGACGTTCTTTTTATCCAAATTGGTCATTTCGGTCCGTTGCTGATAATTACCCTTGAGCACTTCAATGGTCGACATAGACGGTTTTGGTACAGTTCCCTTGATGTCTTCGGTACCACTGCCTACGGCCAACAATTCAATCGTGATCTGGGTAGGGGTTTGTTTGGAATCGGGCGATACATTGACCGTTTTTATCGCGAAACTCTTGCTTTTGATCACATAGGGAAACTCGAACTCCCCAACATATTGATCTTTATTATAGAACCCTTTTATTAGGCTATCCGTTTTTCCAGTCACGATATAATGCATCGTTCCCTCGCCCTGACGCTTCCCGGATTTAAAGATTCCAACAAAAAAGTTGCCGTTGCTCCAGGTGTACCTGCCTAGTCCGTCTGGATAACCATTTTTAAAGTTTCCTTCATAACTGTCTGTCCCTGAGCTATTTCCCATTCCATTGGCTTTGTCTTTTTCGCAGCCTCCCTCATATTTTCCAGAGATACTGGGTAATAAAACCTTGCAATTTTGCGCCAAAACCGGGCCTGTAAAAATCCATCCTAAACAAATTAATCCGATCAGTTGTTTCATGTATCTATAGTTGATTTTGGTTACATGTAATTCGCGTAAAGTAATTTCAGGTAGTGAAAGAACTATTTATGGCTCATTTCATGCATTATAATTGTCACGGAAAGGTAGTTTTTAACTACTAGACTAATAAGGTAGGATTGTTTAACAGTTGTTAATTAGAAAATTAGATGTTTATACATTAATTTTGCAGCGCATGGTACAAGTATTGGACATATTAAAATTGGCACATAAAGGCGGGATTGAGCCTAGCATGGACCTATTATATGAGAAAAGTTCTCAAATTCCAGGTTCGTTTCAATACCAGATCAACCGTTACTATGCACAGAACTCATGGGTTGCTGAAGATACCGGGATGTTGGTGTATCATTATAATGCAAAGCGCCCAGAAGAGAATTATATGGAATTGCGTTACTGCGCTACCGGTAACAGATATTGTGAAGAAAGAACATGCGGACAGTGTAACCAACTTCCTACAACAAATTGCGCGGGCAAGCACCAAACCGTCGACGTTTTTAAATTCCATTTTAATGCAACTTTCTTACACCAGTTTGTACACAACGTTAAACTGAGCAATCAGAAAGACGAAGTGCTGGCTTTCAAATACCCCAACGCTTTTACCAAAGTATTTCCAGTATCGCTTCAAAAAAGAAAGGTGCTCGACGAATTGTTGAATCATTCTTATTCTGGATCGATGGAAAACATTTTTGTGAATGCAAAAATTCACGAATTGTTGGTATATAGTTTGGAATGTTTGGTTGACGAAAAAGAAGAAGGCTTCACTTGTAAATTTTTGGCCGATGAAAGTGGTCGCGAGAGAATTTATCAAGCTAGAGAAATATTATTACAACATATCGGAGACCCCATCACTATCAAAGAATTGAGTCGTAAAGTAGCGATGAACGAGTGCTACGTTAAAAAGGGTTTCAAAGAAATATTTGGGACTACCATTTTCGATTTCTACCAGCAACAAAGAATGGAACACGCAAAATACCTTTTGTATGAAAAAGGATTGAGTGTGACTGACGTGTCTGCACTATTGGGCTATTCTTCTATATCACACTTCTCCGCAGCTTTTAAAAAGCACACCGGATTGAAGCCTTGTGAACTATTGAAATAATTGTAAAAAGCAAGATTCTTATCCAAATTTTGTAAGCTATTCTGCGAGAATTTAAAATCGTGGGTATAATACATTACCTAATCTTACTTAGATCCCACTTTATTAGAAACTTCAGTCCTACTTCAAAAAATATTTTTATAATCACAAATAAGATTATAAATATTTTCCCTAGACTGAATACAAATAAAAGTCCACCAAGTAAAAGGCAAAATTGTTGTACAAAAACCCTTGCATATGGAGAAAACATTAATGAACCTAGGGAAGCAGTTTTATATAAACCAGGAATAAAAAAATCTTTTAAAACAATGATACCATAACTGATAATGAACAACATTAAAAGTTGATAGGTAGGATTCGGTAAGTAACTTCTTATATGAAATAGTAAAACAAAAGAATCCTTAAAATCAAGGTTGCCTATTTTTGAAATGCTGATGAACAAACCTAACTGAATTAAAATAAAAAAACCATAATGTGCAATAAAGAAAAGGATAAAATAGTATCCAGAAACCATTGACGATACATTTCCGCTTACCCATTCGTCTTTTCTTTTAAAAAGGGTTGTACTCCACATCATTAGCACATTATAAGCACCCATGATCACGCTTTCCATGCAGTAAACTAAAAATATATCTTTTACACTCCAATCATTCACCCAAACACCCCATATTGGAACTAGATTAATCAAGATCAAAAATAGGTCTGTAAGTTTTAGGTTGATTTTGGTTGGTGCATTCAATTTGTATATTTTATTTGTAATTTAAGGAACAGAGATGGTATCTAGCGGTAATCCCTATCTTTATTTTCCAAACCTAACATATGAAGAAATTCTTACTGATCGTATCACTATTTGCCTTGGTATCTTGTGCTAATAATAAAGTGGATACCATTATCCATCATGCTGTAATCTATACCGTTGATTCTGCATTTACCATGGCAGAAGCGATAGCCATTAAAGATGGAAAAATTGTGGCTACGGGTAAGAATGATGAGATCCTCAAAAAATATACGGCTACCGAAAGTATTGATGCTGGAGGTAAAGCAATGTATCCCGGTTTTATTGATGCACACGCCCATTTTGTGGGTTATGGCAGATCACTTTTTCAAGTTGATTTATATGGTACAACTACCTGGGAAGAAGCTGTAGAAAGAGTGAAAACTTTCGCTGCAAAAAATCCAGACATTCCCTGGATCCAAGGACGGGGCTGGGATCAGAATAAATGGCCAGGCAAAACCTACCCCACAAATGCACTCTTAAATCAATTATTTCCGAATACGCCAGTAGTGTTGCAAAGGATTGATGGACATGCTTCCATCGCCAATCAAAAAGCAATGGATCTTGCGGGGATTCAAGCAGGACAAACAATTGTTGGCGGATCAATTGAAACGAAAGACGGAAAATTAACAGGTGTTTTGATTGATAACGCAGACGATAAAGTGTACAAACAAATTCCAGAAGCTACCAAAGAAACCTATTTGCAATGGTTACATGCTGCAGAGAAAAATTGTTTTGAACAAGGCCTTACTACTATCACCGATTGTGGTTTGAATTATGATGATGTGGATGCTATTGATACTTTGCAACAAGCAGGAAAATTGTCGATGCGCATTTTTGCAATGTTGAGCGATAACGATGCAAACCTGCAGAAATATTTGAAACGTGGTCCGTATAAAACCGATAAATTATTTGTAAACGGATTTAAGGTTTATGCTGATGGCGCCCTTGGTAGCAGAGGCGCTTGCTTGATTCAACCTTATACCGATAAAGCAGGATGGACAGGTTTTTTATTGCGCAATAAATCGCACTACGATTCTTTAGCTCAAGTGTTAGCTGCCACAAAATTTCAAATGTGTACCCATGCCATTGGAGATAGTGCCAACAGAGAAATACTAAACGTGTATAACAAATATTTAAAAGGAAAGAATGATCGTCGCTGGAGAATTGAACACGCACAAATTGTGAATGTGAACGATTTTAATTTATTTGGAACTGCTAGTATCGTTCCATCAGTGCAACCAACTCATGCCACCAGCGATATGTATTGGGCTGCTGAAAGATTGGGTGCTGAAAGATTAAAAGGTGGCTATGCATACAAACAATTATTACAGCAGAATGGTTGGATCCCGTTGGGTACCGATTTTCCTGTAGAAGATATTTCTCCTTTCAAAACTTTTTTAGCCGCAGTATTTCGTAAAGATGCCAAAGGATTTCCTGATGCGGGGTTCCAAATGGAGAACGCATTGACCAGAGAAGAAACCATTCGTGGTATGACCATCTGGGCTGCAAAAGCAAGTTTCCTTGAACAAGAAGTAGGTAGCTTGGAAGCAGGCAAGAAAGCTGATTTCATTATGCTCGATAAGGATTTGATGAAAGTGGCCGAAAATGAGATATTACAAACAAAAGTATTATCAACCTATTTGGGGGGTAAAAAAGTACACTAGGATTGCCGTTTTGAATTGGCTGCTTTGCTTATCTTTAAAACGATAAATCTATTTGTATGCTCCACAGAAAAATACCGGAAACATTTTGGGCCATTTCTTTATTGGCTTCCTTGGTATTTTTTGCTGCTTGTATGTTCAACAATAAAAAGGTTGATTATAACACCGAGATCAAACCCATCTTTAATAAAAATTGTATTATCTGCCATGGTGGTGTAAAACGCCAAAGTGGTTTTAGTTTGCTTTTCAAAACAGATGCGCTTGCCAAAAACAAATCCGGCAAGCCTGCCATCATTCCAGGTGATCCAGAAAATAGTGAGCTCATAAAAAGACTCACACTCAAAGATCCAGAAGAACGAATGCCGTATAAGCATCCAGCACTTTCTGCTAAAGAAATCACTACACTCAAAACATGGATCAAAGAAGGCGCCACTTGGGGCGATCATTGGGCGTATGTCTCAGTCAAAGAAGTTACGATTCCTTCTAATGGCCGCGGACCATTTGGGTTATTCGGCACAGCCTCTTGGATCAATAATGATATCGATCAATTCGTCTACCAGAAAATAAAAAAAGAAGGCATGTCGCCTGCTGATGAAGCAGATAAAGCAACCATTTTAAGAAGAGCTAGTTTGGATATTATTGGGATGCCTGCATCAGAACAAATCAATGATTGGTTCTTGCACAACAAGGACAAAAATGCCTATGAAAAATTAGTAGATACTTTATTAGCCTCTCCACACTATGGCGAAAAATGGGCAGGCCTTTGGATGGATCTTGCACGCTATTCCGATACTAAAGGATATGAGCGAGACGACTCTCGTAAAATTTGGCGCTATCGCGATTGGTTGATCAATGCATTCAATCATAATCAACCTTACAATGAATTTTTAACGGAACAAATTGCGGGCGATCTATTGCCTAACCCAACAGATGCACAATATATTGCTACAGCATTTCATCGCAATACCATGACCAACGATGAAGGAGGAACAGACAATGAAGAGTTTAGAACCTCAGCAGTATTGGATCGCGTGAATTCTACCTGGGAAGGATTAATGGGTACAAGCTTTGCATGTGTTCAATGCCATAGTCATCCTTACGATCCTTTTAGACATGATGAGTATTATCAGTTCATGGCTTTTTTCAATAACACCAGAGACGAAGATACTTATGACGATTATCCTTTGATCCGTGAGTTTCATGATACAGATAGTACAAAATTTATCGCACTCAAAAACTGGATCAAACAAAATGATCCAGCTCGCGAAAAAGAGATCCTGCAGTTTGTAAAATTGCAACAACCCGCCATTAATTCTATTGCAGCAGATGAATTAAAGAATGCTGCATTGATGGATACAAAGTGGTTAGTGCTGAGAAACAAAGCAGTGGCTCGATTCAAGGATATTGATTTGACCAACAAAACGCAACTCATTTATCGATACGAAGCTTATCGCCCAGGAGGTGAATTACAAATTCATCTCAATCAACCAGACGGCCCACTCTTAACTAAGATCAGTGTGAAAGAAACCAGAGGAAGATGGGCAGAAGCAAAATTGAATTTCGCACCAATCAAAGGAAGATTCAATTTGTATGTGACTTACAGTAGCACACAATTAAAATTACCTGAAGAAACAGGGATGCAATTTGATTGGTTCTTTTTTACGAATCCATTCCCTACTAAACCATACACAGGTACTGACACATCCTATAAATTTTTTAATGAATTATTAGAACCAACTGCTGTAACCACTACACCAGTGATGATGGATAATCCCGCAGAATTATTTCGTCCAACCCACCTGTTCGAAAGAGGTAATTGGTTGATGAAAGGAAAGCTAGTAGAACCCAATGTTCCCGCCTCTTTGGGAGGATTGCCTGCTAATGCACCAAAGAATCGATTGGGTATGGCGATGTGGTTAACCGATAAAAAAAATCCGCTTGTATCTCGTACTATCGTAAATCGAATTTGGGAGCAATTTTTTGGAGTAGGGATTGCAGAAACCTTAGAAGATATGGGGACGCAAGGTATTGCCCCAACGCATCGCGAATTGTTAGATTATTTGGCGTGGAAATTAATGGTTGTATACAACTGGGATTTGAAAAAATTGATGAAAGAAATTGCTATGAGTGCAACGTATCGCCAAGATTCAAAACTCAATAAAGAAGCATTAGAAAAAGATCCGAATAATAGATTGTATGCACGCGGACCAAGAGTTAGATTATCTGCCGAAGAGATCAGAGACCAGGCACTAATGGTGAGTGGATTAATGAGCGAAAAAATGTTTGGCGCGGGTGTAATGCCATTTCAACCCGAAGGAATTTGGAATTCGCCATGGAATGGTTCTTATTGGAAAACAAGTGAAGAGGGAAATCAATATCGAAGATCATTATATACTTACTGGAAACGTTCGGCACCTTATCCTTCTATGTTAAGTTTCGATGCAACAAGTAGAGAAGTATGTACTGCACGCAGAATCAGAACCAATACGCCTTTGCAGGCACTTACAACCTTGAATGATTCTGTTTATATAGAAGTGGCACAGCATTTTGCATTGCGCATTCAATCGATGGGCATCAAAGAAAAGTCTGCACAAATTAGTAAGGGCTATGAGTTAGCGATGCACAAAGAAATTTCTACAGAAAAAAGAAAAGCCTTCGAAAAATTATATGATCAGGCTTATCTACAATTCAAAACCAACAAGAAAAAAATTGCTGAAACAACAGGCTCAGATAAGCAAACAGCCGAAACTGCTGCATTGGTAATTGTAGCGGAAGCCCTATTGAATACGGATGAATTTATTACAAAAAATTAGTGCATGAGTAGAGATCATCAACGCATCATACAAGAAGCCAATGCACATTACATGCAACAGCAAACCCGTAGGCATTTCTTTAGGGAATGCGCAACTGGTATGGGCGCCATGGCATTAGGTTCTTTTTTAGGAGGCTGTAATTGGTTGGCATCAAAAGATCCTAGCTTATTGCAAACGAATCCACTCATGGCACATGCACCTCATTTTGCAGGCAAAGCAAAATCAGTGATCTATTTGCACATGGCAGGAGCACCATCACAATTAGAGTTATTCGACTTTAAACCTGATTTGATGAAGCTCGACGGACAAGACTGTCCGCAATCACTTTTAGAAGGAAAAAAATTCGCATTCATACGTGGTGTTCCTAAAATGATGGGACCACAAGCAAGTTTCAAACAACACGGACAAAGTGGTGCATGGATCTCTGAACATCTTCCACATCTTTCAACTGTTGCTGATGAACTCAGTTTTTTGAAAGCCGTTCAAACAGATCAATTTAATCATGGTCCTGCACAGTTATTAATGCATACAGGTGTGCCAAGATTGGGTAGACCATCCATGGGGTCTTGGGTTACTTACGGATTGGGCTCTGAAAATAATAATCTTCCTGGTTTTGTTGTATTAACATCAGGCGGAAAAAATCCGGATGCTGGAAAGAGTGTTTGGGGCAACGGATTTTTGCCATCGGTATACCAAGGTGTTCAATGTAGAACAGAAGGCGATCCAGTTTTATTTTTAAAAGACCCTGCGGGCATGGATCGTGATCTGCGTAAAGCTTCGATCGATGCGATCAATGAGGCAAATAAATTAACCTACGAAGAATTTCAAGACCCTGAAACCGTTTCTAGGATCGCACAATACGAAATGGCGTATCGCATGCAAATAGAAGTGCCCGAAACGATGAACATCAATAATGAGCCAGCATATATTCATGAGATGTACGGTACTAAACCCGGACAAGCATGCTTTGCTAATAATGTTTTGTTAGCTAGAAAGTTGGTAGAAAAAGGAGTGCGTTTTGTACAATTATTTGATTGGGGTTGGGATAGTCATGGCACAGAAGAAAATTTAGCAATCGATTTTGGATTTGTCAATAAGTGTAGAGCAACTGATAAGCCTATCACGGCATTATTATTAGACCTTAAACAAAGAGGATTGCTCGATGAAACATTAGTTGTTTGGGGTGGTGAGTTTGGAAGAACTCCGATGTTAGAAAATCGTGACGGTAAAAAGAATCCATTTAAAGGAAGAGATCACCACACCGAAGCATTCACGATGTGGTTGGCAGGTGGTGGAATTAAAAGAGGCTTCAGTTTTGGAGAAACAGATGAGATTGGATACAGTGCCATCAGTGGCAAAGTAACAGCACACGATATTCAAGCAACCATCTTGCATCAATTAGGATTTGATCATGAGAAGTTGGTATATCAGTATCAAGGTAGGCCATTCCGATTAACAGATGTACACGGTAAAGTAATCAATGAAATAGTTGCCTAAAAAAAATAGGACTTCATCAAAATAACAGTTGATAAATACTTGATTTATGAGTCTGAACAGAAGAAAATTTTTATCTATCGCAGGAACAACAGCAGCAATTGTTGCAAGCCCCTGGGAGTCTTTGATTGCAAGCAGTCCGGCCTTCAAAGTACCCGCTGATTTTAGCATTAAGATCATGGGAACCAACTGGGGTTTTGATGGCTCAGTTGATGCATTTTGTGCAAAAGCAAAAGCAGCTGGTTATGATGGTATTGAAATGTGGTGGCCGGGTGATGTTAAAAGTCAGACTGATCTATTTGCTGCATTAAAAAAACACCAACTGGCTATTGGATTTCTATGTGGTGTAGGTGATTCAAATCCAGAGCAGCATTTAGTTGCGTTTACAAAAATGATCAGCGAATGTGCGAATCAAACGATACAGAGGCCACTATATATTAATTGTCATTCAGGCAGAGATTATTTTCCAGAAGAGATCAATAATAAGATTATTCAATACACGATTCATCTTGCAAAATCAACAGAGATCAAGATCTGTCACGAATCGCATCGCTCTCGTATTTTGTTTGCCGCACATGTGGCAAAGGAATACATTCAACGATTCAATGATCTACGTATGACGCTCGATATTTCTCATTGGTGTAACGTCCATGAATCATTATTGCATGATCAAGAAGATACCGTGCAATTGGCATTAACAAGAGTGGATCATATTCATGCAAGGGTTGGTCACCCAGAAGGTCCACAAGTCAGTGATCCTCGTGCACCAGAATGGGAGAGTGCTGTGAAGCGACATTTGGAATGGTGGGATAAGGTTGTAGAAGATAAAATCAAATCGGGTGCAAAACAGTTGACGATCTTAACTGAGTTTGGTCCGCCCGACTACATGCCTACATTACCTTATACCAGGCAACCATTAGCCGATCAGTGGGCCATCAATGTTCACATGATGCAGTTGTTGCGAAAAAGATATCAGGCCTTATAGAATCAGAAAATATTTTTTGAATTTAAGCACCTGTTTAATTTAGAACTGTCGCATTTATGATCACATCAATTATTTCACATTTTCATCCGGTGTTGGTACACTTGCCCATTGGGATTTTATTACTGGCAGTTTTGTTTCATTGGTTGAGTACCAAAGAAAAGTATGCTGCACTTGCAGCTGCTATTCCAATTGCTTATTTAGCAGGATCTATTACTGCAATTCTTTCTTGCATTACAGGATATTTATTATCAGGTACTGGCGAGTATGATGAAACTACTTTGAATTTGCACCAATGGATGGGGATCCTCGTTGCATTTAGTTCTGCAGCTGGTTATTTGTTCGCATGTAACAATAATGCCCTACAATTAAAATGGGTATCTTTTTTATTGTTGGGATTATTGACCGTTACGGGTCATTTAGGGGGAACCTTAACACATGGAGAAGGTTATTTATGGAAGACTGAGTCGGCCGATAAAAAAGATTCCACAGCAGTGATAAAACCTATTGCGAATGCACAGGAGGCCGTTGTTTATAAAGAGATCATTCAGCCAATGCTTGAAACAAAATGTTATAAATGTCATGCAGCAACCAAGCAAAAAGGCGGACTAAGATTAGACGCCGAATCGTGGATTTTGAAAGGCGGGAAAAATGGAAAAGTGATAGTGCCTGGAAGTATTGATAGCAGTAAGGCATATCAACGCATCATATTAGATCCTATCGAAGAAAAACATATGCCGCCGAAAGGCAAGCCACAGCTAACTGAGCAAGAACGTTTGTTAATGCAGTGGTGGATTTCAACAGGTGCTGACTTCAGCAAAAAGTCGAAAGATTTTACACAAACAGCAGCTATTAAAACTGCATTGAGTGCTTTAGAAAAATCGGAATCTGTGGCAACTAAAAGGGCAGATATTCCACAAGAAGAAGTAACAAAAGCCAGTGAAACGATATTAGAATCATTAAGAAAAAACTCTGTCACCGTATTTGAGATTTCAGCAAATAGTAATTGGTTGAGTGCCAATTTTGTGAATTGCACCAAATGGAATCGTGAAATAGAGAAAAATATATCTTCTTTAAAAGAGCAATTGATCTGGTTGAAAATTCCTGGTGCTCAATTGCAAGAAAGTTCGTGGAAAACTATAGCGGGACTAACTAATCTAAGAAGACTAAGTGCTGAACATTCTAATATTACAGATAAAGATTTGGAGCATCTTAGTTCCTTAAATCAGTTGCAATATTTAAACCTGGTGGATACTAAAATAACTGCTAAGGGTTTGATGCAATTAAAGGCTAATTCGAATCTTACTAACTTGTTTTTAAGTCGCACTGGTATTGGAGCTCAGGATTTCAATACTGTAAAATTAAAGTTTCCAAAAGCCGTCATAGATACAGGTGGGTATAATGTACCATTTATTGCTACAGATACACAACAATTGCATCCAAAAACTGACATGAAATAATTACTCAATTTCCTCTAAATTGAGTAGTCTAATAATTCATCAACCAATACTTTAATACTTTGCCATCATCTAATCATTTCGATGCAATTGTAGTTGGCTCTGGAATTTCCGGAGGCTGGGCTGCAAAGGAATTGACCGAACATGGTCTTCAAACTTTATTACTTGAAAGGGGGCGTAATGTCGAACACATCAAAGATTATCAAGGCACAGAAAAAGATCCCTGGGATCTTACACATCGCAATGATATTACTCAGGATGATAAACAAAGATCTCCTATACAAAGTAGGGTATATGCCTACGATGAAGTGTCGAAGAAGTTTTTTGTGAACGATATTGAAAATCCGTACACCCAAAAAAAGCCTTTCGATTGGATTCGCGGAAATCATGTAGGCGGTCGTTCCTTAATGTGGGGCCGTCAAAGTTATCGTTGGAGTGATCTTGACTTTGAAGCAAACGGTAAAGATGGTTTCGGAACTGATTGGCCAATTCGATATAGTGATCTTGCACCATGGTATAGTTATGTAGAAAAGTTTGCAGGAATCAGTGGAAATAAAGATGGTGTTTTTAATTTACCTGATGGAGAGTTTCTTCCTGGGATGGAAATGAATTGTCTAGAACAAATGGTGACTGAAAAACTTAAAACTAAAATGGGCCGTCCCATGATTATTGGGAGAACTGCCAATCATACAGCGAAAATTGGAACAAGAGGTCCCTGCCAGTTTCGAAATAAATGTCACCAAGGATGTCCCTTCGGAGGTTATTTTAGTTCAAATTCTGCTACTCTTCCAGCTGCTGCAGCAACTGGTAATTTAACTCTTCGGCCAAATGCAATCACCACTGAAATTTTATATGACAAAGAAACAAAACGCGCAAAGGGAGTACGCATTTTAGATGCCGAAACCAACAAAACAGAAGAGTATTTTGCAAAAGTGATATTTTTAAATGCTTCAACTTTAGGAACTGCACACATATTATTAAATTCAACTTCAGATGTTTTTCCAAATGGATTTGGAAATGGTAGCCAACAAGTAGGGCATAATCTAATGGATCATCATTATGGAGTTGGGGCATATGGAGATTATGATGGATTTCTAGATAAGTATACTTTTGGAAGAAGACCAAATGGAATATATATTCCTCGATTTAGAAATTTAGATGGAGGTTCTTCTGCTGGCTATCTAAGAGGATTTGGCTACCAAGGTGGTGCATCCCGTGGGAGTGGTAATTCTAATGCCATTGGTGTTGAATTAAAAGAAAGTATTACTGAACCTGGCAAATGGTCTTTTGGTATAGGCTCATGGGGTGAGCATCTTCCTTATTATGAAAATAAAGTAACACTTATTCAAAATAAAAAAGACAAATGGGGTTTACCTACATTAGAAATTGATTGTGAATTTAAGGAGAATGAAAAAAAGATGCGCGTTGATATGAGAAACAGTGCAGTTGAAATGTTAGAAACTGCCGGTATTAAAAATGTAGGTTCATACGATGGGATGCCCGCACCCGGTTTTTGCATTCATGAAATGGGTACAGCTCGAATGGGGAAAGATCCTAAAACATCTGTACTTAATAAATGGAACCAAATGCACGAAGCTAAAAATGTATTTATTACAGATGGTTCATGCATGGCTTCTTCAGCATGTCAAAATCCATCCCTAACTTATATGGCATTAACTGCAAGAGCTGTTGATTATACAGTGAGTGAACTAAAAAAAGGAAATTTATAAGAACCAGAGGTATATATTAAATAAAAAGGTGAAGACTTATTTCGTTCTTCACCTTTTTTATTTTTAATCTTTCATTTTTACTTTATCTCTCCCACCATCTGCGCTGGCACTACCCATTCGTCGAATTGTTCTGGCGTTACGTATCCCAATTTCACCGCCATCTCTTTCAAAGTTGTTCCTTCTTTGTGTGCTGTTTGTGCAATTTCTGCTGCTTTGTAATAACCGATTTTGGTATTCAAAGAAGTAACCAGCATCAAGCTATTGTCCACATGTTTTTTGATATTAGCTTCGATAGGGGCTAATCCTACAGCACATTTATCATTAAAGCTTACACAACCATCTCCAATTAATCTTGCACTGTGTAAGAAGTTATAGATCATCACTGGTTTGAAAACGTTTAATTCAAAATGACCAGTAGCGCCTCCAATATTGATGGCCACATCGTTGCCCATTACCTGGGCTGCGATCATGGTTAGTGCTTCGCACTGAGTTGGGTTTACTTTACCAGGCATGATAGATGAACCAGGTTCGTTATCAGGAATATGCAATTCGCCGATGCCGCTTCTTGGTCCAGATGAAAGCATACGAATATCATTTGCAATTTTCATCAAGCTCACTGCAACAGTTTTTAATGCACCATGTGCTTCCACAATCGCATCATGTGCAGCCAAAGCTTCAAATTTATTTTCTGCCGTAACAAAAGGCAAACCAGTTAGGGTAGCAATATGTTTGGCAACATTTACATCATATCCTTTAGGTGTATTGATACCAGTTCCAACAGCAGTACCACCAAGTGCTAATTCGCTTAAGTGAGCGAGTGTGTTGTTGATGGCTTTAAGTCCGTGTGTTAACTGAGAAACATAACCACTAATTTCTTGTCCGAGTGTAAGCGGTGTTGCATCCATGAAATGCGTACGACCGATCTTAACAACATGCATAAATTCCTTGCTCTTTGCAGCTAGTGTATCTCTTAATTTAGTGATACCAGGAATCGTAGTTTCCAATAAAATTTTATAAGCCGCAATGTGCATGGCTGTAGGGAATGTATCATTAGATGACTGTGATTTGTTCACGTCGTCGTTTGGATGCAAAAATTTATCATGGTCTAATAAAGAACCACCTTTGATCACATGGCCGCGATAAGCAACCACTTCATTCACGTTCATATTACTTTGTGTTCCAGAACCAGTTTGCCAAACTACCAACGGAAACTGACCGTTTAATTTTCCTTCCAAGATCTCATCACAAACTTGTCCGATCAATGTTGCTTTTTCTTCAGAAAGAACACCAGAGTCGAGATTGGTCAATGCTGCTGCTTTTTTTAGGTAAGCAAAAGCAGCAATAATTTCTTTCGGCATTTTGTTAATGTCTTGTGCGATCTGAAAGTTTTCGATGCTACGCTGAGTCTGTGCTCCCCAATAAACATCTACCGGTACATTTACCTCTCCCATGGTGTCTTTTTCAATACGGAATTCCATAACTAGTATTTATAAATGTGAATGATTTTTTGCTCCGCAAAGGTAGTGCAAGTCGCGGATTGGCATCAGATAAAATATTTCCATTCGTCCAATTTTCTACCCAACCCATATAGAATATTTGATATCTTTCCTATTCTAAAACTATCACCTGAAATGAGTCTTCTTAAAAGTTGAAACAACGTTTAAATCAGGACGAATTTTAAATGACCCAAACCAAAAAAACTTACTTATGAAATTGATGAAATTATGGCTGGTAATACTGATGGCAGTAAGCATTCAGACATTATCGGCTCAAGGAAAATTTGAGTGGAAAGAAGCGGTATCAGGGGGCTATACTTATAAATTCGTAAGTAACGACCCTATGAAAGCGCGTTTTTATACCCTTAAAAACGGACTAACCGTTGTATTATCAGTAAATAAAAAAGAGCCTAGGATCTCTGTGAAGATCCCAGTTAGGGCAGGTTCGAATACCGACCCTAAGGATCATACAGGTCTAGCACACTATTTAGAGCATTTGTTATTCAAGGGTACCGACAAATTTGGTACACTCGATTGGGCTAAGGAAAAACCTTTATTGGATCAAATCGATGCTTTATACGAGCAATACAATCACACCACCGATTCTGCAAAGCGTAAAGAAATTTATAAGCAGATCGATAAGGTTTCTGGAGAAGCATCAAAATTCGCTATTGCTAACGAGTACGACAAGCTAATGGCTGCCATGGGTGCACAAGGTACCAATGCCCATACTTGGGTAGAGGAAACGGTGTACGAAGAAGATGTACCATCGAATGCTTTGAATAAATTTTTGACCGTTCAAGCAGAACGTTTCAGAAATCCTATTCTACGTATTTTCCATACCGAGTTGGAAGCTGTGTATGAAGAAAAAAATAGGTCACTCGATAATGATGGAAGTAAGAGTAACGAAGCCATGTATGCTGCTTTGTTTCCTACGCATAACTACGGACAACAAACTACCATCGGAACCATCGAACATTTAAAGAACCCTTCTTTGAATGCTATTCGCGATTACTATTACAAATATTATGTGCCTAATAATATGGCCATTGTAATGGTAGGGGATTTAGATCCAGATGCGACTATTAAAATGCTGGATGAAAAATTCAGTTACATGAAACCAAAACCGGTAGATGAATACAAACCTGCACCAGAGAAGGCCTTGGCCGGACCAGTTGTGAATGAAGTATTCGGACCATCAGCTGAATCAATGCGGATTGGTTATCGTACTGCAGGTGCTGATACCAAAGATGAAATGATGGCAGATCTATTGTCTTCTGTTTTGTCAAATGGTAAAGCAGGTTTGTTGGATTTGAATTTAAACAAACAACAAAAAGTGTTGGGTGCAAGTGCAGGTGTTCGGCCGTTTAAAGACTATGGCATTTTTGTACTATCTGCTTCTCCTAAACAAGGTCAAACCCTTGAACAAGTGAAAGACCTTTTAATGGAGCAGCTCGAGATTGTTAAGAAAGGAAATTTTGATGAATCACTTATCAAAGCAATTGTTGCAAATGAAAAATTGGCACAACTGCAAGGCATAGAAAACAACGACAATCGAGCTTCCATCATTACAGATGTGTTTATTAAAAGTAAAGGACTAGGTTGGAAAAACAGTGTAGCCCAACAAGACGATATGGCTAAAGTAACTAAGAAAGAATTAGTAGACTTTGCTAATAAATTTTTTGGAGACAATAATTATGTGGTGGTATACAAACGTAAAGGTGTTGACAAGAGTATCGTAAAAGTTGACAAGCCAACTATCACACCTGTAGAAACCAATGCCGGAAAGCAATCGCCATTTGTAAAGCAAGTGAACGATATGCCATTACTAACTGTAAAGCCTGTATTCTTAGATTTTAATAAAGATCTACAGAAATCAAAAGTGGGTAAGGCAGATGTTTTATATGTACAGAATAAAGACAATAGCTTATTCCGTTTGTACTATAAGTTTGATATCGGAAGTTGGAATTACAAATTGTTGCCATTAGCAGTACAGTATTTGCAATTCTTGAATACCGATAAATATACTGCTGAGCAGATCAGTAAGGAATTTTATAATCTCGCATGTTCTTATAATGTAGGACCAGGTTCTGAAGAATCAATGGTTTCCATTACTGGATTGCAAGAAAACTTCGACAAGGCAGTTGGTCTGTTTGAATACGTGATCAAAAATTGTAAAGAAGATAATGCAGCTTTAGAAGGATTGAAAAATCGTTTAGCTAAATCAAGAGCCAATAGCAAATTAAATAAAGCCGCCATCATTGGTGCATTGAGAAGCTATGGTATTTATGGTGCGAAAAATCCAACCAATTATACTTTGTCAGATGATGAGATCAAAAATTTAAAGGCTTCTGATTTGGTTGCGATCTTACATGGTCTATTGAACTTCGAGCACAAGATCATTTACTACGGACCGCAAGCTTTACCTGCTTTCAATGCCAGCGTTGCTAAAGTTCATACCCTTCCTGCAACATGGGCTACAGCCGCACCTGCAGTTAAGTTTGAGCGAATTAAGCAAACCAAGAATGAAGTATTATTCGCAGACTACGATATGGTACAAGCAGAAATTTATTGGTTGCGTTCTTTAGATAATTATGATGCTAAAAAAGAAGCAACAGTAAATTTATTCAATAATTACTTTGGTGCGGGAAGTATGGGTGCCATTGTATTCCAGACCATTCGTGAATCAAAGGCTTTGGCATATTCAACAGGTGCTGTTTTGCAAACTCCTGCTAAAAAAGAAGATCCTTTTTCATTCCTAGCTTATGTAGGAACGCAAGCAGACAAATTGAATGATGCGATCGTTGGAATGAATGAATTATTGACCGATCTTCCAAAGAATGAGCAATCATTAAGCGATGCTAAAAAATCGATGATGAAAGATCTTGAAACAGAAAGGATCAACAACGATAATATCATCTTCACTTATTTAGCATACAAGAAAAAAGGAATTGAATACGACTTACGCAAAGACATCTATACGCAAGCCAACAAATTAACTTTCGACGATCTGAAACAATTACACGCAACATCTATATCTGGTAAGCCATTTACCTACACAGTTGTTGGATCGGATAAGAAGATTAAGATGGAGGATCTTAAGAAGTATGGAGAGGTTAGACGTCTCAACTTAGATGAATTGTTTGGGTACTAGATTTTAGATAAAAGATAAAAGATAAAAGTGAAAAATGGAGTATCAATCGTCTCGATACAATGTTTTCTTAAACCCTTGGCATGCCAAGGGTTTTCTTTTATGAGTAAGATTATCGTATAAAAAAAACCTAAGCAAAGCTTAGGTTAAATCGGTTAGACAATGACAGTCCATTTTTCACTTTTATCTTTTATCTTTTCACTAAATCACTTCCCAGAGAATATAGCTTTTCGCTTTTCTAAAAAAGCTGTCGCGCCTTCCACTCTGTCCTCTGTGTCAAAACTATCTGCGAAGGCTTTTACTTCTGTTTCATACCCGTCCTTTGTTTCATCAAAGACTGCATTTGCAGCTTCGATACATTTTGCAACTGCGATTGGGGCTTTGCTGTTGATGGTGCTTAATATTTCTGTTGCTTTGGCAATTAAATTTTCTGAAGCAACTACATAGTTAACTAGTCCGTACGACAGAGCCGTTGCAGCATCGATCATTCCGGCGCTCATTAATAATTCTAATGCACGACCCTTGCCAATCAATTGTACCAATCTTTGTGTGCCGCCATATCCAGGAATCAAACCAAGGTTTACTTCTGGTTGTCCGAATCTTGCGTTCTCGGATGCAATTCTAAAATGACAACTCATCGCCAACTCACATCCGCCACCCAATGCAAATCCGTTTACACATGCAACGATGGGTTTAGGTGAGTTTTCAATTCTGAAAAAAGTATCCTGTCCGGCTTTCGATAAGATCATCGCATCTGCTTTGCTCAATTGATTGAACTCACTAATGTCTGCACCTGCTACAAATGCTTTTGGTCCAGACCCAGTGATGATCACAGATTTGATTGCATCATTCTCATACACTTCATCTAAAGCCTTGTTGAGATCGCTAAATACTGCGCCATTCAAAGCGTTTAATTTATCAGGGCGATTGATGGTGATGGTGAAGATGTTGTTGTCTAAATTGGTAAGGATCGTAGTATACATAATATCATGTTTAGTAGTATCAGAGTGACCCTAGGCTGAAGCCTAGGGTTAACATCGTTCTAGGTGTGAATGGTCTTTGCTTAGGACTATGTTAACCTCAGGCTTCAGCCTGAGGGTTTTATGTCGTTTTATCAGAAGCTTCTATGCTCGCTCACCCATTTTTTGATGTAGTCTGCAATTTCAGAAGTAGTGGTGCCTGGTGCAAATAAATCACCAACTCCCATTGCTTGCAATGTTTTCATATCGTCTTCAGGAATAATGCCACCCCCTGTAAGTAATACATCGTTCATTTCTTTTTCCTTCATCAACGTAATGATCTTAGGGAATACGGTCATGTGTGCACCAGAAAGAATGCTCACGCCAATGGCATCCACATCTTCTTGTAAAGCAGCATTCACTACCATTTCAGGAGTTTGACGAAGTCCGGTATAAATTACTTCCATACCTGCATCGCGCAGTGCGGTAGCAATAATTTTAGCGCCACGGTCGTGACCGTCTAATCCAACTTTGGCAACTAGCACGCGAATAGGTCTTTTCATATGCAATATTTAGAAACGAATCTGCCGTAAAATTAAACTAAAATGCCTATTGTAGTGGGGATGTTTCTTTTTTGGCTTTTTGGATCTTTTGTTTGAAATCCTGACGCATTTGTTCGTTCATGCCTTTTAATAATAGGATCAGACTGCCTCTTTCTCTTGAATAAGGAGTGGTAATGCTATCGTATAAAACCACTTCTTTGAAGTTTTTGAGAAAATCGTAATCCATTTCGTGAATATCATCTGTTACTAAAACGATATTCTCAAAATGCAGGGAATCGGGCATCCAATATAAAAAACTGGCATTATCACTATAGGTTTCGGGTAACCGATATTTTTTAGCATAGTAATTCAATGCACCAGCTTCGCCATAGTTGTCGCAGTAAACTAAAGTGTTTTTCTTTTCTACATCGCTGAGCGAATGAAATGCTTTGGCAGATTTGCTGGCCATTTCTTCCCATCCTAGCATATCTGCAAAATCCATTGGAATTGGATGTGATTCGCCGTCTTCCCATTTGAGTACTCCAAATTTTTTCGTATTCTTTTTTTCGTAGTAGGCAGCCAAATTCGCAGGCTTCATGATGGGTAGTGCAATAGGTACAACAAAATATCCCAAGATCAAAGGGATGCCAATTAAAATTCCCCTCACTAATTGATGACGTTGCTTCGTGATCATTTCCAATTGATAAGATCCAAACGCAAGCAATACAGGATATGCGCCCATGGCATAATAGTTCTTTCCATGCAAGGCTAATAATAATCCGATTACGAATAAATATGCGAGCCCAACAAAACGAAATTCTTTTAAACTGCGCACAAACAAAAGCGCAAATAAACCAGTTAGCCAAACAAAGACCACCGGGAAATTCATAATGATTTGATCGATCAAAAAACTACTTGGACTGATATATTGCAATTGTGTTTGCTGCAATTTATTCATGTGAAAAGCCACTGGGAAATGGTGCTGGTATTGCCAAATAAAATTTGGTAGAAATAACAAAACTCCAATGATCACAGAAAAATACAGGTGTTTGTTTTTAAAAATACTGCGTTGCTCACTGAACAGTAACCCTAGTAATAAGCTAACAATATAAAAGATCACAGAGTATTTACTTAACATACCTAAGCCACAACAAATTCCTAATAGGTATAGCCATATTACTTCCTGTGTTTGTATAAAACGAATGATCGTATACACGAGGGCAGTCCAAAAAAATATTTCTAAAAAGTTGGGCTGAAATAATAAATGCATCCTCAGAAAGGCGCCGAAAAAAAATGAAAGAAAGACCAAGATGATTGCAAAAGTTCTACCACCCAATGAGAGTACCAACTTTCCAGAAACGATCATCGTGATGGCTCCGAAAAAGGAAGGCCAGAATTTCAACCAAAGTACACTGTTGGGGAATAGATGTGTGGTCCATGCAAACAAAGACAATAGAGGAGGAACTTCCATAAATCCCCAGGCCAAATGATTCCCTTCTGCAACATAGAGCATTTCATCCCGATGAGGTTCGTAGATGCCGTTTTGTAAAAGAAAGGGGGCAATGAATTTTACAATTGCCAAGAAATATAAAAGCCTGTTAGCTTGTTTCATGCAAAGATTTGCAGAAAGATACCAACAGGCTTTTTAAGTAAGAATTAAAATATTATGAATGGAGTAGTCCCATCACTTTTTTAATTCTTGTTATAGTTTCATGTCTGCCAATGGTGGCAGCAATCTCAAATACACCCGGACCAAATTTGCCACCTACCAACATGATTCTTAATGGCAACATCAGTTCACCTGGTTTAAGTTGATTAGCAGCAGCAAGTTCTTTAAATTCTGTTTCCAAATCGGTTGCTTCCCAAACAGAACTTAATTCATAAGCACGAATCAATTCAGCGAAGAACATATTTTTCTTTTCATCCCATTTTGGTTTCACGGCAGCAATATCGATTTGCTCTGGTAATTGAAAAAAGAAGGAAGCCTGTTGTACAAAATCACTTAATAAAGTACAACGGTCTTTCACCAAATCGATTGCCTTTGCTAATAATGCATCGTCAGTTACAGTAATGCCTGCTTCAGCAAAATATTTTTGAATACTCAGCTCTAATTCCTTTGCTGACTTACGTTTGATCCATTCGTGGTTATACCATTTTGCTTTTTCATAATCGAACTTGGCGCCGCCTTTGTGCACGCGGTCCATCGAAAACTTTGCAATCAATTCATCCATTGTAAAGATCTCTTGATCAGTACCATCGTTCCAACCTAGCATGGCTAATAAGTTTACAAAAGCTTCTGGTAAAAATCCGCGCTCTTTAAAACCTATAGTTGTTTCATTGGTTTTCGGATCGGTCCAGTCGCTCGCAAACACCGGAAACCCTAAACGGTCTCCATCGCGCTTGCTTAGTTTTCCATTACCATCGGGCTTTAAGATCAATGGTAAGTGTGCCCATTCAGGCATTTCATTTTTCCATCCTAAATAATCCCATAATAATAAGTGTACGGGTGCAGATGGCAACCACTCTTCACCACGAAAAGCATGACTGATCTTCATCAAATAATCATCCACCACCACTGCCAAATGGTAAGTTGGCATTCCATCTCCCTTCAACAAAACTTTATCATCTACTTGTGATGTATTGAAATTTACTTCGCCACGAATCATATCGTTAAATGAAACTGTTTCGTTGACTGGCATTTTAATACGAATCACGTAGGGTGTACCAGCAGCTAATAAGGTAGCAACTTCATCAGCGGTTAGCGTTAATGAATTGCGCATTTTATCGCGCAGTGTATGATTGTATTGTGGAGAAGGATTTTCTGCGGTTTTATATTCGGTACGCATTGCCTCCAGATCTGCAGGAGTATCAAATGCATAGTAGGCGTATCCATCAATTACTAATTGCTCTGCGTATTGGCGATAGTTGGCTTTTCTTTCGCTTTGGCGATAGGGTGCAAATGGGCCACCATGCATTGGACTTTCATCGGGAACAATGCCACACCATTTCAAGGTTTCAAAAATATAGGCTTCAGCGCCTTCCACAAAACGTGTTTGGTCGGTGTCTTCGATACGTACAATAAAATCTCCGCCATTTTGTTTTGCAAATAAATAGTTGAAAAGAACGGTTCTCACACCGCCTAAATGCAATCCACCCGTGGGCGATGGTGCAAAACGAACTCTAATTTTCTTTGTCATAAGGCAACAAAGATAAACTTTGAAACTGCGTTCTGAACCGCCATTGATAAATATCTTTACAACATGTATTTTGTAAAAGCACCTTTTTGGTTAAGAAGCCTGTATCGTTCATTGGTATGGAAGATCCCTGAAAAGGAGAAAATACTGTATTTGACCTTCGATGATGGTCCGCATGAAACGGCCACTCCATTTGTGCTGGATGAGCTAAAAAGGTATGGTGCAAGCGCTACATTTTTTTGTATTGGCAAAAATGTGGATGAACACAGCAGCATTTATCAGCGGATCCTTGAGGAGGGGCATCGGGTGGGTAACCATACGCAGAACCATTTAAACGGTTGGAAGGTTTCTGAAGAAGACTATCTCAATAATATCGATCAAGCCGCCAAAACCATACATAGCAACCTTTTCAGACCGCCTTATGGAAGAATTAAGAAGGGGGCCATTAATAAGGTGAAAGACCTGATCGAAAAGAACGCGAAAGAGCGGGGAATTTTTTCTCAAGCCAAAATAGTTATGTGGGATGTATTGAGTGGCGATTTTGATACCAACCTATCGCTGAGTAAGTGCGTGAACAATGTTGTAACGAATGCCTCTGCCGGGAGCATTATTGTTTTTCACGATAGTGCCAAAGCCTTTGAAAGGTTATCATTTGCCTTGCCAACGGTATTAAAATATTATACAGAATTGGGATATCAATTCAGGGTATTACCTGATTAAAGGGGTAATGGAGGGGCTATAAAAAAAGAGTGGCCAGTGTAGAAACACCGGCCCGTTTTTAATCCGTACCCTATGAAAACATTCTTCCAAGCCACGTATTGCTACGAGCTTAATATATTGATAATTAATCTATTATGTTGTTGATTAGGGTTTACCACACTATCTTTTCGTACCATTTAAACGAATGCTTTCCAGCAGATTCATTATTAATGTTCCACTTCTATTAAACGGCGGTCATTCTCTTTTTATTTTGCAGCCCTTAAAAAAAAGCAGATTATTTTTTTGAAACAGCTTTTCAACTTTATTAAATCTAAAAGATGGAATTTTGCAATATGAGGATAATTGATACCCACGCCCATTTATATTCCGAAGAATTTCAGGAAGATATCGATCAAGTGATAGAAAGGGCTCAAAAAATAGGAGTTTCTACTATTTATCTGCCAGCTATTGATAGTTCTGAGACGGCATCGATGTTGAAGCTCGAAGAAAAATTTCCTGGAACCTGTATTGCCATGATGGGTTTACATCCTTGCTATGTAAAAGAAAATGTGGGGGATGAGTTGGCGCATGTCAGATCCTGGTTAGATAAAAGGGATTTTGTGGCAATTGGAGAGATCGGGTTAGATTTTTATTGGGATAAGACATTTACTGATCAACAATATGAGGCATTCGATACACAAATGCAGTGGGCATTAGAATTAAACAAACCAATAGTGATTCACACGCGTAATGCGATGCAAGAAACCATCAATCGTGTAAAACCATTTGCACAAAAAGGATTGAAAGGAATTTTCCATTGCTTTAGTGGCAGTGCAGAATCGGCCAAGCAAATCATAGACCTCGGATTTTTAATGGGAATTGGTGGAGTCATCACCTATAAAAATGCTGGATTACCAGAAGCGTTGGCGAATGTGGGATTAGAACATTTGGTTTTAGAAACCGATGCGCCTTATTTAACACCTGTTCCTTTCAGAGGCAAGAGAAATGAAAGTAGTTACTTATCTTATATCATCAGCAAACTAGCAGCAACCAAAGGGGTTTCAGAGGAAGAAGTAGCTAGGGTCACCACAATGAATGCAGAAATGATATTCCAACACCCTATATTTGCAGCCCAATAAACAGAGAGGTGTCCGAGTGGTTGAAGGAGCACGCCTGGAAAGTGTGTATACGGCAACGTATCGAGGGTTCGAATCCCTTCCTCTCTGCAAAAAAAAGTCCAGCATCATTGCTGGACTTTTTTTGTAGTGTTTAAGGAACAAACATTCGATATAATAAATAGAGCAGCATCGTTCCAATCAAGGCAATGAGTAACCCACTCCATTTTTTTCTTTTGATATATAGGATCAGGATCATACCTGTTAAAGAAACAAGCACCATGAGTACTGCGGCAATGTCAATGACCCAAGACCATTTAGATCCGGTGTCGCGGCCTTTGTGTAAGTCGTTCATGATGCCCACAATACCCGCACGCAAAAGAGTGATTTCATAACGCCCGTTTTCGCGATTGATAAATGCATCTGCTGCATAACCGGGCCCTTTGAAAGAAACGGTGCACTGCGATTCATCAATTCTAAATTCGCTTACTGCTGCTTTGATATTGTGATTCTTTCTGAGCCATTCTACAATTTCAAGCTTCGCAATTTTATTAGTGTCTTTATTGCTCACCCAATTGCTATCTAGTTTTCCTTTCTCTTGAGTTGTTTTTAATTCACCTGCAAAGTAATCGGGATGATTTAAAGTAATCCCAGTTACCGAAAAGAAAAAGACAATCGCAAAGCTGATCATTGATCCATAAATATGCAACCAACGCGAAAGCATCGCAACATTTCTTTCTAATGCAATTCTAGATTTTGATTTTGTAGTAGCCACGATCCGGATAATTAATTGTCAGATTTATTTTTGTATTCAACACTCACTGCGCCAACTTCAGAATTGCCTTTGATCGCAAATTGTTGATCAGTTTTTGCACAATTCACTTCTTGCTCTAACAAGTCATAACCACCATGCTCACGAGCCACTTCAATATGCACGGTATATTTTCCTGTTTTTAAAATAGTACCCTTATCATCCTTGCCATCCCACTTCATGGTATATTTTCCAGGAGAGCGTGTAGAACTAGTGATGGAAACAAATGTAGAAGGATCGGCAGATAAGCTGCTTCCGTTTTTGCGATACCAATCTCTCAAGTCTGGTAACCATCTACCTTTATTATACCATAATGCAATTGTCCTCACGGTTTTATTATCTGCATCTTCGATCCAGATGGCAGCGAATGGTCTTTTTGCATAACCTGTTTGTTGTGCCAATTCAAGACCAATCACAATTTCTTTGGTCCAATCTTTCTGAATAATTTTGATAGAACCTGTTGCAGGAATCACAGCCTGTAAATTTTTCCAATTCTTGCTTTCAAATCTTTCTCCATTTCTGGTGATAATCAAATAATCAACATTAGTCAATGTTTCAGCTAATGCAATACTTTCACTAGGCTTCATCACATTAAAGGAAGTTGCTAAAGCCCCAGCATCAGTTGCGTCGTCTGTAATCACGGTTGCACTGATCACTTCGTTGGTAGGTTGTGCAGTGCGTGGGTCAACGATATGTGAGTACCACTGACCATTGATCAATTCACCTCTGCGATAGTTTCCACTAGTTGCAATGGCTTTTCCTTGGATCATTAATTGATCGATTGGCGCATCATTTTCTGCATCAGCTTTTGGATTGCTGATCCATACTTTTTCATTCATCTCTCCTTTGATCACCATATCACCACCAATGTTTACAATGATACCATTTAGTTTAGCCGCGTTCATAGCTGCCGCAACAGAAGATTGAATGATATATGATTTTGCGAAGCTGTTTAATTTTAAAGGTGCAGTACTAATATGTGTAGCTGTTTGATTTTTTGCATCCAGTATCCAATGCACTTGTTTTACTTCAGCGATGGCATTATTAATAAGTTCTTGAGAAGGTAGATCAGATCTTGCTGCAGCTTCTTTCCAAATTTTATTCACTAGTTCAGCTGCAGGATCCAATGCACCATTGGTGCGTAAACGCCATTGATCAAATAGATTTAGCACACTGAATAATTCTTTCGAAACTTTAATAGCTTGATGATGGGTATTCATCCATTTACTAAACTCGCTATTAGCATCGTAGCCACTTAGAATATTAGATAATCTTTCAATTTCATTTAATACGGCCTGCTCTGCAATAGTAGCCTGTGCTTCATCGTAAACAGAAGTTTTAATTTCCAAAGAAGTGCCTAGCACATTTTCGTAATGTGCAATATGCGTTTGTGCAGTTCTCTTTTCTTTAATTGGATCATTTGCAAAAGAAAATTGACACACGAAGAAGGATAATCCCAAAAAATAAATGCTCAGAAACTTCGACATATGGATTGATAATTTAATTCCACTCAATTTAGTTCTTACTAAAGTTAGCGAAATCAAAAAATCGGTTATCCGTCATTTTTTGTCTGTGAACATTTAATTGTTAAGAGAATAATACCCACAGCGTATGTGCTAAAGCCCAGGAAGGCCACAACCGAGTGCCTCAGGCTGAAGCCAGAGGATAACGTCGTCCAAAGAATGATGGTCAAAACAATGATGATCATATTGACAAGCATAGTCAATACGACGTTAACCCTAGGCTTCAGCCTAGGGATTCTAGGTGTAGCAAAAAGGGGGCTTCAGCCCCTCAGGTGCCCCATACAACCTAAAATCATTTTACTTCTATAAAATGAAACATCCAACAACTTTAATTTCTTTTATCTTCTAAAATCAAATTTATGTCGTTCACAAAAATCATGGTACATGCAGTTTGGGGAACAAAAAGAAGATACCCGTTTATGACCAAAGAAATTCGTCCTATAATTTTAGATCACATAAAAACAAATGCTATTTCAAAAGGAATATATATTGATAGGATAAATGGGTTTACAGATCACTTGCATTGCTTAATGGATATGAATCAAGAATATAGTATTGGCAAAACAATTCAATTAATAAAAGGTGAATCGGCATACTGGATTAATAAGCAAAGATTAACAACTAAAAAATTTGAATGGGGAGTTGAATATTATGCTGTCTCAATTGATACGAGTAGTTTATATCAAGTAAGAATGTATATACAAGGTCAGGAATTACATCACAAAAAAGTGAGTTTTCAAAAAGAATATGAAGAGATGATGAGGGGGTTTAATTTTTAAAGAGGTGCATCCACAGCGTATGGGCTAAAGCCCAGCAATGCAACATCCAAGGACCTCAGGCTGAAGCCTGAGGGTAACGGAGTCCAGACAAACATTGTCAAAAATGAGGATGATCGTCAAGATAAAGATTGTCAATACGACGTTAACCCCGGGCTTCAGCCTGGGGCCTCTCGGCGAGACGATTTATCCTCCTATAAGCTTTGCAATCCCAAAGGCACAACCTGCCGCTATAGCACCGATGACGGCAACTTTTAGTCCGCCTTTGAATGGTGGAGTACCAGTTAGTTTGCTTTTGAAGAAACCAAATACAAATAAGCAAATGATGGTTACAGTAGCTGAGATCTTCAGACCAGTTAAACCGTCTTCTACAAAGAAATACGGACTCAAAGGGATCAATCCCCCTACTATATAAGAGGCGCCAATATTAAAAGCACTTTTACCTGCACGTTTAGGGTCTGGTTTTTCTAATCCCAATTCATGCTTCATCATAAAATCGGCCCAACGATCTTTGTCTTTGATCAATTCTTCGACTGCTTGATTTTGCACTGAAGCACTCAGACCTAAACCTTCAAAGAATACACGCACTTCTTCGCGCTCTACCTCAGGCAGACGTTCAATTTCATCATATTCTCTTTTTAATTCAGAAGCGTAGTGTTCTTGTTCAGTTTGACCGGCTAGGAAACCGCCCAGTCCCATTGCAATGGACCCAGCTGCTATTTCAGCAATTCCCGCAATCACAATGAGGTGCACATTTGAAACGGCACCACTTAATCCTGCAGCCAAGGCAAAGGGAACAGTTAGTCCGTCTGACATGCCAATCACAATATCAGTGAGTGTTTCTGAACTAGTAAGGTGTTGCTCAATGTGGTCGTGGTGTAAATGTGTGTCCATAAGATAAAGATAATAGAAGAAGATAAAAGATAAGAGATAAAAGTGAAGAGAGGAGGAAGAAGAAGTGAGAAGTGAGGAATGAGAGGTGAGAAGTGAGAAGAGCACAATAAAAGGCTTCGCCCTTAAATTAGTTTGTGACAATGAATGTTCATTCTTCACTCCTCACTCCTCACTTCTCACTTAATTCGTGTTTTCCGGCGCACTATAATTAAAATTCTCCCCTTCTTTTTCTTTTGGCTTGAATTTTAGCTTTCCGAATTTATAAGTGAATGTTACGCCGAATGATCGGTAGGGACTAAAGCGATAATTATTTGAAATAAAATCCTGCGTTTCTTGCTGGCTGTATTGATTGATGTATTTGTTGAAAGGATTAACAGCAATTAAACCAAGGCTATATTTATTATTGTTGAATTGCTTTCTTACCGCGAAAGTGTAACTATAAGTGCTGGCTTGTTTACCCTGCCATCTCATTCCCAAATTATAGTTGCCAAAAAATTCTCCTGCAAAATCTTTCGAAATTTGATAACTCAAATTGATATTCGCTCTTAAACCAAAAGCATTAGTAATGGCAGGTGTTGTATTGATATTATTCAGGTGTCGATTATACATTTGTAAATTTGGACGTAGCGTAAATTTTTTCGCAAAAGGAATTGATCCAGAAATATTAACTCCTGCACGTACTTCCGATGCAATGGTAGCCCGAGTAGTAACTGTTACATCAGTATATATGCTATCCCCAATTTTATAAGTAGGATAATAAGTGATATAAGGTTTTATATCCGGACTATTCCTTTGATAAAATGCAGTGATATTAATATTGCCACCAGCTTCAAAGGATTTGCTATAATTCAGTTCAAATTTATTCCCAATCTCAGGTTCTAAATTTGGATTACCCATCGAAATATTATGAGGATCTGATAAGTTCACAAATGGATTTAAATCGCGAAACTCTGGTCTTTCAATTCGGTAAGAATAAGCGAACTTAATGGTTTGCTGATTCTCGAAATTATGGGCCATGATGAACGATGGAATAAAATTCTTATAGTCTGGAATGTACACATTTGAAGAGTTGCTATAATAAGCTGTATTAATAGTATACTCATATCGTGCACCAGCCTTTACATTAAAATAATTGAATAGGGGAAAGTCCATAGAAAAATATCCCGCCAAAATGGTTCTCTTAAAATCAGAACTGTACGACTGCTGTTGGTCCTTTGCGTAATTTCCGGTTGTTCCATTGAGGGTATATACATCAGCAGCACTAATAATATCGATCAATGTTGTTCTTAGTCCAGTTTCAATGAGTACTTTTTCACTGAGTGGTTCTACATAATTTAATTCGAAATTAATTTCATTCTCTTTTCCAGGATTTGAACTATTCGAACCGCCATAGGGTTTGCTATTTCCAATATAAAATTGTTCTTGTTTGTATGAACTGGTATTGTTACCATAAGTAGCATTATAGGCCAATTCCAATTCACGCCCCTCTTTTTTAAATTTCTTTTTATAAGTGGCACTGCTTTCAAAATCAAGCACATTAAACTTAGAACCCGATAAACGATCACTCAAAAAATTAGACAATAAAATTCCCGAAGTATTATAACTCATGGATTGTTGATGCGAGATCCCGGAGTTGTTGGTTCCAAAATGATTAAATCCAAAAGAAGCACTAATTGTTTCAGACTTCGAAATGTTCCATTCCAAACCCAATCCAGATTTATAACCATTTCTATACACATCAGAAATATTATCCTGAATCAAACGATTGGTGAGAGGAGTTGTGATCCTGTCTGATCCATTGGGGGTACTAGAAGTTAATTGCGCATTGCCACTAAAGTAAGTGTTCAGCGCAATATTCCCTTTTTTATAAGCTAAGTTCAAACTACCATTCTCTAATCTGGTTCCTACAGCAAGATTAATATTGCCATTGAAACCTTCGATCTTCGATTTTTTTAAAATGATATTGATAATGCCTCCAGTGCCGGATGCATCATATTTTGCAGACGGACTAGTAATCACTTCTATCGATTGGATCTGACTATTGGGTATCGATTGAATTCTACATTGCCATCAATATCTACTGTAACTCCAGGAATTTTTTTCAATGCATCAGTGGCGATGCCACCTTGTGAAGTAATATCCTTATCTAGATTATAGACCATTTTGTCGAGCCGATTCTCAATGATCTTTCTGGTACTTGATACGGTTACATTATTTAACTCCACTGCCTTTTTGTGTAAAAGAACTTCTGAAAGAGCCAGATCGGCTTGTAATAATATCTTTTGTGAATAATCTTCATAACCAAGATACTGAATCAAAATGCTATACTTTCCTGGAATAACATTTTGTATTTCTACTATCCCTTTTTTATTGCTGATTGCCCCATTGATGGCTTTTTTGCTACTATCATTTAATAAAGTAACAGTGGCATATTCAATGGGTAGTTTGTTGGAAGCATCTATAACTTTCGCAGAAATCTTTAAAGTACCAGAATTTTTATTCGACTGTTGCGCAAAAAGAAAATTGCCTAAAACAAAAACTGAAATCAATAAAAGAGAAACCTTCATAATATATTATTAGAAATATCAAGCAAAGGAACCAAACAATTCTGAAGCAAAATTGAAGTTTAAAGGAAATGTTATTAGAGGCTAGCATATTCAATTTACTATTGGATATCAATTAGTTGTAATTGAAATAGTAACATTCAATAAACAATTCCTTAACATTTAATACTCGCATAACATTGGCTTAACAATTCGGTAACATACGAAGAACACCTTTGCATCGAATTAAAAAACAAATTTTATGTTAAAGAAGCTGATTGTCTTTGTACAATTCTTAGCTCTGGCTTTGATCGGTGTTCCATCTTTTTCACAAGAAACTGTTGCCAATTTGAGTGGACACGTTACCGATGCAAAAGGTGCATTTGTTAGTGGTGCAATTATTACTGTTAGTTTTTTGCCAACTAATGCATCTACTACTGCACAAACTAATAGTAAAGGTATATTCAACATTACTAATCTTAAACCAGGTGGTCCGTATACTATCAAGTTTTCTTATGTAGGATATAAAGAACAAGTATTCAACGATGTTAACCTTGGTTTAGGTAATAACCCAGAGGTAAAAGTAACACTGTTAGAATCTACCAATCAGTTAACTGAAGTGGTTGTTTCATCTACAGGTAAGAAAAATATTGCAGGTGCTACTACTATTGGAAGCAGACAATTGTCAACCCTTCCTACATTAGGTAGAAGCTTAAGCGATTTTACACGTTTAACTCCTCAGTCAAACAATAACTCATTTGCAGGAAGTAACTTCCGTTATAACAACTTAACCATCGATGGTGCCATCAATAACGATGCATTCGGTTTCAGTAACTCAGCTGGTGGTACAAGTGGTGGCGGTCAGTCTGGTGCTGCAGGATCTGGTACAAGAACCAATCCTTATAGCTTAGATGTGATTCAGGAAGTTCAGGTACAATTGAGCCCATATGATGTTAAACTAGGAAACTTCACTGGTGGTAGCGTTAATGCTGTTACTAAAAGCGGTACTAATGAAACACATGGTTCTATTTATTCTTACGGACGTAACTCTGTATTGTTTGGTAAGAGTGTAGATGGAAAAAAATCTTCCATCGGTTCTGATTTTTATGATTACCAATATGGTGCTACAATTAGTGGTGCAATTGTTAAGAATAAAGCTTTTTATATTTTCAACTATGAGCATACTGATCGTCAGGAGCCAACTGCTTACAACGTAGGCGATCCGGGTGCTGCAATGACTGCTGCTGAAGGTGCTGCCATTGTTAGTCAGTTGCAAACAAAATATAACTACGATCCAGGTTCATACCTAGGTGCTTATAAAATATTCACTAAGAGTGATAAATTCTTTGGTCGTTTTGATTTCAATATCAATAGCAAAAACACTTTAACCGTACGTGGTATTTATACCAATGGTTCTGGTAATAACCTAGAACGTTCTTCTACGAACTTCCAGTTTGGTTCAACAGATTTTACACAGTACACTAAGAACTTGAATTTAACTGCAGAGTTAAAATCTAGAATCAGCAGTAATGTAAACAATCAGTTGAATGTGAGCTATATCAATGTACACGAGTACAGAGATTTCCCAGGAACCATTGCACCTTATGTGGATATCGATAATGGTCGTATTACTTTAGGTACTTGGAGAGAAGCTTCTATTTATAACTTGAAGCAACAAACCATTGAGTTAAGCGATAACCTAACTATCACAAAAGGAACCCATAAAATTACATTGGGTACACACAATGAATTCTATAATTTGAGCTACGGATTTATTAACTCATACAATGGTAGATGGGAATATAACCGCGGTGTAAACAGTTTCTTGAGCGATAACCCAAGTCGTATTCGTGGTGCATTCATTACTGATACTAAATTATCAGGATTAAGAGATGATATCTATAACAATCCTCCAAATCCATTCACTGTTGCATTAACAAGTGCATATGTACAGGATGAAATTTCAGTGACAAATAAATTCAAGATCACTGGAGGTATTCGTTTTGATTATTCATTCGTAGGTACGCAACCAAGTTTAGATCCTGCATTGAATAGTACTAACTCGGCAGGATATGTTTCAGCAAATCCTACTTATTCTGCTACTGCTTTTAAAGATTTGACTGGTAAATTACCTTCAAGAGTTGCAGTATCTCCACGTTTCGGATTTAATTATGATGTGAAAGGCGACCAATCAATCATTGTACGTGGTGGTTCTGGAATATTTACTGGTAAAATTCCTTTTGCATGGTATGGTTACGCTTATACATTGAGTGGGTCTACCTATGGCAATATCGATTGGAATGGTCCAGCAGCTGGACAAACAATTCCTCTTGCAATTGACTATCGTGGATTGAAAGATACCGTTACCAAATATGGTGGTGCATCTAGAAGTAGCACAAGAGAGATCGATGTGTTCGACAATAATTTTAAATTACCTACAGTTTGGAGAAGCAGTTTAGCTGTTGATTTCAAATTTGGAAAAGGATATAAATTCTCTGCTGATGTGTTGTATACTAAAACCATCTATGATGTAAAGTATGAGCAGATTAACTTGAAAGATTCAGTAGCATATTATACATCTGGACCAACTCAAACCCCAGTATATGTTGGTGGTAAGTACAATAGTTCTTATTCAAACGTATATATGTTGACCAATACTTCAGAAGGATATCGTTACAACTTAACTGCACAGATCTCTAAAACTACCAATAACCTTTCTATAGGTAAGCATAGCTTCAATATGAACTGGACTGCTGCTTATACTTATGGAATGAGTAAGGATATCACCAATGGTATTCGTAACTCATGGGAGAGTAGTTATAACGTGAATCCATCAACTGTTCCAAGTAATTCTCAGTTAGCTTATTCTAACTTCGATTTACGCAATCGTATCGTAGCAACTTGGAGTGGTAATATCGTGTGGAACAAAACAAACTCTACTAGTGTATCATTCTTCTACTCAGGAATTTCTGGTAGTCCGTACAGCGTTATTTATCAGTCAGCTCCTTTTGGTGCAGGTTCAAACGCAACTCTACCTTATATTCCAAAGGATCAGGCAGATGCACATTTGAAAGACAATGGTACATATACAGCTGCTCAGCAGTGGACAGATCTTGATGCATTCATCACTAGCGATAAATATTTAAATAGTCGTCGTGGTCAGTATGCAGAAAGAAATGGTTTACGCACACCTTGGGTTCATGAATTAGATGTGAAAATCATGCACGAATTCAAATTGAGCAAAACCAATAGCAGACAAACTTTACAAGTTAGCTTAGACATATTCAATGTGTTGAATTTGATCAACAACAATTGGGGACATGTTACATTCGTAACCAACTTAAACAACTACACAGTTAACTTCTTGAAGTTCGTATCTGATGCAAATGGTAAAGCTGTAGGTGCGCCTGCAACTGGTTACACACCAACGTTCAACTTTGTTAAACCAACAGGATTAGATAATCATTACTACACAGTTGACCCAATGAACTCTCGTTGGCAGGGACAGTTAGGAGTGAAGTTTAATTTCTAAGATAATTTCTTATAATAGTTAGAGGCTGTTTCTTCGGAGACAGCCTTTTTTAGTGAAGAGATAAGAGAGGAGGAAGAAGAAGAGAAGAGATAAAAGATAAGAGTGAAGAGAGGAGGAAGAAGAAGAGAAGAGATAAAAGATAAGAGTGAAGAGAGGAGGAAGAAGAAGTGAAGAGATAAAAGATAAGAGTGAAGAGAGGAGGAAGAAGAAGTGAGGAGTGAGGACTGGACAGGCATCTTCTAAATCAAAAACCTACCCCGAGTTGGGATAGGTTTTAGACACTGTCTCATAAAGTGTGTAAGTAAAAATATAGGGGTTCATCTTTTTAATTAAAGTTGAACCCTTTTTTCAAAGATAGTTAAGAACTGATTTAGGATTAGGCCCCAGTTATGTATAGGCATTGTCCATTTCTTAGT